>CANPVF010000139.1 GCA_947581645.1 Candidatus Caribbeanibacter nitroreducens | reverse complement strand
GCCGGACCCGAGAGGGAAAGGTCGAACCTCGGTGGAGCCGGTCGATCGAGAGGTCGTCCGGCACTGCTCGCTGGCTGTGTGGTGCCAGTGAGCCGGCTGTGAGGTCGCTGGCCCCAGTCGTGAGTCCCGGGAACGGGGACCCCTGAGACAGCGGGGCCGTCAGGCCCTGGATGTCGAGGGAAAGAGTGACGCTCCGACCGCATTACGGTGCGGTACCACATCAGCGGAGCCGACCTCGCCAGCGCAGCGAGAGCCCGGATTGGTGCCGTAAGGCCAATCCGGGCTTTCGTCATGTCTGTACCCCCCGCGGACGCCCCGTCCGATTCCCGTGGCTGCCCGCCGGCCCGCGCCCGCCCGTGCCCGAGCTTGTACTGAGCGCTGCCCTCCGCGACGTTCCCGCCCACCGTGATCGAACGCACGTTTCTCGGATGGGACGAGCCGGCGCTCCCGGCAGCGGCCCGACGGCTCGCCGACGCCCACGCGGACGGGAGCGCGCCGTCCCTGGACCGCGCCCTGGTGGTGCTCCCCGGACGGCGCGCCGGGCGGAGGCTGCGGGAGCTCCTGCTGGAGGAGGGCGACCGCCGCGCCGGACCCGTTCCGCCGCCCCGGACGGTCACCCCGGGCGTCCTGCCGGAGCTGCTGTACGAGCCCGCTCGTCCCCGGGCCGGGAGCCTCCTGGCCCGGCGGGCGTGGGCCCGGGCGCTCCGTTCCGTGCCGACGGGCGTCCTGGAGACCGTCTTTCCGGAGCCCCCGGAGGAGGACGACCTGACGGCGTGGGACGGCCTGGGCCGGGTGATGGCCGGCCTGCGTGAGGACGTGGCGGCGGAGGGCCACGACTTCGGAGCGGTGGCCGGGCTCTGTGCCTCCGACCCGGAGCTGGAGGACGGGGACCGGTGGCAGGCCCTGGCCCGGGTGGAGAAGGCCTACCTGGAGGGCCTGGCGGATCTGGGGGTCGCGGACCGGCACGAGGCCCGACGCCGGGCCCTGGACGAGGGACGCCTCGCGGCCGACGGGCCCGTGTGGCTCGTGGGCGTGGTGGAGCTCCCCGGCGTCACCCGGGAGATGCTCCGCCGGCTGGACGCCCCGGTCCGGCCGCTGATCCACGCCCCGGCCGACCTCGCCGGGGGCTTCGACGAGCTGGGGGCCGTCCGGCCCGATCCCTGGGTGGAGCGGGAGCTGGTCCTGCCGGAGCTCACCGTCTGCGGCCGCCCGCCGGAACAGGCCGACGCCGCCCTCTCCGCCCTGGCCGGGGACGGCCGCCCGCTGGCTCCCGACGAGGTGACGGTGGGCGTGCCGAACGACGAGGTGGCGCCGCACCTGGCCGAGCGCCTGGGCGAGCTGGGGGTGCCGCACCGGGATGCCGCGGGGACCCCGCTGCCGGAGACCGCGCCGTACCGGCTCCTGGAGGCCACCGCCGCCTACCTGGACGGGCGCCGGTTCGCGGACCTGGCCGCCCTGGTCCGTCACCCGGACGTGGGCCGCCGGCTCGACGTGCCGCTGGAGGAGGTGGACGAGTACTTCGAGGAGCACCTGCCGCAGCGCACGGACGCCCTGCCGCTGGCCGCCTCCCGGGTGGAGGAGCAGATGACGCGGCTGCTCGGCGACCTC
This sequence comes from Candidatus Caribbeanibacter nitroreducens, assembly GCA_947581645.1. Classification (GTDB taxonomy): domain Bacteria; phylum Gemmatimonadota; class Gemmatimonadetes; order Palauibacterales; family Palauibacteraceae; genus Caribbeanibacter; species Caribbeanibacter nitroreducens. The sequence goes on along the minus strand of CANPVF010000139.1, from coordinate 18,282 downwards.
CGGAGCGCGCTGGGGCTGGACGAGCTCCGGGGACGACGGCCCCTGACGGAGTGGATGGGGCCGGCCCTGGGCGTCCTGGAGGGCGTCTACGGCGACCGGGAGGTGGACCGCTCGCGTCCCTCGGGCCGCCGCCTGTCGGAGGCCTGCTCCCGGATCGCCGACGAGGCCTCCACCGTCGCCGAGCTCCCGGAGGGCGCCGCCCCGGAGTGCACCGCCGCCACCGCCGTCCGCCTCCTGCTGTCCGAGCTCCGCGGGGCGGCGATCCCGCCCGAGCCCGTCCGCCCGGCCGTGGAGATGCTGGGGTGGCTGGAGCTCCACCTGGACGACGCGCCGGCCCTGGTCCTCACGGGCCTGGACGACGGGTCGGTGCCCGGGACCGCCGCCGGCGACCCCTTCCTCCCCGACCGCCTCCGCTCCCGGCTCGGGCTTTCGGACGACCGCTCCCGGCACGGGCGCGACGCCTATCTGCTGGAGGCGAGCCTCCGGCCGCGGGAGGAGAGCCACCTGGTGGTGGGGCGGCGGACCGCCGGCGGCGACCCCCTGCGTCCCAGCCGGCTTCTCCTGGCCGCCTCCGGCCGGGAGCTGGCGGAGCGGGTCGAGCGCCTGTTCGGGGAGGAGGCGGAGGAGGCCGTCGCGGCCGTGCGTCCACGCGGGGAGAGGGCGGACGGGGACGATCGCCGCGAGCGGTTCCCCTCGCCGCCGGAGCCCGTGATCCGCGTGGAGGAGCCGCCGGCCCGGCTGTACGTGACCGACTTCCGCGACCTGCTGGAGGACCCGTACCGCTTCGCCCTGGAGCGGCTCCGGGGGCTGGAGAGCCGGGGCGACCGGGACCGGGAGCTGGGGCCGCCGGCCTTCGGCGGCCTGGCGCACCGGGTGCTGCACCGCTTCGCGGACTCCGACGCGGCCCACAGCACCGACCCGGACGAGATTCGGGGCCGCCTGCGGGAGCTGGTGGAGGACGAGGCCCGCCGGCGGTTCGGCGCCGACGCGTACCCGGCCGTGCGCCTGCAGGTGCGCCACCTCCGGGTCCGGCTCCGGGCCTTCGCCCGGTGGCAGGCCCGCCGGGCGAGGGAAGGGTGGAGGATCGCCGCCGCCGAGGTGAAGCCGGAGGGGGAGGGCGTCGAGTTCGAGGTCGACGGCGAGCCGGTGCTCCTCCGGGGCCGGATCGACCGGATCGACCGGCACGAGGAGCGGGACGAGTGGCAGGTGCTGGACTACAAGACCGGCGAGTCGCCGTCCTCGCCCGACGACCGGCACCGGAAGGGGAGGCGGGGGGAGAAGCGGTGGGTGGACCTCCAGCTCCCCCTCTACCGTCACCTGCTGCCCGGCGTCGCCCGCCGGACGGGCCTCCCGGACTCCCTGGGCCGGGCCCGCGAGCGGCTGGAGCTGGGCTACCTGCACCTGTCCTCGGAGGGCGTCGAGCTCCTGCTGGCCGACTGGACCCGGGAGCAGCTGGACGCGGCGGACGAGGCGGCCCGGCGGGCGGTGCGGACGCTGCGGGAGGGCGTCTTCCGGTTCCGCCCGGGCGAGAGGCGCACCTTCCGGGACGACCCGCTGGACGTGCTCTTCCCCGAGGCCGGACGGGCCGGGGAGACGGCTCCCGGCGAGGGCCCCGCCGACGGGGACGGGGAGGACGACGCGTGAGCCGTCCGCCGCTGCCCCGGGAGCTGGTCCTCGCCTCCGCCGGGACCGGGAAGACCTATCACCTCTCGAGCCGGATCATCGGGCTGCTGGAGGCGGGCGCACGCCCCGACGAGGTGCTGGCCTCCACCTTCACCCGGAAGGCAGCCGGCGAGATCCTGGACCGGGTGCTGGCCCGGACCGCCGCCGCCGGCCTCGACGACGAGGATCGGGCCGAGCTGGCCCGGGAGGCGCTCCTGGACGGGGCCTCCCGCTCCGGGCCCGACGACTTCACCCGCGGCGACGCGCTGGCGCTGCTCCGGCAGATGGCGGCGCGGCTGCACCGCTTCGAGATCGGCACCCTGGACTCCGTCTTCGTCGGCGTGGCCCGGGGGTTCTGGCCGGAGCTGGACCTGCCGCCCGGGTGGGAGATCGCCGACACGCCCACGGCCGAGCGCCTGCGGTCCGAGGCGCTGCAGGACGTGCTGTCCGAGGGCACGGGGGAGCAGTGGGTCGAGCTGGTGCGGATGCTGGCCCGGGGGCGGGCCACGCGCCGGGTGCACGGGCGCCTCATGGAGCAGGTGGAGACGGTCCACCGGCTGTGGAGGGAGGTGAGCTCCGGGGCCGACGAGCCGTGGTCGCCCTTCCGGGACCGGCCCGGGCCGGAGGACCCGGAGGCGGCGCGGGAGGAGCTCGCTGCGCGCGTCGCCCGGGCGGAGCTGGCGACCACGAAGGACGGCGATCCGGACAGCCGCTGGGTGAGCGCCGCGGAGGACCTCGTGGAGGAGCTCCGCGAGGGCGACTGGGAGGCGGTCCTGGACGGGGGGCTCGGCGCCGGGGCCCTGGACGACGAGCCCACCTACTACGGAAAGGCGCCGCCTCCGGAGATGGCCGCCTGCCTGGAGGAGATCCGCCGGCTGGCCGCCGCCGAGCTCGGCGCCGACTACGACCGGCAGGCCCGGGCCATGGGACGGCTGGCGGAGGCCTTCGACCGCGCCTACCGGCGCCGACAGCGGGACGAGGGAGGATACCGCTTCGAGGACCTGACCCACCGACTGGGCGAGGGGCCGGGCCCCACGGGCCGGGACGACCTGGGCTACCGCCTGGACCGGCGGCCCCGCCACCTCCTCCTGGACGAGTTCCAGGACACGGCGCCTCCGCAGTGGGACGCCCTCCGGCCCCTGGCCCACAGGGTCGCCGGCCGGCCGCGCGAGGAGACCGCGGCCGTGGTGGTGGCCGATCCCAAGCAGTCCATCTACGGATGGCGCGGCGCCGATCCCTCGCTGGTGCGGCGCGTGGGAGCCGAGCTGGAGCTGTCCGAGGGGCGGCTGGAGGAGAGCTGGCGGTCGAGCCCCGTGGTGCTGGACTTCGTGAACGAGCTCTTCGAGGGTCTGCCGTCCAACCCGGTCCTGGCGGACATGGACGCCGGGGCCGGGGTGGCCCGGGACTGGATGGACGCCTTCGGCGACCACCGCCCGGCGCCGCCGCTGGAGGACGCCCCGGGACACGTACGGGTGGAGGTGGGCCCGGAGGTGAGCACGCGGTCGAAGGCGCCGGAGGAGATGATGAGCTGGGCCGCCGCCCGCGTGGCCCGGCTCCGGGAGCGGGCGCCCGGCGCCAGCGTGGGCGTGCTGACGCGGACGAACGAGGCCGTGTCCCGCCTGATCGCGGAGCTGCGGGGCCGCGGCGTGGACGCCAGCGAGGAGGGCGGCACCCCGGTCCGCGATTCCGCCGCGGCCTCGGCGGTGCTCTCCCTGCTGCGCCTGGCCGACCACCCCGGCGACACCGTGGCCCGCTATCACGTGGCCGAGACGCCCGTGGGGCGCGCCCTGGGCACGCTGGGCGACCGGGTGGCGTTCGAGGATCACGAGGACGACGCCGCCGCGCGCCGCCTGGCGCAGCGGGTCCGCTCGCGCCTGGTCCGGGACGGCTACGGCCCGACCCTGGCGGCGGTGCGGCGGGAGCTGACGCAGGCGGCCCGGCTGGACCCGCGCCAGGAGCGCCGCCTGCGGCAGCTGGTGGAGCTCGGCTTCCGCTGGGACCGGCGGGCGAACCTGCGCCCGGGGGACTTCGTCCGCTTCGTGGAGTCGGAGCGGGTGGAGGATCCGCGGGCCTCGGCGGTGCGGGTGATGACCGTCCACCAGGCCAAGGGGCTCGAGTTCGACGCCGTCGTGCTCCCGGAGCTGAACGGACACCTGACGGGCGCCGGCGGGGGACCCGCCGCGCTGGCCGAGCGCGATCCGGACACCGGCCGCGTGCTCAGGGTCTTCCCGCGCGTGAAGAAGGGGCTGCGGGAGCTCTTTCCGGAGATGGCCCGGGCGCACCGTCAGCAGCAGGAGGCGGCCCTCCGGGACTCGCTCTCCCTGCTGTACGTGGCCGTGACCCGGGCGAAGCGGGCCGTCCACCTGATGGTCTCGGCCAGCTCCGCCGACCCGGGATCGGGCGCCCACAGCTTCTCGCGCCTGGCCCTGGCGGGCCTGGGCCTGGAGGGAGCCGACGGGGCGGAGGGCGACGTCCTTTTGGAGCGAGGGTCCGCCGGCTGGCACCGGGGGCCGGGCCGGGAGGAAGAGCCCGGGGGAGAGGCCGCCGGAGAGCGGGGGCGGGGCGAAGAAGCGGCCCGGCTCCGGATCGATCCGGGGCGCAGCGCCGGGCGCATGCTCCGGCACCGGACGCCGTCGGACCTGGCGGAGGGAGTCCGCCGGCTCGGCGACGTGCTCCGCCCGGACCGGGGGGAGCCGGCGCGTGTCCGCGGAGACGTGGTCCACCGGTGGCTGGAGGAGGTGCCGTGGATCGAGGACGGCCTGCCGGGGGACGGGGAGCTCCGCCGGATCGCCGCCCGTGCCGCGCCCTCGCTGGAGGAGGACGAGGTGGACGAGCTGATGTCGGCGTTCCGGGGCTGGCTCCGGGCCGGCGAGGTGCGGCGGGCGCTCTCCCGCGAGGCGGCGGTGGAGCGGGCCCGGGAGCGGCTGGAGGACGGGGCGGTCGACGTCTCCGCGGAGACGGAGTGGTCCTTCATGCGCCGCGCCGACGGGGAGGTGGTCACCGGCCAGGTGGATCGCCTGGTCCTGTTCCGGCGCCGGGGGGAGGAGGCCCCCGCGGCGGCCGAGGTCCTGGACCACAAGACCGACGACCCGGAGGGCGGGGAGGAGGGGCTGCGGGAGGCGGCCGAGCGCTACCGGCCGCAGCTGGAGGCCTACCGGCGGGCCGTGGCCGACCTCCGCGGCGTCCCGCTGGACCGGGTGCGGGCCCGGCTGCTCTTCCTGCCGGCGGGGCGGGTGGTGGACGTGACGTAGGCCGCCGGTCGTGGTCCCGGCCGGGTCCATCGAAACATTTAGGCGAGTAAAAACTACGGATTAAACTCGCCTAAACAGCTTCACCCGCGGCGGAATCTCCGGGACGGTCCCGATGGCCTCCGAGCTGGTCCACATCTTCGCGGCGTCCGTGCGGGACGCCTACATCCAGGTCAGCGCCTTCGTGGCGGTGACGGTCCTCCTGTTCAGCTACGTGCAGTATCGCTCCGAGGGGGCGCTGATCGCTCGCCTGGAGTCGAACCGGGCGATCCAGCCCCTGGCCGGGGCCCTGCTCGGACTCACCCCCGGGTGCGGCGGCGCCATCGTCATGATGCCCCTCTACGTCCGGGGCACGGTGAGCTTCGGCACGGTCGTCTCGACCCTGGTGGCCACGGCCGGGGATTCCGCGTTCGTGATCCTCACGCAGGCGCCGCTGGCCGCCGCCACCTCCTACGGGATCGCCTTCGCCTCGGCGGTGGGCTTCGGCTACGCCATCGACGCCTACGGGCTGGGCGTGGAGCGGCTGGACCGGGCCGTGCGCCGGCTGCGTCCGGCCCTCTCCCACGGGGGGCGGTCCGGCGGACTGGCCAGCGGCAGCTCGAACCCGGCCCACGACTACGGCGACGTGGACGTGCCGGTGCACACGCACGACGAGGGGCCGGACCGCAGCTCGCCGATCCTCACGCCCCTGAGCCACGCCCTCCACGTGCTGTGGTGGGTGGCGGCGGCGTTCGCCCTGGTCCTGGGCGTCACCTATCTCGTGCAGAGCGCCCCGGAGGTCCCGCTCCGCCTCGGCGTCGACTTCGCCGGCCTGTTCACGGCCGTGGGGATCACCGGGACGACCCTCTCCCTCTACCTGTACCTGGTCGGACGCCACTACATCGGCGAGGGCCAGGTGGGCCACGGACGGGAGTCCTTCGGCAGCGCCTACGACACCCTCACCCACGCGGCCATGGAGACCAGCTTCGTCACGGTCTGGGTGGTGGCCGCCTACCTGCTGTACGAGTATCCGGTGTCCCTGCTGGGCATCGACGTGGCCGGGCTGGCGGCCGCCGCCGGCGTCTTCGCCCCCGTCGCCGGCGCGCTGGTGGGCCTGATCCCGGGATGCGGGCCGCAGATCGTGCTGGCGGAGGCCTACGTGAAGGGGGGGATCCCGTTCTCCACCCTCACCGCCAACGCCATCAGCCAGGACGGCGACGCCCTCTTCCCGCTCCTGGCCGTGGACCCCGGGGCGGCCATCGTGGCCAGCGTCTACACCACCGTGCCGGCGATCGTGGCCGGCGTGGCCCTGCACTACCTGTGGAGCCCGACCTTCGGCCTGGCGTCGTTCGGGTTCGGCGTGCTCGGGGGCTGAGCGGGGCGTCGCTCAGCGCTCGTACGGCCGGTCCACCCGCTCGAGCATGGGGAAGTGGCGGGTGTTGAAGGTGGCCAGGGGAAGGGACGCCTCCGCGGCGGTGGCCGCGATGAGGGCGTCGGCGAGGCCCGTCCCGTGGCTGTCACCGTACTCCCTGCGGAACGAACCGGCCCGCATCGCGACACCGGCTGTCACCGAACGAACCGAGAACGCCTCCAGGAACGTCTCGAGCCGCCCCTCCTCGTCCGAACGCGCGCCGGCGAAGAGCTCGGCCACCGTCACTGCCGACACGTGGAGGAGACCCTCCCGGGTCTCGAGATAGTCCGCCGCGGCCTCCTGGCCCCGCAGGTATTCGACCAGGACGTCGGTGTCCACGAGCACGGCCGTCACCGTCCGCCCTCCTCCGTGCCGTCCCTGTCGAGCTCCCGCCGCAGGCGAGCGAAGTCCGGGAGGTCCTCCCGGTCTTTCCACACACCGCGGGCCGACCGGAGCAACTCCCGTCGCTCCTCGGTCTGGAACCGGCGCAGGTAGCGGTCCACGGCCTCCCTGATCAGCTCGCTCCGGGTGCGTCCGGTGCGGTCGGCCAGCGCGGCGAGTCCGCGCTTCTCCTCCTCGGTGAGATAGATCTGCGTGCGGATCATGCTGGCCTCAAACGGTTGGGAGTCCCGCGGCGCGAAGTGTGATGTATACTGACGATGTATGTTGCCTACCCGGTGCTTCGCCGCTCCGTTCCGGGTGGAGTGGGGTCGAGGTGAACCCGGACCGGAGGCCGCTGTGACGAACGAGGACGAGACCATCGACCGTGAGGACTGCCCGCACCTGGACGCTCTGGACCCCTCGGTGGGGACCGGCGGGCCGGAGCAGTGCGCGGACTGCGGGGGCACCGAGCACGTCCGGGTGTGTCAGAGCTGCGGCCGGGTGCACTGCTGCGAGTCCATGGAGTCCCACGACCGGGACCACTGGGAGGAAACGGGGCACCCCCTGATCCGACCGCACGAGAAGCAGGGCTACGATTTCCTGTGGTGCTACGGCTGTGGGGCGTACCTGAGCTGATTACGGCTGATTGCGACCGCGGGCGGCCGGTCGCCTACCCGAAGGCCGCCTCGAAGCGGGTGATGGCCTCGTCCGTCCCGGCGATGACGACCTCGTCCCCGTCCTCCAGCTCCAGCGCGTTCGGGTCGAAGCCGGTGAGGGTCCGCCCGTCCCGGATCACCGCCACCACCGTGCACCCGGTCTCGGTGCGCACCGCCGCGTCTCCGATCGTCCGGCCGGCCAGGCCCGGGGCGGAGATCCGCATCACCCGGATCGACATGCCGTAGGTCAGCACGTCCTCGTCCTCGAACACCGTGGAGGCGATCATCCGGCCGCTGGTGGTGGCCAGGGACTGCACGTAGTCGGCGCCGGCGCGGTACAGCTTCGGGACGTCCTCCTCCTCGTTGGCGCGGACCACGATCCGGAGGTCCGGGTTCAGGTCGCGGGCCACGAGCGTGGCGAAGATGGCCAGCGTGTCGTCCTCGATGGCGAAGAGGGCCGCCGCCGCGTCCTCGACCCCGGCCTCCCGCAGCACCTCCGGGTCGCAGGCGTCGCCCACGACGTCCACCCCCTCGTGGTCGTCGATGTCGACCACCGTGAGCTCGGCGCTGGTCTCCCGCAGGGCCTCGTGCGCGGCGCGGCCCGAGTCGCCGAAGCCGGCGAGGATCGTCTTCTGGGGCGAGAGGCGTCGGATCGTGGAGGCGGTGGCCTCCCGCAGGCGGTCGAGCTGCTCCGGCTGGCCGGCCACCAGCATGCGGGTGCCACGGCCCAGCGTGAGGGTCGGATCCGCCGGGGTCTCGAAGTCGCCCTGGACCCAGGCCCCGATGACGTTCACGCCGTAGCGCTCCTGCACGCGGGCGTCCCGGAGGCTGTGGCCGTACAGCTCGCTCCCCTCGCCGAGCGCCATCTCCGCCAGCTCGAAGTCCTCGCCCAGCGGCACCCCCTCGCCGGCGGCCGCGGTGACGGCCGTGGGGATCTGGCCCGCCAGGTTCTCGCCCAGCAGCTGGCGGGGGGAGAGGACGACGTCCGCCCCGGCCATGCGGTGGTACCGGGCCAGCGAGGCGTCCTCCACCAGCGTCACCACCGGGAGGTCGGCGCGCACCTCCCGCGCGGTGAGCGCGATGCTGGCGTTGATGTCGTCGGCCACGTCCGCCACCAGCGCCCGGGCCGAGCCGACCCGGGCGCGCTGGAGCGCCTCCACCGACTCCGGGTTCCCCCGGATCACGGAGTATCCCTCCTCGTGGAGCCCGCCGGCGGCGGACTCGTCCTCCTCGAGCAGCACGTAGTCCTCCTCCCGGGCGCGGAGCTCGTCGATGAAGGTGTCGGTGCGCGGCGTGTGGCCGCAGATGATCACGTGGCGGTCGAGCTCCTCGAGCTCCTCCGGGGCGGTGGGGGCCAGGGCCGTCCGGAGCCAGGGGACCACGAAGAGGTCGACGGCCGTCAGGATGAGCCCGATGCCGGCCAGCTGTGTGACGATGACCAGGACGTTCATGCCCGGGCTCTGCCACGGGGCGTCCTCGCCGTAGCCGGTGGTCGTCAGGCTCTGCACCACCACCTCGAAGGAGCGATACAGCGGCTGGGGCCGGTCCTCCCAGCCCGCCATGCCCAGGTTGTAGGCCACCGTGAGCACCAGGGCGGTGCCCACCACCAGGGCCAGGTACGAGAGGACGCGTCGCCGGTGTCGGGACATGTCGGGGAGGGCGGGGGGAGACTCGGGACTCCGTCCCCGTCATCCGAACCCCCGCTGGCGGGTGGCGCAACGGGGAGGGCTCAGCGGGGAAGGGTCAGCGAGGACCCGCCCGTCCCAGGTAGAGCCGGACCCGGCTGGCCTCCCCCGGCTCGACGGCGCTGTTCACGACGGCCACCGTGCCGTCCGCCCCGAGGGCCAGCTTCCGCATCAGCAGGCCCTGCAGGCTCCCGTTCGCCCCGAACGCCGGGTCCGCGGTTCCCGGGACCGGGGAGGGGGAGGAGAAGCTCCGTCCCTTGTCGGGGGAGGCGGCCAGGGCGAGCCCGCGGGGCCGGCGCCGTCCCGGCGGATACCGCTCCCATGCGATCCACGGGTCGCCGGAGGCGTCCAGCGCCAGGTGGGGGAAACGGGCGCCGGCCTCGCCCCGCTCCGGCTCGCGGGCGACGGTGCGGGCCTCCCCGAAGGCCGGCCCACCGCCGGCGGAGTCGATCCGTCCGCGGGCGTGGCGGATCCGGTAGCGGCGTCCCGGGCCCTCCGGGCTCACCGTCCACGCCAGGTGCAGCGTCCCGCCGTCGCCGAGCGCCAGCTTCGGGGCGTCGGCGTGGCCGGGGCCCGGGAAGAGGACCCGTGGGGTGACGAACGAGCGCCCGGTGTCCCGGGAGAGGGCGTACCGGAGGTCCGCCTCCGGGTCGCCGCCCACGGCCCACGCCAGGTGGACGGTGCCCTCCGGTCCCGCGGTCAGCGTGGGCCCCCGGGCCGGCCCGGCGCTCCCGCCGGCGGAGGTGATCCGCAGCGGGTCGGAGAAGCGGTCGCCGCGGTCCGTCGACCGGGCCAGGAAGAGGCCGCCCTCGTACACCGTCCACGCCGCGTACACGGTGCCGCCGGGTCCGGTGGCCAGGTCCAGGCTGCCGTTGTGCCACACCCGGGGCGTGAGCCGCCCCTTCCCGGCGCCGGCCTCGGTCTCGGACAGGTTGATCGGCTCGCCGAAGGTGCGGCCGCCGTCCGTGGAGCGGGCGAAGAAGGCCTCCCCGCCGTGGGTCCCGCCGGAGAAGACGATCTCCTGCCACAGCACGTAGATCCGGTCCGGGTCCGCCGGGGCGACGGACACCCGGGGGAGCCAGGAGAAGACCCCGGGGCTGCGGGAGACGTTGGCCGGCTCCGCGAGCAGCGGGGCCCCGCCCGGGCCGTAGCGCTGGAAGAGCACGTCCTTCCGCGCCTGGTCGACCCAGGCCACGGCGGCCCGGCCCCGGCCGTCCAGCGCCACCGTGGGGTCGTCCACGTAGCGCCAGTCGGAGCGGTTCATCCGCCACGGGCCCACCCGCCCGGGTCCCGAGTCCACAGTCACGGTCCGCCGCCAGTCCACCCCCGGCCCCTCTCCGCCTGGCGCGTCGGAGCCCGGCCCGCCGTCCGGGCCGGCGTCCAGCGACAGGAACCACAGCGTCGCCATGGCCGCGGCCACGACGGTGGCGGCCAGGAACCAGCGGATGCGTCGGCGGGGGTCCACCATGGGGTGACCTCCCCTCGGGCGTGCGGACCCGGCTGCGTCGCCGCTACAGCCGGAGCATGCAGGTGAGCTTCACCACGGCGTTCCGCGTCCGGACGTCCCACAGGTCGCCGCCGGAGGAGCGCTGTCGGCTTCCCGCGGCTGGAAGAGCGTAGCGCTGATCTAGGGAGTCCGGGCGTCCCGAACGGGAGCCAATTCCTCTGGGCTCAGGCGGGCGAGACCGAGGCGTTCCAGCACGTCGTTGACCACATCTGTCTCAATCAGAGACGGCTCCGTAATCTCGACTCCGATGGGCTGGCCGTCCTCATCGAAGTCGACAATGAGGCCGTCCTCGACCTTCTCCGTCCGGGCACAGGTGTCTCCCTGGCGGCGAGCCAGGTAGAGGTAGGCCGCGAGGGGGGCACCGTCCCGGTACGTGACTTCCAGATATCGACCGGACACAGGCATCACCCGGTGAGAGGATAGGCTGTAATGACGACCAGAAGGCGCCGGTCGTGGTCCGGCTCCACAACCACTTCCCAGTCCTGCCCATCGTCGTAGGTGCGCACGATCCAGCGTCCACATACCCGTCCGGGCCTCAGGCCTTCCGCCTGATGTAGCATCTTCCGGAGATCCACCTCTGAGAACGCGCGTTCAACCATCCGCCTTCGGACGTGAGCAGTGAGCTCCAGCGGCCAATTCCACCATCCTGGCCTCATGAGTTCCAGCCTTGCTCGGGAGGGAAGGCGGGCCGGGTACACGATTCCATCAGACCTCACCGACCGGTCATGGGGCGAGCTGGATGCTCTCGCTTGCCACGGCCGCCGGCGTACCACATCCTGCACGCCTTCGAGCCCGCCCTGCCTCCCCCGACCGGGAGCCCGCGTGACGCCCGACCGATCCCCGTCCCCCTCCGTCCCCCGCCCGACCTCCGCCGCCGCGCTGATCCCGGCGGTCCTCCTGCTCCTGGCCGCCCCGCCGGCGCCGGCCCAGCAGCAGGACGCCGGGGCCGAGGCCAACCGGAAGGCCCACGGCACGCCGCACCAGCAGCTCCACCGCGCGGCGCTCACGCAGAGCGCCCCGGGCCGGGCCGCCGCGGCCGCCGCCCCCTTCCCGCAGGAGGACACGGCGGGGAAGAGCCCGCTCCCCATGGAGCCGGCCCGCCGCCTGCAGTTCACGGCGGAGGAGGGCACGTGGATCAGCCTGGACGTGAGTCCCGACGGCGAGCAGATCGTCTTCGAGCTCATGGGCGACCTGTACCTGATGCCCATCGAGGGCGGCGAGGCCGAGCGGCTCACCTCGGGCATGGGCTACGACGTGCAGCCCCGGTTCAGCCCCGACGGCGAGCGGGTGGTCTACGTCTCGGACCGCTCCGGCGGCGAGAACCTGTGGATGATCTCCACCGACCGGCAGGACACCACGCAGATCACCAGCGGCAAGCACTCCTCCTACCACAGCCCCGAGTTCACCCCCTCGGGCGAGTACGTGGTGAGCTCGAAGGCCAGCGGGTTCGGCGCCGCCAAGCTGTGGATGTACCACGTGGACGGCGGGAGCGGCATCCAGCTGGTGGACGAGCCCGCGGGGATGCGGATGAGCGGCGCGGCCTTCGGCGACAGCGCCCGCTTCGTCTGGTACGCCGAGGCCGAGGGCACGTGGGAGTACAACGCCGACCTGCCGCAGTACCAGATCGCCAAGTACGACCGGGAGACCGGCGAGCACTTCACGCGCAGCTACCGCTACGGGTCGGCCTTCCGGCCCACCCTCTCCCCGGACGGGCGGTGGCTGGTGTACGGGAGCCGCTACGAGGACCAGACGGGCCTCCGGATCCGGAACCGGGTCACCGGCGACGAGCGGTGGCTGGTCCACCCGGTGGACCGGGACGACCAGGAGTCGGTGGCCAGCCGCGACGTGTACCCGGGGATGAGCTTCACGCCGGACTCCGAGCACCTGATCGCCTCCTGGGACGGCACGATCTGGCGGGTGCCCGTGGCCCCGGGCGCCGGCGAGCCGGAGGAGATCGGCTTCGAGGCCGAGGTGGACATCGGCCTGGGCCCGGAGCTGGACTTCAAGTACGAGATCCCCGATTCAGCCGAGTTCACCGTGCGCCAGATCCGGGACGCCGTGCCCTCGCCGGACGGCTCGCGGCTGGCCTTCACGGCCCTGAACCGGCTCTACGTCATGGACCTGCCCGACGGCGAGCCGCGCCGGCTCACCTCCGCCGTGCGGGTCACCGAGGCCCAGCCCACGTGGAGCCCCGACGGGCGGTGGATCGCCTACGCCACCTGGAGCGGCCGCGGCGAGGAGGCCGGCGGGCACGTCCGCCGGGTGCGGGCCGACGGCTCCGGCGGGCCGCAGACGCTCACCGAGATCGGCGCCGTCTACCGACAGCCCGCGTGGAGCCCCGACGGGGAGCGCATCGTCGCCATCCGCGGCCCGGCCCGGGCCTACACCTCCTCGGCCGGCCCCTTCGCCCCCGGCTCGGCCCAGGACCTGGTGTGGCTGCCCGCCGACCCGGAGGCCCCGCCCGCCGCGCGTGAGAACGGCCGCGCCCGGGTGATCCAGCCGGCGAGCGGGATCCAGCACCCCCACTTCGTCACCGACCGGCCGGGGCGCATCTACCTGCACCACTCCGAGGACGGACTCATCTCCATGCGCTTCGACGGCACCGACCGGACGGCGCACCTGAAGGTCATGGGCGAGGCCCCGCCCGGCGCCGACGAGCCCCGGGAGGCCGGCCTGGTGGTGATGGGCCCCGAGGGGGAGCGGGCGCTGGCCGAGGTGGGCTGGCACCTGTACACGGCTGAGGTCCCCTACGTGGGCGGCGAGACGCCCACCGTGAACGTGGCGAGCCCCGAGAACGCCTCGGTCCCGGCCCGCAAGCTCACGGAGCTCGGCGGCGAGTTTCCGGCCTGGGGCCCCGAGGGGGAAACGGTGCACTACTCCCTGGGGAACGCCCACTTCACCTACGACCTGGCCCGCGCCCGGGCCGTGGAGGACAGCCTCGAGGAGGTCGAGGCCGAGGCCGACGAGGACACCGCCGCCGAAGAAGAGGTGGATGAGGAAGAATCAGAGGAAGGGGCCGCCGCGGAGGGCGCGGAGGCCGGGGGCGACGAAGAGGAGGACGAGGGCTACGAGCCCGCGGAGCGGCGGATCACCGTCCGCGCCGACCGGGACGTGCCCTCCGGCACGGTGGCGCTGACCGGCGCCCGGCTGGTGACCATGGACGGCGACGAGGTGATCGAGGACGGTACGGTCGTCGTGCGTGACAACCGGATCACCGAGGTGGGGCCGAGCTCCGAGGTGTCGGTGCCCGGGGGCGCCGAGACCCGGGACATGTCGGGCAAGACCATCGTCCCCGGCTTCGTGGACGTCCACGCCCACATCTGGCCCGCGTGGGGCGTCCACAAGACCCAGGTGCCCGGCTACCTGGCCAACCTGGCCTACGGCGTCACCACCAGCCGCGACCCGCAGACCTCCACCACCGACGTGCTCACCTACGCCGACCAGGTGGAGGCCGGGCGGATGATCGGGCCGCGGGTCTACTCCACCGGACCCGGCATCTTCTCCTCGACCACCATCGGGAGCCAGGAGGAGGCCAACGAGGTGGTGCGCAAGTACTCCGAGTACTTCCACACGAAGACGCTCAAGCAGTACCTGGCCGGGAACCGTCAGCAGCGGCAGTGGGTGCTCATGGCCGCCCACGAGCAGGAGATGATGCCCACCACAGAGGGCGCCCTGGACATGAAGCTCGACATGACCCAGATGATCGACGGGTACCCGGGCCACGAGCACAGCTTCCCCTACATGCAGATCTACAGCGACGTGGACCGGCTGGTGGTGGAGACCCAGGTGACCTACACGCCCACCATCCTGGTGGCCTACGGCGGGCCGTGGGCCGAGAACTACTTCTACAGCCGCCACAACCCGTACGGCCTGGAGAAGATGCAGCGCTTCACGCCGCAGCAGCAGCTGGCCCAGCTCACCCGCCGGCGGGACAACTGGTTCATGGAGGAGGAGCACGTCTTCGAGCCCATCAGCCGGGAGCTGACGCAGATGGTGGAGAAGGGGGCCACCGCGGGGATCGGGGCCCACGGGCAGATCCAGGGTATCGGCTACCACTGGGAGCTGTGGGCCCAGGCCTCCGGCGGCACCGACCCGCACACGGCGCTGGAGATGGCCACCATCATGGGCGCCGAGGGCATCGGCCTGGACCAGGAGCTGGGCTCCCTGGAGGAGGGGAAGCTGGCCGACCTGGTGGTGCTGGAGGAGAACCCGCTGGAGGACCTCCGGAACACCACCTCCATCACGCACGTGATGAAGGGCGGCCGGCTCTACGAGGACGACACGCTGCGGCAGGTGTGGCCCACGGAGCGCCCGGCGCCGGACACCTGGTGGGAGGGGGACGAGCCTCAGTAGGGCCGGACGTCGAACGCCTGGCCGTCCTCACCCCGGTAGACGCTGAAGTCACGCCGATCGAGGGTCAGCACCGTCCAGGTCTCCGTCTCCTCGGCCAATGCCACGAGCGTCGCATCGCCGAAGTCCGCCGGAAGGTCGCGGTACTCCTCCAGTAACGAGCGACACCGGGCCAGGGACGAACGCGAGGAGGGCACCACCATCGCTCCGCCCCGGAGGAAGAACGTCAGACACGCAGCCGGGCCACCGACGGTCCGGCCGAGGAGATGCATGCTCTCGGTGAGGATCGCCTCTGTAGCGAGCAGGGTCCCCTGGAAGCCTCGAATCGCGTCCACGGCTACCTCGTGGTCCTGATCGTCGGCGTGGAGAAATGCGACCAGGACGCTGGTATCCAGCAGGGCCCGCTCAGCTGCCACTCAGGAGTTCCTTCAGATACTCCCGCTGGCGGCGAGCGAGATCGGGAGGGCCGCCGCTAGCGGCACCGGCCAGGTCGCCGACGCGATCCCAGGGGCGGTCGCTCTCATCCGGTCCCTCGAGGTAGAGACGGATGGCGTCCCGGACGAGGTCGGAGCGGTCCATTCCGCGGGCGGAGGCAGTCTCGTCCAGCTTCTCCGCCAGGTCTCGCGGGAGGCGTATCGAGAGTTGTGCGTCGTGTCGCATCAGAAGGGGGCTCCTGGCCGGGGATGTAATACAACTGTAATACAACATCGGAAAGGCCCGGTTCCGTGCCTCCCGTTCCGATCGGACGGCCTCGGCAGCGGCCTCGTCCGGATCGACACGTTCGCCCTTCTCGAGCCGACGGCGCAGATCATCGGGAACATTTCGGATCTGAAGCGTGGCAGCCATCGGATCAGGTGCCCCTCGCGAAGATCCTGGCGAGATCGATCTCACCGATGTACTCGTCGCCGACGCGTACCGGCAGGCGGTCGGTGAAGCGCTCGTGGTGGGCGCGGCGCTCGTCCCCGCCGGTGAGGCGCCAGACCTCGACGGCGTCCTCCTCCGGGTCGACGATCCAGTACTCGCTCACGCCCTGCCGCTCGTACAACTCCCGCTTGAGGCCCCGGTCTCGCTCGGCCGTGGCCGGCGAGAGGATCTCGAGCACGAGGTCCGGGGCGCCGCGGATCCAGTCCTCGGCGATGATGCCGCGCCGATCCCGGGAGACGAAGAGGAGGTCGGGCTGCACGCCCTCGCCGGTTTCGGGGAACTCGACCCCGATGGGGGCGTCGAGGACCTCCCCGTGCCCCGGATCCTCGAGGAGCCGCCGGAGCTCAGCCTCCAGGCGGCCGCTCACGCGCTGGTGGCGCACGCTGGGTGCAGCGGTCACGTAGAGGTCGCCGCCGATGGCTTCCCGGCGCCTGCCATCGTCGGGGGCCTGCTGGACGTGTTTCCAGGTAATTCCCGCGGTGGCCATTGGACACACATCATACCTCTGGAGCGGATCCGGGACCATCGATGGGCTCGAAGAGAGGATCACGCCGTCCGTCACCGCGGCCTCAACGGGCTCTTCGCGCCGTCGAGGCGAGGCCGGCACATTCCCGCCCTTCGCCGCAGACTCGCCCGCAGCCGACCGGAGCCCCATGAGATCACGATCCCTGGTCGCCGTCCTCGCCGGAGCGATCCTCTTCCTCCTCGCCGCGCCGACCCCCGCCGGGGCGCAGGAGCAGGAGCCGGCCGTGCCGCCGGGCGCGCTCGAGGGCCTCGAGTACCGCATGGTGGGCCCCACCCGCGGCGGCCGGGCCCAGGCGGTGGCCGGTCACCGGGACCGCCCGCACACCTTCTACATGGGCACCACCGGCGGCGGGGTGTGGAAGACCACCGACGACGGCGAGGTGTGGCGGAACGTCTCGGACGGCTACTTCGGCGCCGGCTCCATCGGGGCCATCGACGTGGCCGACTCGGACCCGAGCGTCGTGTGGGTCGGTACCGGCGAGGCCGACATCCGGGGCAACGCCTCGGCCGGCCGGGGCGTGTACGTCTCCCGGGACGCCGGGGAGAGCTGGAGCTTCGCCGGGCTCGAGGCGATCGGCCAGACCGGCGACGTCGCCGTCCACCCGCGGGACCCGGACGTGGTCTGGGTGGCGGCCCTGGGCCACGCCTTCGGCCCGAACCCGGAGCGGGGCGTCTACCGCACCACGGACGGGGGCGAGAGCTGGGAGAAGGTGCTCTTCGTCTCCGACAGCACCGGCTTCGTGGACCTGGCCGTGAACCCGGAGAACCCGCGTGAGATCTACGCCGCCGCGTGGCGGGCCGAGCGGAAGCCGTGGACCATCGTCGACGGAGCGGAGGAGGGCGGCCTCTTCAAATCCACCGACGGCGGCGACAGCTGGGAGCGGGTCCACGGCGGGCTCCCCACCGGCGTGGTGGGGAAGATCGGGGTCACGGTGTCCCCGGCGGACCCGGACCGTGTGTGGGCCATCGTCGCCCACCCGGAGCGGGGCGGCGTCTACCGCTCCGACGACTCGGGACACACCTGGACGCGGGTGAACCGGGAGCGGGAGCTCCGGCAGCGGGCCTACTACTACACGCACATCTTCGCCGACCCCCGGGACCCGAACACCGTCTACGTGGAGAACGTGAGCTTCCACCGCTCCACAGACGCTGGCCGCACCTTCGAGCGGATCGACGTGCCCCACGGCGACACCCACGACCTGTGGATCAACCCGGAGCGGCCCGAGGTCATGGCCATCGCCGACGACGGCGGGGCCCAGGTCACCACCAACGGGGGCGAGAGCTGGTCCACCATGCGGAACCAGCCCACCGCCCAGTTCTACCGGGTGAGCCTGGACACCGCCTCGTTCCCCACGAGGCTCTGCGGCGGCCAGCAGGACAACTCGGCCATCTGCGTCTCCGCCTGGCAGCAGCAGGCCGAGACGCGGTTCGAATTCTGGCACACCACGGGCGGATGCGAGAGCGGCGACGTGGCCGTGGACCCGCGGGACCCGGGCCGCATGTACGCCGGTTGCTACAGCGGCGACCTGTACGCCTGGGACGAGGAGACGCGCCAGGCCCGGAACGTGGTCCCCTACCCGCAGATGCAGGACGGGCAGGCGGTGCGGAGCCTGAGATACCGCTTCAACTGGAACCCGCCGCTCCAGCTCTCCCCCCACGACCCGGACGAGATCCTCTACGGCTCGCACGTGGTGCACCGGAGCACGAACCGGGGACAGAGCTGGGAGACGATCAGCCCGGACCTCACGGCGGACATCGACTCCACCCAGGGTTATCCCGGCGGGCCGATCCAGCACGACATCACCGGCGTGGAGACCTACGGAACCGTCTTCGCGCTGCGGGAGTCGGGGCACGAGGAGGGCGTGATCTGGGCCGGCTCCGACGACGGGCTGGTGCACGTGACCCGGGACGACGGCGGGAACTGGCAGGAGGTCACCCCGCCGGACATGCCCTC
>CANPVF010000138.1 GCA_947581645.1 Candidatus Caribbeanibacter nitroreducens | reverse complement strand
GGGCGCCGAAGGATTTTCTCTACGTGCTCAAGTTCAGCCGCTTCGGCTCCCACATGAAGCACCTGAAGGACCCGGAGGGACGGGCCGTTCGTGACGCCCTGGATCTGCGTCGGTACGTGGCGAACCGCCGTCACGGGGACTGACGCGCGTCCCTTGTCCAGCGTCCCCTGGCTCGCCAGGCTGATCGTCCGCCGCACGAGATGCCGTCCGCCGTTCGTGGCTCGCCGTGAGGCGCCGGGGACGTCGGGAACACTCACCACGGGCCCGGGGAGTTGAGCATGCGCGGATTTCGTCTGGGACGGATCTTCGGCTTCGAGATCTCGGTCGATCTCTCCTGGCTCATCATCGTGGCCCTGGTGGTGTGGAGCTTCAGCACCGCCGTCTTCCCCCGGGTCGTGCCGGAGCTATCGGGCCGCGCGTACCTGGTCATGGGCGTGGTGGCCGGGGCGCTCTTCTTCGGCTCCCTCCTCCTGCACGAGATCGCCCACTCGCTCATGGCCCGCGCCAAGGGCGTGGAGGTGGAGGGCATCACGCTGTTCATCTTCGGCGGCGTCTCCCGCATGCGGGACGAGGCGAGGAGCGCGCGCGACGAGTTCCTCATCGCGGGCGTCGGCCCCCTGGCCAGCCTGGTCATCGGCGCCGCCTTCTGGGCCCTCTTTCTCCTGGGCGACGCCCTGGGATGGTCCGCGGCGGCCGTGGAGGTGGCCCGGTACCTGTCGTTCCTCAACGTGGCGCTGGCCGTCTTCAACCTGCTCCCCGGCTTCCCGCTGGACGGCGGGCGGCTCTTCCGGGCGGTCCTCTGGTGGTGGCGCGACGACCTCGAGGAGGCCACCCGGATCGCCTCCGTCGGGGGACAGGCCATGGGGGTTCTCATCGCCACGTTCGGGCTCCTCCAGCTCTTCGCCGGCAACCTGATCGGCGGCCTGTGGCTCGGCGTCATCGGCTGGTTCCTGATGAACGCCGCCAAGATGAGCTACCGGCAGCACGTTCTCCGGGCGGGCCTGGAGGGCGCCAGGGCCCGGGACGCCATGACGGCCGACCCCGAGGTCGTCTCACCGAACATCAGCGTCGGAAAGCTTGTGGAGGACCATTTTCTCCGGGACAAGCACGGCTCCTATCCGGTCGTCGAGAACGGAGAGCCCCTGGGACTGGTCACCCTCGAGGAGACGGGACAGGTGCCGCGCGACCGGTGGGACGCCACGCGCGTCCGCGAGGTGATGATCCCCTTCGACGAGCAGGTCGCCGTGGGGCCGGACGACGAGCTCTTCGAGGTGATCAGGAAACTCGGCGAGTCGCCGGCCCGGCGTGTCCTGGTGGTAGACGAGGGCCGGGAGCTGCTGGGCATCGTCACCGCCCGTGACGTGACGACCTGGCTCGCCCTGAGGAGCGGCGGCCAGGCGCCGACGCCGGAGGCGCTGCCCGAAGCAGTGAAGCGATGAGCCCCGGCACCGACGGCTTTCCGGGCCCGGACGAGGCCGGGGAGCTGTCGCGGGAGGAGGCGGAGGACGTGGTCGGAGAGCTCCGGGAGGAGGTGCGGCGCCACGACCACCTGTACTACGTGGAGAACGAGCCGGAGATCTCCGACGCGGAGTACGACCGGCTCTTCGTGGCGCTGGAGACCATCGAGGACCGGTTCCCGGAGCTGGCCACCGACGACTCCCCGACGCGCCGCGTCGGAGCCCCACCCCGGGACGAGTTCCCCACGGTCGAGCACGTGGCTCCCATGCTCAGCCTGGAGGCCACCCGCGAGCGGGACGACGTCGATCGCTGGGTGGGGCGGGTGCGGGAGGCGGCGGGCGAGGACGCGTCGTTCCTGCTGGAGCCCAAGCTGGACGGGGCCTCCGTGGAGCTGGTCTACGAGGACGGGCGCCTGGAGCGCGGCGCCACCCGGGGCGACGGCCGGGAGGGGGAGGAGATCACCGACAACGTCCGGACCATCGGCTCCGTCCCCCTGGTCCTCAGGGAGGAGGACCGGGAGGCACCGTCGCTGCTGGCCGTCCGGGGCGAGGCCATCTTCTTCCTGCCCGACTTCCAGGAGCTCAACCGCTCCCTGATGGAGCGGGACGAGGAGCCCTTCGCGAACCCCCGGAACGCGGCGGCCGGTTCCCTCCGTCAGCTCGACTCGCGGGTCACCGCCGGCCGGCCGCTCCACCTGCTGGCCTACGAGGTCCTGAACGCCGGCGACCTCGACCTGGAGTCCGACTCCGAGGCGCTGGAGGCGCTGGACGACTGGGGCTTCCGGCTTCCCGAGGGAATCGACACCGCCGCGGACGCCGACGGGATCGCCGAGTACCACGGGCGGTGGGGCGAGCGGCGCGACGAGCTGGACTACGAGATCGACGGCGTGGTGGTCAAGCTGGACCAGCACGCGCCGCGGGAGGCACTCGGGAGCACGGCCCGTCACCCGCGCTGGGCGCTGGCCTTCAAGTTCGAGCCGCGGCGGGAGGAGACGCGCGTCGAGGACATCGCCGTCAGCGTGGGCAGGACCGGGAAGCTGACGCCCGTGGCGCTTCTCCGTCCCGTGGAGGTGGGCGGCGTGACGGTGGCCCGGGCGTCGCTCCACAACCGGGAGGAAGTCGAGCGAAAGGACGTCCGGGTCGGCGACCGGGTTCGGATCCAGCGAGCAGGGGACGTGATCCCCGAGGTCGTGGAGCGCCTGAAGGAGCCGGGCCGGAAGCGGGAGCCCCCCTTCTCGATGCCCGGGACGTGCCCGGCCTGCGGCGCCGACGTGGAGCGGGACGGGCCGCTGGACCTCTGCCCGAACCGCTTCGAGTGCCCGGCCCAGCTCAAACGGCGGATCCAGCACTACGCCGCCCGGGGGGCGCTGGACATCGAGGGAGTCGGCGAGGAGACGGCGGACCTGCTGGTGGAGCGCGGTCTCGTGGAGTCCCTCGCCGACCTGTACCGCCTGGAGGCCGGAGACCTCGAGGAGCTGGAGGGGTTCGCCGAGACATCGGCCGAAAGACTGATCTCCGAGATCCGGGACAGCCGTGAGCCCGCTCTGCGGCGCTTCCTCTACGGGCTCGGAATACCCGAGGTGGGGGAGGCGGTGGCCCGGGACCTGGCGGACCACTTCGGGTCGCTGGAGGCCGTGCGGGAGGCGGACGAGGACGCCCTGCAGGAGGTGCCGGGGGTCGGCCCCAAGATGGCGGCGAAGATCCGTGACTTCTTCGAGGATCCCCGCGACCGGGAGGCCATCGACGAACTCCTGGAGGCGGGCGTCGACGTCCGGGAGGCGGAGGAGACGGGCACCGACCTGCTCGAGGGGCTGACGTTCGTCTTCACGGGCGCCCTGGAGCGCTGGACACGCGACGAGGCCCGGGAGCTCGTGGAGTCCAACGGGGGGCGCGCAGCCTCCTCGGTGAGCTCGGAGACCGATTACGTGGTGGTGGGCGAGGACCCGGGACAGAAGGCAGACGACGCCGAGGAGGAGGGGGTCGAGACGCTGGACGAGGACGGGTTCACCGACCTGCTGGAGGAGAAGGGGGTCGAGCCGTGACGGCCGCCGACGGATCGCGCACGGTGAGCCGAAAGATCCGGGCGGCCGGCGTTCCGGGCGTGCTGGCCGCGCCGGCCGGAATCGACCACGAGGCGCCGCTCCTCGTCCTCTGGCACGGCTTCGGACCGCCGCCCGAGGCCGAGGGGCTGTCCGAGCGTCTGCCGCTCCACGGGCTCGAGGCCTACCGCGTCTACCTGGACCTTCCGCTGTTCGGCGGCCGCCGGCCCGAGGGCGGTCCCCGCGAGATGGGCGAGCGGCAGGCAGAGGACTATCTCGGGCGGCTGCTGTGGCCGGTGGTCGAGCAGGCCACCGGGGAGCTCCCGTCGGTGATCGAGTCGCTGCGGGAGCAGCTGGACGCCGGCTTCGGCCGCGGGCTCGGCGTGTTCGGACACTCCGCCGGCGGGCTGGTCGCGCTCCACGTGCTGGCCGAGGGCGACCTGCCGGTGCGGGCCGCGGCCACGGTCGGCGCTCCCGCGAGCGCGGAGACTCCGCTGGCCGAGATCGAGGACCTCGTCGGCGAGCCCTACGACTGGACCCCGGAGGCGCGGGAGCAGGCGCGGCGACTCGACATACCGGACCGGGCGGAGGAGATCGCCGCCGGCCAGCCGCGGCCGGACGTCCTCTTCCTCCACGGCGAGGACGACGACCGGGTCCCCCCGTCCGAGGCGGAGGTCCTGGAGCGGGCCCTCCGCCGGGCGTATCGGGAGGAACCCGGCGGAGGCGGAGCCGGTGAGGTCCGGAAGGAGCTGCTGGCCGGCCAGGGCCACTCCATCGGGCCGGAGCGTCCCGGCGAGAGTGGCCCGGCTGGTGCCCTGGAGGACCGGCTCCTGGACTGGTACCGTCAGCGGCTGGTGGGCGACGGGTGAGGAGGCTCGTCATCCTCAATCCGACGGCCCGACGCGCCTCGCGGCACCGGGGGCTGCTGGAGGAGTTGGCGGCCGAGCCCGAGACCGAGCTGCGGGAGACGACGGGTCCCGGCGACGCTTCCACCCTCGCACGACGAGCCCGGGCCGAAGGGGTGGCCGAGCTGGTCTCGGCCGGGGGCGACGGCACCCTCAACGAGGTCGTGAACGGCCTGGCACCGTTCGGCCGGGAGCGAGACGGGACGGGATCGGTCCCGGCGGTGGGCCTCCTCCCGCTCGGAACGGGCAACGACACCGCCCGCTCCCTGGGCGTCCCCCTGGACCCCGAGGCGGCCCGGGAGGTCCTCGACGAGGGGTCGACGCGGACCGTCGACGTGGGCCGGGTCCGCGGCAGCCGGGAGCGGCACTTCGTGAACTCCGCCGTCGCCGGTGTCGGCGGCCTCGTGGAGCGGCGGCTCCCGGCGGGGCTGAAGCGATGGCTCGGGAGCTACTCCTACCGCGTCGCCGCCGTGGCCGCCCTTCGCCACATTCCCCGCTACCGCATCACGGCCGAGTGCGACGAGGGGAGGGAGACCCTGCGCTCGGTGGCGTACAGCGTCATCGTCGCGAACGGAAGCCACGCCGGAGGAGGAGTCCCGGTGGCCCCCGGCGCCCGGGTGGACGACGGGCTCCTCGACCTGGTGGTGGTCGAGTGTGGACCGGCCCGGAAGATGCCGGGACTCGTGTGGTCCGTCCTGCGGGGCGAGCACCCGGGCCGGGACGACGTACGGAGAGTACGCGTCGAGTCGGTGAGCATCCGGGCCCGACCGCCGATCTGGGTGAGCCTGGACGGGGAGGTTCTCGGAGACGAAGCGTTCCGGGCGGACGTCGTTCCGGACGCACTCCGGGTGCTGACGCCGCGGGTCGACGAGCGGAACGGCGACGGGCGGAATCGGGAGGAGTGAGGCATGGACGTCACCATCAGCGAGCTCATCGGACCTGCGACCGGCGACCGGGACGTGGAGGTGGTGGAGCGAAAGGGGCGCGGCCACCCCGACACGATCTGCGACGGCATGGCGGAGCGGCTCAGCACGGACCTGTGCCGGTTCTACGCGCAGGAGTTCGGGCATCCCCTCCACCACAACGTGGACAAAGTCCTTCTCCGCGCCGGCCTCGGCCGGCCCGAGCCGGGGGGCGGCGAGCTGGAGGAGCCCGTCGACGTCTACCTGAGCGGCCGTGCCACCCACGAGTTCCGGGGCCGCGAGGTGCCGGTGGAGCAGATCGTCCGGGAGGCCTGCCGGGACTGGGTCGACGAGAACCTGCACGCGGCGGATGCCCGGGAGCACTTCCGCTTCCACAACCTGCTCCGGCCGGGATCACCGGACCTGGTGCAGCTCTTCGACCGGCAGTTCCGGGAGGGGAAGCGGCTGGCCAACGACACGTCCCTGGGAACGGGATACGCCCCGCCCAGCGTCCTGGAGCGGGTGGTGCTGGACGTGGAGCGGCGGCTGTCGTCGGATCACGTCACGGGCCGTTACCCCGCGCTGGGAGAGGACGTCAAGGTGACCGGCGTGCGCCGGGGAGACAGCATCGAGCTCACGGTCGCGTGCGCGGTGGTCGGCCGCCACACGCCGACGCTCGAGCGCTACGAGAAGACGAAGCGCCGAGCCGCCGAGCTGGCGCGCGAGGCCGCCAGGGAGCACACCGGGGGCGCGCTCGCGGTGAAGGTGAACACCGCCGATCGCGTCGAGGAGGGCGAGGTCTACCTCACCGTCCTCGGCACCTCGGCCGACGGCGGGGACGACGGCCAGACGGGCCGCGGGAACCGGGTCGGCGGACTGATCACGCCCTACCGCCCGATGGTGATGGAGGCCTCGGCCGGCAAGAATCCCGTGAGCCACCCGGGCAAGCTGTATCCGGTGGCGGCGAACCGCATCGCGCGCCGCGTCGTCGGATGCTGCCCCGGCGTCGAGGGGGCGGAGTGCTACCTCCAGAGCCGAATCGGTCAGCCGCTGGAGGAGCCGCAGCTGCTGGAGGTCGGACTGGGCACGGAGGCCGGCAGCCGGGCGGAGGACTATCGCTCCCGCGTCGAGGAGGTGGCCGGCGAGGAGCTGGGGCGGCTCGAGGACCTGTGGCGCGAGGCCCTGGAGGGCGAGATCGGGGTGGCCCTCTTCTGAGCCGGACTCACGGAAGGACCAGCAGCCGGCCGTCGTCGGTCAGCCCGACGTCGACGCCGTCCAGCCGCCGGCTCTCCCGCCCCAGCGTGTCGCACATCCAGCGCCCCGCTTCGGGGCCGGCGCGCTCCAGCCGGAAACCGCGGATGCGCATCGGGACCATCTCGAGGCGCTCCAGGCGGCCGGTCCCGGCCTCCAGGACCGGGAGGTAGCTGAGCACGAGCTCCGGCCGGTACTCCTCGTGCCCTCCGATCCCCTCGTAGTCGTTGAGGAAGTCACCGCATCCGTACAGGATGAGGTGCCCGCGGTGGACCTCGAGCCCCTTCGGATGGTGGGAGGAGTGGCCGTGGACGACGTCGACGCCGGCCTCGTCCACGAGCCGGCGGGCGAAGCGACGCTGGTCCGCCGGAATCCCGTAGCCCCAGTTGGATCCCCAGTGCAGCGAGGCCACGGCCAGGTCGTCTTCCCGGCGGATCCGAGCCAGCCGCCGACCGACGTCCCGGACGGCGGCTTCGGAGAGCTCCGGGAGGTAGGCGACCCCGGACCGCTCCGGGGTCGCGGCCCACTCCGGCGGGACGCCGGCGCTCGGGGAGGCGAGCGCGACGACCAGGACGCGGCCGCGGCGCCCGTCGAGGTCCACGGTCGCCGGGGCCCCGGCCTCTTCCCGGTCGGAGCCGGCGCCGGCCGGCCGCAGGCCGGCGGCCTCGAGAGTGTCCAGCGTCTCGCGCAGGCCGGCCCGCCCCCAGTCGAGCACGTGGTTGTTCGCCACCACGGCCACGTCGACGCCGGCGGCCACGAGAGAGCCGACGTTGGCCGGGTGGGTCCGGTAGTGGATGCTCTTCCCGGGCCACGGCTGCCCGGCGGTGGTCACCGCGGTCTCCAGGTTCACGATCCGGGCTGCGGTATCGGCCCGGTCGAGCTCGTCGAGGACGTCTCCCCACGGGTACGCGAGGCCCACCGGAGCCGGAATCGGCCCGTTCTCCCGCTCGGCCAGCTCGACGTATCGCCGGGCGTCCCGGACGTGCGGCTCGTGCAGGGACGGCGGGACGGAGTTCGGAAGGACCTGGTCGATGCCCCGCCCGATCATCACGTCGCCGGCCAGGAAGAGGGTGGCCGTGCCGGCGTCGACGGAGTCGCCCCCTCCGACCGGTGTCGCTCTCGGTGGCACCATGGGAGTTCTCCCGACGGACGCCGGCGGCCTCCCCCCACGTCCTCCCCCGAGGCCTGCCCGACGGAGTCGGAGCAGTGTTCCACGCTAAGCTACAGTCCATGGAAAACGTAGAGATCGCCGAACGACTCAGCGAGGTGGCCGACCTCCTGGAGATCCAGGAGGCGAACCCGTTCCGCGTGCGAGCCTACCGGAACGCCGTGCGAACCATCGAGGGGCTGACGCGCTCCCTCGCCGAGATGGTGGAGGAGGGTGAGGACCTGACCGAGCTCTCCGGCATCGGCGAGGACATCTCCGGATACATCACCGAGATGGTGGAGACCGGCGAATTCCAGCTTCTCCGGGATCTGCACGACGAGGTCCCGCCCACCGTGGCCGATCTCCTGGACCTGGAGGGCATCGGCCCGAAGAAGGCGAAGAAGCTCTGGGAGGAGCTGGACATCGAGACCGTCGACGACCTCGAGGACGCCCTGGACGGGGGACGGGTCGTCGAGCTGGAGGGGTTCGGCCAGAAGACCGCCGAGAAGCTGCGCCAGGCCATCGAGGATTTCCGCGAGCACCGGGAGCGTTTCCGCCTGGGCGACGCCGACCGCTGGGTGGAGCCGCTCCTGGAGTACATGGGGGAAGCTCCCGGCGTCGAGGAGCTGGACGTGGCGGGAAGCTACCGCCGGCGGAAGGAGACCGTGGGCGACATCGACCTGCTCGTGGCCTGCGATGACGCCGGGCCCGTGATGGAGCACTTCACCTCCTACGACCTGGTGGAGCGCGTCATCGAGGCCGGGGAGACCCGGGGGAGCGTCGTCCTTCGCCCCGGTCTGCAGGTGGACCTGCGGATCCTGCCCGGGGAGTCCTACGGAGCGGCGCTCCAGTACTTCACCGGGTCGCTCGAGCACAACGTGAAGCTGCGCAAGCGTGCCCTCGACGACGGCCTCCGGGTGAGCGAGTACGGGGTGTTCGAGATCCCGGAGGGGGTCGATCCGGACGAGATGGAGCCCGGCGAGGGCGAGCGTGTGGCCGGCGAGACCGAGGAGGGCGTCTACGAGGCCCTCGGCCTCGTGTGGATGCCGCCGGAGCTCCGGGAGGATCGGGGCGAGATCGAGGCCGCCGGGGAGGACGAGCTCCCCGACCTGGTCGAGCTGTCCGACATCCGCGGCGACCTGCAGATGCACTCCACCTGGTCCGACGGCAAGAACACGATCGAGACCATGGCCCGGGCCTGCCAGGAGCGGGGCTACGAGTACATGGCCATCACCGACCACTCCCGGCGCGTCAGCGTGGCCGGGGGACTGGACGAGGACGAGCTGGAGGAGCAGTGGAAGGAGATCGACGGCTTCGAGGGGGACCTGGACATCGAGATCCTCCGGTCGCTGGAAGTGGACATCCTGAAGGACGGGTCACTGGACCTGGACGACGAGCACCTGGAGAAGCTCGACCTGGTCCTGGTGTCCGTCCACTCCTACATGGACCTGGACGGGGCCGAGCAGACGGAGCGCATCGTCACCGCCGTCTCGCACCCGGCCGTCCACGTGCTGGCCCATCCCACGGGACGTCGGATCAACGAACGGCAGCCGTACGACCTGGACGTGGAGGCCGTCCTGGAGGCGGCGCGCGAGCACGACGTGGCGGTGGAGCTGAATGCCAACCCGGAGCGCCTGGACCTCAGCGACCGTCACGTCTTCCGGGCCCGCGAGCTCGGCGTCCCGGTGGTCATCTCCACGGACGCTCACAGCACGGACAACCTCCGGTACATGGAGTACGGCGTGGCGCAGGCCCGCAGGGGATGGCTCGAGCCGGACGACGTGCTGAATACACGCTCCCTCTCGGAGCTGAAGAAGTGGCTCGACAGGGAATGATCACGGACGACGAAACAGCGAGGACAGAGGATACATGAGCGCACCGAACGAGGACCCGACGCCGGAAGAGGGACACGGGCAGACCGAGGAGGACGACTACGAGGGCGACGCTCCGTCCCGAACGGAGCCCTCGGCCGCCAGTCCCGGGGACGACGCCGTGGCCGTCATGCCCGAGGACGTGTCCGACGAGGAGCTGGCCACCGAGGTCCTGGACTTCGCCGAGCCCTTCGAGAGCATCGGCCGCGCCGACCTGGACGGCTTCCTCCGCCGGGCGTCCGGGGCGCGGGTCGTCCTGCTCGGTGCGTCCACGCACGGCACGTCGGAGTTCCACCGCATGCGGTCGCGGCTCACCCGGGAGCTGCTGGCGGTGCACGACTTCGACTTCGTGGCCCTGGAGGCGGACTGGAGCGACACCGCCCGCATCGATCGCTACGTGCGCGACGGTGACGTGCCGGAATCCGAGTGGACGGCCTTCGCCCGGTTTCCCCGGTGGCTGTGGCGCAACCGGGAGACCCGCGAGTTCGTGGAGAGCCTGCGCGACTTCAACTCGGGGATCGGAGAGCGAGGCGATCGCGTGGCCCTGCACGGGCTCGACCTGTTCGGAATGAACGACTCGGTACGGGAAATACTGGAGTACCTCGAGCGGGTGGATCCGGAGGCCGCCGACGAGGCACGCTCCCGATACTCGTGCCTCGCGCCCTGGCAGGACGAGCCCGGCCGCTACACGAGCGAGGCCACCCGCGAGACGTTCGAGGAGTGCGAGGAGGCCGTGATGGCCCAGCTGCGGGAGCTCCTGGAGGAGAGGCTCGCGCTTCCCGGTATCGGCGAGGACTTCGTGCAGGCCGTGCAGAACGCCCGTCTGGTGGCCGATGCGGAGCGCTACTATCGCCTGCTCTACCGGGGAGGAGCGAAGGCGTGGAACGTCCGGGAGGAGCACATGCTGGACACCCTCCGGATGCTCCTGGCCCACCACGGGCCGGACTCCCGGGGCGTCGTGTGGGCGCACAACGCCCACGTCGGCGACGCCTCGGCCACGAGCATGGGCCGGAGGGGACGGACCAGCCTGGGCGAGCTGGCTCGGGAGGAGCTCGACAAGAGGGCGTACCTGGTGGGAATGGTCACCGACCGCGGGTCGGTGACCGTGGCGTCCCGCTGGGAGGGGCCGCCGGAGACCCGGGAGCTGGGGCCTGCACGCGACGACAGCTATGAGCACCTCCTGACCCACATGGAGGAGCCGCGTGCGCTGCTTCCGATCCACCACCGGGCCCCGCCCGCGGTGCGGGAGCGCCTGGCCGACACCCGACCTCTGCGCACGGTGGGCGTGGTCCGGGACCCGGGAGACGACGGGGACGAGTACGTCCAGGCCTCCCTCTCCCGCCAGTTCGACGAGCTCGTGTGGCTGGAGGAGACGGACGCCCTGACGCCGCTGGACTCCGAGCAGGTCGAGGGCGAGCCGGAGACCTACCCCTTCGGCCTCTGATCGGAGCTCCGGCTCCGGCGCTCAGCCGAACAGCAGGAGCAGGGCCGGCGCCGCCAGCAGGCCGGCCGCGGCCCACCGGAAGTTGCGCTGTTCGCCGGTGACCCACTCCAGTCCGCCCGCGACCAGGGCGCGGTAGGGCGCGTAGGCCACCAGCGCGACGGCCGTCACGACCGCCACCACCATGGCCATCAGGACCACCGTGCCCGTTCCGAGCGTGGTGCCCAGCACCAGGGCCACCAGCAGCGTGTCGGCCAGCGTTCCGAGGCTCGCCCCCATGATGTAGGGGGTGATCCGGTCCGGGCCGATCCACCGCCGGTTGTACAGGGGAACCACCACTCCGATGGAGAACGACACGCTGGCCGTGACCGTGGTCACCCCGGTGCCGAGCGCGTAGGAGATCCACCGGTTGTCCAGCCGCCCGAACCAGCGGTCGCGCAGCCCGTCCGCGTCCACGTCCTCCAGCATTCGGTCGAAGAACTGGAGGCTCACGACGAAGAGGACCACGGCCACCCCGAAGGCGAGGCCCGGGCCCAGCAGCTCGGCGACCCCGGCGGTGAGCCCGCGGAGCACCTCCAGCGTGGGCAGTCCCAGGGAGTCCGCCCCCAGGGCCGCTATGGTCGCCGGCGGGAGCTGGCGCAGGAGCACGTACCCCGCGGCGGTGGCCGGGAGATACAGGGTGTGCGTCACGATGAGGGTCAGGAGGCCGAGCCCCAGCGACTCACGCAGGCTTCCGCGCCCGTTCTTCAGGTGATCCAGGGCTCCCATGAGGATGACGAAGGCGGAGGCGCCGAGCCTGGAGCCCGCCAGTACGAGGAACGCGTGCTCCAGCGGGAGCGCGCCCGAAGCGTAGAGGGACAGTCCCAGGGCGGCGACCACGGAGCCGTTGAGGAGCACGTACGTGGCCAGCCAGCCCAGACCCACGGCCGCGATCGGCCCTCCCACGAGGGAAGGAAGGTGGACGGTGAGAAAGGGGGAGAGGGCGTGCGTGGCGGCTCCGAGGAGCCGCACGGCGAAGAGGAACAGGGCCACCACCAGGAGAGAACGGAGCCAGCGCAGGGCGAGATGCGGCCGGTCCGCCCGCCGGCCGTCGGTCCCCGCCTCGTCGCGTCCTCGTTCCACGCCTCTCCTCGCCGTCGCTGATGTCGACGCCGGGCGCCGGCTCGTTCGGCCCGACCCCGGCCCCCGAAGGGGAATCCGGCTCTTCAAGCTAGGGCGCCGGCGCCGACCCCCGTATCGGGCATTCCACGCGGATCCCGGTGGGGGATCTCCCCCCGTCCAGGGATTCTCCCACATCGCCGTACCGGCTACTCCCACGACGGATTCGACGTCCTCCCGACAGACTCGCCGGTGGGCGCGCGGCAGGTTTCGGTGCGCTGCATCGGGGCCGACCCCGACGGATCGGACGGCCCCGCCCCCGGAGGCGAGGAGCAGAAATGGAGACCATCGTTGCGGAATGAGACGCGGGAGGAGGACGAGGTGCGCCCCCCGGTCGACAGGACGTCGGGCACGGTGACCGCCGTGCGCGGAGGGGTCGTGGACGCCTCGTTCCGGGAGCGGCTCCCCGAGGTCCACACGATCCTCCGCTCCACTGCCGACGACGTCGTGCTCGAGGTCATGAGCCAGCTCGACGAGGAGCACGTGCGGTGCATCGCCCTCAGCGAGACACGGGGGCTGTCCCGCGGGGATGCCGTACGGAACACCGGCCATCCGCTGCTGGTCCCGGTCGGCTCCGGCCTGAAGGGGCGGATGCTGGACGCCTTCGGGCGCCCCATCGACGATCGCGGACCGCTGGACGCGGCCGGGGAGCGGGCCCAGCGGCAGCCGCCCGTCTCGCTGGCCCGACAGGTCGGCGGGCGGGGCGTCATGGAGACGGGAATCAAGGTCATCGACCTCCTCGTGCCCCTGGAGCGGGGCGGAAAAGCCGGGCTGTTCGGCGGGGCCGGCGTCGGGAAGACCGTCCTCATCATGGAGCTCATTCACAACATGGTGGCCGCCCACCGCGGCGTGAGCCTCTTCTGCGGCATCGGGGAGCGGAACCGGGAGGCGGAGGAGCTCTACCGCGAGCTCCGGGAGGCCGGGGTCCTGGAGGACTCGGTCCTCGTCTTCGGCCAGATGAACGAACCGCCGGGGGTCCGATTCAGGGTGGGGCACACCGCGCTGACCATGGCCGAGTACTTCCGCGACGACCTGAACCAGGACGTCCTGCTCCTCGTGGACAACATCTTCCGGTTCGTGCAGGCCGGCATGGAGGTCTCGGGGCTCATGGGCAAGCTTCCCTCCCGGCTGGGCTACCAGCCCACGCTGGCCACGGAGCTGTCGGAGCTCGAGGAGCGAATCGCCAGCACCGCCGGCGGGGCCATCACCTCGGTGCAGGCCGTCTACGTGCCGGCCGACGACTTCACGGATCCGGCGATCACACACACGTTCAATCACCTGTCGGCCTCCGTGGTGCTCTCCCGCGAGCGGGCCGGGCAGGGGTTCTATCCGGCGGTGGATCCCCTGGAGTCCACGTCCGACCTCATGGCCCCGGGGGTGGTGGGCGATCGGCACTACCGGGTGGCCCGGAGCGTCCGGGAGACCCTGGCCCACTACGAGGAGCTGAAGGACATCATCGCCATGCTGGGCCTGGACGAGCTCTCGGCGCGGGACCAGGAGATCGTGCACCGGGCCCGGAGGCTGGAGCGGTTCCTGACGCAGCCGTTCGCCGTCACCGAGCGGTTCACGGGCCACGCCGGCCGGTACGTCGCGCGCGACGCCACGGTCGGGGGCTGCGAGCGGATCCTGGACGGGGACTTCGACGACGTGCCGGAGAGCTCCCTCTACATGATCGGCGAGGTCGACGAGGCCCGGCAGAGAAGAGGTGAGGCGGCATGAGGCTCCGGGTCCAGGTCCCGACCGAGCGGCTCCTGGAGGAGGACGTGGGGAAGGTGGTCGCGGAGGGGGTCGAGGGGTCCATCGGCATCCTGCCGCGTCACATCGACTACGTGGCCGTCCTGGTGCCGGGAATCCTCACCTTCGAGGAACCGGACGGCGGGGAGCGGCTCCTGGCCGTGGATCGCGGCGTCCTGGTGAAGCGGGGAGACCTGGTGACCGTGTCGGTGCGGGACGCCGTGCGGGGCGAGGACCTGGCGACGCTGCGGCAAACGGTCCGGGAGCGATTCGAGAAGATCGACCAGCGGGAGCGGGGGGCGCGATCGGCGCTGGCCCAGCTCGAGGCCCGCTTCATCCGACACTTCCTGCAGCAGGCGGAGGGGCTCCGTGGACGGGGATGAGGGGCGCAGGGACGAGCGGCTCGACGAGACCGTCGGCGGCAAGGCCCGTCGCAAGCTCCGGGCGCGCCGGGAGGGGGACCGGGGCGTCTGGTTCGGACTCGGCATGTTCGGTCTCGTCGGCTGGTCGGTGGCCGTGCCGGCCCTGCTGGGCATCGGCCTGGGGATGTTCCTGGACGCCCGCCTGTCGGCGACGCCGGGCACCGTCTCGTGGACGCTCACGGGGCTCGTGGTGGGCGTGGTGGTGGGCTGCGTGAACGCCTGGTACTGGGTGAAGCGGGAGAGCGACGGGGGGGAGGGACCGGGACCATGATCGGCGCCGCTGTCGGGTTCGTCGCCGGAATGGTCATCGGGGCGGCCTACTTCGGGGGGCTCTGGATCACCCTGACGCGGGCGGAGACGTCGCGCCGTCCGCCTCTGCTGCTCGCCGGGAGCTATCTGCTGCGCCTGTC
Organism: Candidatus Caribbeanibacter nitroreducens; assembly: GCA_947581645.1. Classification (GTDB taxonomy): domain Bacteria; phylum Gemmatimonadota; class Gemmatimonadetes; order Palauibacterales; family Palauibacteraceae; genus Caribbeanibacter; species Caribbeanibacter nitroreducens. Next base: position 26,391 of record CANPVF010000138.1, on the reverse strand, counting down.
GATCGCCGGCGTCGGGTTCGGTCTGCTGGCCGTGCGGGGGATCGTGCCGGCCGCCGCCGGACTCCTCGGCTTCCTCCTCGTCCGCACCGTGCTGGTGCACCGACTCCGTCCGCGGGAGGGGGACTGACGATGCCGTTCGGGCCGGATTCGGTGGTTCTCTGGGCTTGGGGGCCGGTGCGGGTGAATCTCACCCTGGCCGGAACCTGGGTCCTGATGGTGGTGCTGGTGACCGGTTCCTGGCTCGTCACCCGGCGAATCAGCGCCGACGTGGAGCCCTCGCGCTGGCAGCTGCTCCTGGAGCTCGTCGTGGAGCAGATGCGGGAGCAGGTGCGCGAGGCGGGTGCGAAGGACCCCGACCCGTACCTGGCGTTCGTGGGCACGCTCTTCCTGTTCATCGCAGGGGCCTCCGTCCTCGGGATCGTGCCGGGGTACACGCCCCCCACCGCCTCCCTCTCCACGACGGCGGCCCTGGCGGCCACCGTGTTCCTGGCCATCCCCGCGTTCGCGGTCATGGCCCGCGGGTGGCGGGAGTATCTGCGGGACTACGTCCGACCCACTCCCCTCATGCTCCCCTTCCACGTGGTCGGGGAGCTCTCGCGGACCCTGGCCCTGGCCGTGCGCCTGTTCGGCAACATCATGAGCGGACAGCTGATCGCCGCCATCATCGTCTCGGTGGTGCCCTTCCTGTTCCCCGCGGTCCTGCAGGGCTTCGGGCTGCTGATCGGACTCATCCAGGCCTACGTGTTCGGCATGCTGGCGCTGGTCTACGTGCTGTCCGCCGTGCGGACCCACGCGGCCGAGCGCCCGGTCGAGCCTCCCCACGTCAATAATGTACTCGATACAGAATAGGATAAGAAGATGGGAAGCATAGAGTTGGTGGGAATAGTATCGATGGCCGTGGCAGGTCTCACGATCGCCATCGGCACCATCGCCCCGGCCCTGGGGGAGGCGCGGGCGCTGGACCGGGCGCTCAACTCCATGGCACAGCAGCCGGACATGTCGAACACGATCACCCGGACCCTCTTCGTCGGGCTGGCCATGGTCGAGTCCACGGCCATCTACTGCCTCGTCGTGGCCCTGATCCTGATCTTCGCCAACCCGTTCTGGAACCACGTGGTGGCCGCGGCCGGAGGCTGATCCGTGGACATCGACTGGTTCACCTTCGGAGCCCAGGTCCTGAACTTCCTGATCCTGGTCGGCCTGCTGCGATACGTCCTGTACGGGCCGGTCACCGCGGCCCTGGACCGCCGCGAGGAGCGGATCCGGCGTCGCCAGGAGGAGGCCGAGCGCGAGAGGGAGGAGGCGGAGCGCGAGGCCGAGGCCTACCGGGAGGAGCGGCGGGCCCTCGACGAGGCGCGGGACGAGCGACTCCGGCAGGCGGAGCGCGAGGCCGAGCGGCTCCGCGAGGAGCTGGAGGAGGAGGTCCGGGAGGAGGCGGCCGAGTCCCGCGAGCGGTGGCAGCGGGCCGTCCGCCGCCAGCAGGAGAGTCTGCTCCGGGAGCTCCGGGAGCGGGTCGCCGACCACGCCGTGGACGTCACCCGTGATCTCCTCCGCCAGCTGGCGGACCGGGAGCTGGAGAGCCAGGCCGTGCACGTCTTCGCGCGACGGCTCGAGGGCCTGGACCCCTCCGAGGCGGAGGACTTCAGGCGGGCCGCGGGCGAGGAGGACGACACGGTGCAGGTGCGCACTCGGTTCGAGCTGGACGGGGACGAGCGGGAGGCGCTGAGAGCCGCCGTCCACGACCGGATCGGCCGTGGCCTGGAGCTCGAGTTCGACACCTCGTGGGACCTCGTCCTGGGGGTGGAGCTCCGGGCCGGCGACCGTAAAGTCGCCTGGAGTGCCGGCGACCGCCTGGACCTGGCCGAGAGGGAGGTCTCGGAGCTCCTGGAGTCCGAGGTCACGCGGGAGGAGGCGTCGTGACCCTCGTGGACGAGGCCGTGCTCCGGCCCCTGGACGCGCTGGCCCGGGCCCTGGAGGAGGCGGCCCGCCGCCCCCCGGTGCGGGAGTTCGGACTCGTCCGCTCCGTGGAGGCGGGCGTGGTGCGCGTCTCCGGCCTCTCCGGCGCGGGCAGGGACGAGGTCCTGCGGTTCTCCGGGGGCGAGCTCGGCCTGGCCTTCGATCTCGACCGGACGGGCATCGGCGTGGTGCTGCTCGATCCGGAGGACGGGATCGAAGCGGGACAGGAGGTGCGGCGGACAGGAGGGGAGTTCGGCGTCCCCGTGGGAGAGGAACTCCTGGGCCGCGTGGTGGACGGGAGCGGACGGCCGCTGGACGAGCGCGGCCCGCTCGGGGCCACCCACCGGCTCCCCGCCGAGCGGCCGGCGCCCCCGATCCTGAGCCGGGCCCCCGTGTCCGAACCCCTGCACACCGGCGTGAAGGCCGTGGACGCCCTGGTTCCGGTGGGACGGGGCCAGCGGGAGCTGATCGTCGGCGACCGGCAGACCGGCAAGACGACACTGGCGGTGGACACCATCGTCAACCAGGCGGCGTCGGGCGTGGTGTGCGTGTACTGCGCGATCGGACAGCGGACCTCGTCCGTCGCGCGCGTCCTGGAGCGGCTTCGCGGGTCCGGCGCCATGGAGCACACCGTGGTCGTGGTGGCCAGCGGCGACGACCCGCCGGGCCTGCAGTACGTGGCGCCGTACGCGGCCACCTCCATGGCCGAGCACTTCACCGAGGCCGGACACGACGTCCTGATCGTCTACGACGACCTCACCCGCCACGCTCGCTCCTACCGGGAGCTCTCGCTCCTGCTGCGGAGACCGCCGGGGCGGGAGGCCTTTCCCGGAGACATCTTTCACGTCCACGCCCGGCTCCTGGAGCGGGCCACCCGTCTTCGGGAGGAGGAGGGGGGCGGTTCGCTCACCGCCCTGCCGGTGGTGGAGACGGAGGCCCAGAACGTCTCCGCCTACATCCCCACGAACCTCATCTCCATCACCGACGGACAGATCTACCTCTCCCCGGACCTCTTCCACCGCGGCGTGCTGCCCGCCGTCGACGTGGAGCGCTCGGTCTCGCGCGTCGGCGGGCGGGCACAGCTGTCGGCCTACCGGACCGTGGTCTCCGACCTGAAGCTCGCCTACGCCCAGTTCCTGGAGCTGGAGGTCTTCTCTCGCTTCTCGACACAGCTGGACGAGGAGACCCGCGCGACGCTGGAGCGCGGACGTCGCGTCCGGGAAGTGCTGAAGCAGGGGGAGGGCGATCCCGTGCCTCCGGCGGAGCAGGTGGCGACGCTCCTGGCCGCCACCGGCGGTGTCCTCCAGCCGGTTCCGGTGGAGCGGGTGGGGGACGCCGAGCGGAGGATCCGGGACGCGGTCCGCGACCGCCTGCCCGAGCTCTGCCGCCGAATCGAGGCCGGAGAGGAGATCGGCCCCGACGAGGTGCGCCAGCTGCGGGACGTGGCGCGGGAAGCGGTGAGCGAGGCCTGGAGCGCCTGACGTGCAGCGCGTCGAGGGTCTGCGGAAACGGGTGGAAGCGGCGGAGAGCCTGTGGTCCATCGCCGGGGCGATGAAGGCGCTGGCCGCGGTCCGGATCCGGGGGTTTCGGGAGGCGGTCTCCGCCCTGGAGGGCTACCGCGAGACTCTGGAGCTCGGCCTTCAGGTGGCGCTGCGGGACGCGCCGGTGGAGTCGGGGGCAGCCCCGGCGGGCCTCGATGCCCGGGACGGGGCGGCCGGAGCCGTCGTCTTCGGGTCCGACCTGGGACTCGTGGGGCAGTTCAACGCCGACATCGTCTCGCACGCTGCTCCCCGGCTGAGGGGGCTCGGAAGGCCGGTTCGCGTCGCCGCCGTCGGTGGTCGGCTGGTCCCCCACCTGCGCGAGGCCGGCTTCGAGCCGGAGATCGTGCTTCCGGTGCCCGCCGGTCCGGACGGCCTCACCGGGCTCGCGCAGGATCTGCTCCTCAGCGTGGAGACGTGGCGACGTGAGGGGCTCGAGACGCTGGCCATCACCCACCACGCCTACCGCAGTGGTGCGGCCTACGGGCCGCGGTGGCAGCTGCTCCTACCGCTGGACCGGGAGTGGCTGGCCGACCTGCAGGCGCGGCCGTGGCCCACGTCGGTGATCCCCACCTACCGCGCCCCGTGGGAGGGGCTCTTCCGCTTCCTGGTCCGCGAGCACCTGTACGTGTCCACCGTCCGGGCGGCGGCCGAGTCCCAGGCCTCGGAGCACGCCGGTCGGCTGGCCGCGATGGAGCGTGCCGAGACGCGCATCGAGGAGCACGTGCAGCAGCTCCGGCAGGAGCTCAGGGATCGCCGCCAGGAGGCCGTGACCGAGGAGCTGCTGGACCTCGTGACCGGGTATCGGGCGTCCGAGGAGGAGCGTCTCCGGCGGCGAGACGAGGGGAGCTGAAGCCTGCCGACTCAGTCGCCGGTCTCGGCGATGACGCGTTCGCGCACGTCCTCCTCGTACTCCTCCAGCTCTTCCGAGACCTGGACCGGATATGGCGCGTCTGCCGGCTCGACGCGCCGGATCCTCTCCGGGAGCCGGTCCAGCTCCCGGCGCCTCCGCTCCCGTGCCTCGTCCAGATCGGTGTGGCCGGCCTCCGTCCGCTCGCCATCCTCCATGACCGTCCGGAGGAGGGGGCGCCCCTCCGGCGGCTCCTCGCCGGCCCGGGCCACCACGTCCCCCGCGTAGACGCCGTCCTCCTCCCGGCGGTACACCTGCTTGGGACCGGGAAGGATCCGCTTGCCGCTGGACAGCTTGAGCCGTCCCCGGCCGGAGTAGGCGGTGAGCTTGTACGCCATGTCCAGGGATGGGGCGTCCCGCGCGGTTCCCATCCGGGTACCGACGCCGAACCCCGTGATGGGGGCGTCCCTCTCGACGATCTCGGCGATCTCGTACTCGTCCAGTCCCCCGGAGGCGAAGATCTCGACGTCCTCCAGCCCCGCCCGGTCCAGGATCTCCCGTGACTCGACGGCCAGCTCGGCCAGGTCGCCGGAGTCCAGCCGCACGGCCCGGACGCGGAAGTCGTCTCCGAGCTCGTCGGACAGCTCCACCACCTTCCGGATCCCGTCCAGCGTGTCGTAGGTGTCCACCAGGAGGACGGTCTCCGGGTACTGCTCCGCGAACGCACGGAAGGCCTCGAGCTCGTCGTCGTGGGACTGCACGTAGCTGTGGGCCATGGTGCCGGTGATCGGAACGCCGTAGACCCGGCCGGCCAGGACGTTGCTCGTGGCGGCGACGCCGGCGATGTGGTAGGCCCGCGCCCCCTTCATGCCGGCGTCCGTGCCGTGCATCCGCCGGAGACCGAAATCCACCACGGCCCGGTCGCCGGCCGCCTCCACGATCCGCGCCGCCTTCGACGCCAGCACGCTCTGGAAATGCACCTGGTTCATGATGAAGGTCTCGGCGAGCTGGGCCTCCGGCATCGGCCCCGTGACCTCGAGAAGCGGCTCGTACGGGAAGACCGGCGTCCCCTCGGGCATCGCGCGGACGTCGCCGGTGAACTCGAAGTCCGCGAGCCAGTCGACGAACTCCCGGCTGAACTCCCGGCGGCCCGCCAGGAAGTCGAGGCCTTCGGGGGGGAAGCTCACCGTCTCCAGGTACCGGAGCGCGTCCTCCAGGCCGGCCGCCAGCACGTAGTTGCGGGGTTCGGGAAGTCGGCGGTAGTAGAGGCTGAACACCGCGTCCCGATCCATGCCCTCCCGCCAGTAGGCCTGGAGCATCGTCAGCTCGTACAGGTCCGTCAGGAGGGCGGCGCTCCGATCGTCCACCCAGGGGGTCGGCTCGTCCATGCTCACCTCGGGATCGATGGCGCTCCAGGGAGCGACCCGGGAGCGGAAGGGGAGGCTCGCGTCCCGGGTGGCGACGGCGCTCGGGGCCATCCCCTGCAAACACGTTGCCGGGGTCCCGGGTAGATGGAGCCGTGAGAGGAGAGGACGGGGATCGCTCCCCCGGCCCCGGAGGCCCGGGGGCGGGAAGCGCGAGCGGAGGCACGAACGGGAGGCGACCATGACGGGCGAGCCGAACGGGAAAGCGACGAGAGGAACGGCATCGGGGGTGCTCCGGCCGGAGGAGCTGGACGCGGCGATCTTCGAACTGGAGGGTGTCCTCACCGATACGGCGGAGGCGCACTTCCGGGCGTGGAAGGAGACCTTCGATCCCTTCCTGGAGCGCCGCGCCGACCGTGAGGAAACTCCCTTCGAGCCCTTCACCCGCAACGACTACCGACGTCACGTGCACGGCAAGCCGCGGTACGAGGGCGCCCGGGACTTCCTGCGGGCGCGGGGCATCGAGCTGCCCTTCGGCGCCCCCGGCGACCCGGCGGGCCCGGACTCGGTGTGCGCGCTGGGAAACCGAAAGGACGAACGGTATCGGGCCGTACTCGAGTCCGGGGGGCTGCCGATCCTTCCGGGTTCGGCGGAGCTGGTCCGTCGCCTCCGTTCGGCGGGCGTCCGTACGGCGGTGGTCACGGGCAGCCGGCACGGTCGGCAGGTACTGGAGGCGTCGGGGCTGGAGGAGCTGTTCGACGCCGTGGTGGACGCCGCCGAGTTCGCCGACGATCCCACGCTCACGGGGAGGCCCGCTCCGGATCTTCTGCTGCAGGCCGCCGGCCGCCTGGACGCGAGCCCCGACCGGTCCGCCGTCGTCGAGAATTCCGCCCCGGGTGTCGAGGCCGGGCGTCGCGGTGACTTCGGCGTCGTGATCGGGGTCGCCCGCGACCGGGAGGGAGAGGAGGCTCTGGAGCGAGCCGGCGCGGACCTGGTGGTCAGGGACCTGGGCCGCGTGCCCGTGTCCTCGGGGCTCGGCCGGCAGGCGAGCCGGGACCGGACCGACGAGGAGGCGCCGGCCCCCGAGGGGTGAGGGCTACGTCCGCCTATTTCACCTCGAACTCGATGCCCTGCTGCACCCAGACCGGCGTCCTCTTGTCCCGGTTCATCGCCGGGGTGAACTCCATTCGCCGTCCCACCCTGTGGGCGGCCCGGTCCAGGGCCTCGTAGCCGCTGCTCACCTGTACACGGGTCTCCTGCACCTGTCCCCGACGGTCGATGTAGAGCCAGAGGACGACCCGTCCGCCGACGGCGTTGGCGCGCAGCTCGGGCGGGTACGTCTCCATCAGGTACTTCTGGACCTCCCGGGGGTTCTTGAGCTCCGGCGCCACGTCATAGGGAATGAACTCCGGCCGCTTCTCGGCGCTGCTCTGCGCCGTCGCCTTCGGGGGCGGCGGGAGGTGGTCGCTCGGGTTGGCCTCGAACGACGTCTTGCTGATGGTGACGTCCTCGCTGATGTCGGCCGCGGCGGAGACCTTCGGCGTGGCGGGCCGGGCCACGGCCTCGGGCGGGGGCGGTACCTCGACCTGCGGCGGCAGCTCGATGGTGCGGGTGGCCCGAGAGACGGCACCGACGTCCGCCGCCCGCATCTCGGGGAACAGCTCGAACAGGGCCAGGTGAGCCAGCGTCGCCGCGATCAGCCCGCCGGCGACGACGGCGGAAAATCCCTCCTTGAACCGTTCGTTCGCCGACTTCGGCTCCTCGACGACTCCTCGGACCGTCCGCCTGTGCTCTTCCGGCGTCATCCTCGACCTCCCGGGGCGGGTGCGTGCTGAAGCGTCCGTCTCCGTCGCCCCACAACGCTATCCCCCGGGAGGTCGAGACGCTGTCCGCCAGATGGTGACGGGCCCTGTGGGGGATTTCCCCTCGCCGCGAATTCCGCCCCGGGCGGATCAGCCCCCGCTGCCGGGATCGTCGACGTCGGAGTCCCCGGGTGATCCCGGCTCGCCCGGCACCGTCCGGAACGTGCCCAGGGAGACGCGGTCCAGGAGGCGCTCTCCCTCCGGGGCCGCGCCCTCGGGACGCTCCGGCTCCAGCACGAGCCGGGCCGTCTCGATGAGCGACAGCCCGACGACGAAGAGGACCGGGCCGACGAAGAGCCCCACCGCCCCGAAGACGAAGACCGCTCCCAGCACGCTGAAGAACACGACCAGGGGGTGGAGCTGGGCGCGGTCGCTCACCAGCACGGCCCGCAGCCAGTTGTCCACGGTGCTCACCACGAGGGCCCCGAAGGCGAACATCGCCACGCCGGCTCCGGCGCGCCCTCCGGACATCATGATGACGGCGGCCGGGACCCAGACCACGGGGGCGCCCACCACGGGAAGGAGCGACAGCACCGCGGTGATGGTGCCCCACAGGGCCGCCGCCGAGAGGTCGGCGATCCAGAAGGCGCCGCCCACGAGCGCGCCCTGGACCACGGCCACCACCACGTTCCCGTACATCGTGGCGTAGGTGACCTCCCGGGCCCGCACCAGGAGACGGTCGGTGTAGGCCGGGTCCAGGGGAATGAGCCAGCGGGTCATCTCCACCAGCCTCTCGCCGTCCCGGAGCATGAAGTACAGCGTGAACACGGCGGTCCCGGCCTGCAGGAGCCAGCCCCCGAGACCGGAGAGGAAGCTCAGGGTGCGGTCGGCCAGGATGCTCGGCACCTGCTGCAGCTGCTCGCCGATCTGCGAGGACACCTGGTCCGGGTCCAGTCCCACGTAGCCGCCGGCCCGCTCCAGCCACTCCCGAAGGCCGCTCCCCGGTGCCAGCATGCCGGACATCTGGCGGGTGAGCTCCTCGATGCCCAACCGGAGCTCGCCCACCAGCACGAAGGAGAGGCCCACCAGGGGGAGGAGGAGGGCGAAGAAGAGGACCGTGGTGCCGATGAAGGCGGCCACGTCGGGGTGGCCGACCCGCTGCTCCAGCCGCTGGTGGGCCGGATACACCAGCGCGGCGAGGGCCGCGCTGGTCACGATGGCGGGGACGAAGGGCCACAGCAGCAGGCCGATCAGGTACGTGGCGGCGACTCCCAGCGCCAGCACCACCACCTGCCGGGCGCCGACGCTACCGTCCCGGATCGGCGGGCTCCGGTCGCTCGTCGAGTCGGATGCGTCTCTCACGCCGCTAGCCCAGCGCCACGTCGAGGTAGAGCATGACCATGATCCCGAGCATCGTTCCGAAGGTCGCGGCGCGCGCGTGGCCCTTCCGGTGGGTCTCGGGGATGATCTCGTTGCTGATCACGTAGAGCATGGCCCCGGCGGCGAAGCCCATGGCGTAGGGAAGGGCGGGGGCCGCGAACTCCACGGCCCAGGCACCGCCCACGGCCAGGGGAATCTCCACGAGCCCGGCGCGGATCCCCACGAAGGCCGCGTAGAAGGCGGCGCCGAAGCCCACGTTCAGGGCAGAGGCGGCGACGGCCAGGCCCTCCGGGATGTTCTGGATCCCGATGGCCAGCATCAGGGGCAGAGCGGTGGAGAGGTCCCCGGAGCCGAAGCCGACCCCCACGGCCAGGCCCTCCGGGGCGTTGTGCAGCGTGATGGCGAGGATGAAGAGCCACACGGCCCGGATGCGGTCGGTGTCCGCCCCCTCCCGCCCCTTCACCATGTGCAGATGGGGGACCCAGCGATCCCCGAGGTAGAGGAACATCCCGCCCAGCGCCATCCCGACCAGCACGCGGACGACCCCGCCCTCCTCGACGCCCGGAATGATCAGGCTCGTGTAGGAGGCCGTGAGCATGACGCCGGCGCCGAATCCCAGCGCCGTGTCCAGGAACCGCTCCGACGGGTCGCGCCACACCACGACCGCGAGCGCCCCGAGCGTGTTGAGCAGCGTGATCACGAGGCCGCCCACCAGGCCCTGGACCACCGGGTCGGGGCCCGAGAGGCGGAGGAAGATCTCCTGAAACCAGCCCGGTTCCAACGCCTACGCCTCCCGGTCTCCCGCGGTCGGCCCCGGCGGCTCCCCGGGGGGGCGCATCCGGCGTGCGCCCCACGGCCCCGACCCCGTCATCCCGCCAGGCCGTACTGCGAGACCGACTTCATCAGGTCCGTGGTCGTGGCCACGCCGACCAGCCGGTCGTCGTCGATCACCAGGAGGCGGTGGATCCCCGCCTTCAGCATGTACTCCGCCGCGTCGCGAACGGGGGTGTCCGGGGACATCGCGCAGAGGGTCCGGGTCATGACGTCGGCCGCCGTGTAGCGGTCCAGCGGGCCGCCACCCTCCCCGGGCCCGGGTCCGGCATCCCCCCCGAAGCTCTCCTCACGCAGCCGGTCCTGCTCCTCCCAGAGTCGGACGAAGTACGCCGCCGGCGGCTCCTCGCCCTCCTCCCAAAGCTCGGCCCCGGGCTGGTCGTCGAACTCGAGCTGGCTCTCGGGCTCCATCGGCGGGCCGCCGCCCTCGGTGGCCGCGTCGAACTCCATGAGGTCGGTGGCGGAGACGACCCCCACCACGTCCTCTCCCGAGACCACGGGCACGCCCGAGATGTGCTCCGAGCTCAGAAGCTCGGCGACCTCCCGCAGGCTGGCGTCCGGCGAGACCGTGATCACGTTCACGGTCATGATGTCGTGCAGGGTGACCATGCTCATCCTCTCTCCGGTTCTGGAAACGACGTCGATGGAACGGGGCGTCCGGTGGCCCGAGGGGCACGATACGACCGGCGCGGGCCTGTCTTCAACGCTGCCAATGTCGCTGCCTGGCGTCCCCCGGGCCGTCCTCGGTCTCTTGCTCGTCCCTGTGGGGAATGTTCCGACGCGCGAAACGATGGGCTCCCGACGCTCGTCTCCGGAAGACCCGGACAGACGGCCGGGGTCGGCGGCTCTAGCTTCCGGGTCGACCCTGCCCGGCCCCGGCCGGGCGGGGCAGAGACGGCAGCCAGAATCCTACAGGACTCGGAAGGAAGATCATGGGACGCGTGGAAGGCAAGGTCGCCCTGGTGACGGGCGCGGCACACGGCATCGGCAAGTCGACGGCGATCCTCCTGGCGCGGGAGGGGGCGAAAGTGGCCGTCACGGACGTGGACATGGACGCCTGCCGGGACGTGGTGCAGGAGATCGAGGGGGTCGTGGGGGCCGCCCACGCCTGGGAGCTGGACGTCTCCGACGAGGACGAGGTGCGTCGCGTGACCGACGAGGTGGTGGACCACTTCGGAGGCCTCGACGTCCTGGTCAACAACGCCGGGATCTCCGGCGCCGACCGTCCGACACACGAGCTGAGCCTGGAGGAGTGGGAGGAGGTCCAGGCAGTGAACACGCGGGGCGTCTTCCTGTGCACGAAGCACGCGATCCCGCACATGAAGGAGGCGGGCGGGGGGAGCATCGTGAACCTGTCCTCCATCTACGGCATCGTGAGCGCCCCGGACATTCCGTCCTACCACGCCTCCAAGGGCGCCGTGCGGATGATGACGAAGACCGACGCGCTGCTGTACGCCGAGGACGGGGTGCGCGTGAACTCGGTGCACCCCGGCTTCATCTGGACGCCCCTGGTGGAAAAGTACCTGGAGAGCCAGGGCGACGTGGAGGAGGGGCGGCAGCAGCTCGCCGAGCTCCATCCGCTGGGGCGAGTGGGGGAGCCGGAGGAGATCGCGCAGGGGATCCTCTTCCTCGCCTCCGAGGAGTCGAGCTTCATGACCGGCTCGGAGCTGGTCATCGACGGCGGATACACGGCCCGATAGGGCGCGCGTGACGACATTCCTGTGGATCCTGTCCGGCGGCGTTCTGATGAGCGTCATCGCGCTCGTCGGGAGCAGCACGCTCCTGTTCAGCGACCAGACGCTCCGACGGCTCCTGCTCCCGCTGGTCGCCTTCGCCGCCGGCTCGCTCCTGGGTGGGGCGTTCTTCCACATGCTGCCCACGGCGCTGGGGGAGATGGGTGGGCCCACGGAGGTCTTCACGTGGCTCCTGGGCGGCTTCCTGATCTTCTTCGTGATCGAGCAGTTCCTGCACTGGCACCACTGTCACCGGGACGTGGCCGAGTGTCGGGAGCCGCTGACGTACCTGATCCTGCTGGGCGACGGTCTGCACAACTTCATGGGCGGGCTGGCGGTGGCCAGCGCCTTCCTGGTGGACGTGCGGCTGGGGATCACCACCTGGGTGGCGGCCGCCGCGCACGAGGTGCCCCAGGAGCTCGGCGACTTCGCGGTGCTGGTGCACGGCGGGTGGTCGAAGGGCCGGGCGCTCTTCTTCAACCTCCTCTCGGGGCTCGCCTTCCTCGCCGGCTCGCTGGTGGCCTACGGTGCCTCGCGCCAGCTCGACGTCGACTTCCTCCTGCCCCTGGCCGCCGGGAACTTCATCTACATCGCCGCCTCGGACCTGGTGCCCGAGGTGAACAGGAACGACTCGATCCGCCACAACCTGCTGCACCTGGCCGCGTTCTCCGCGGGGCTCGGGCTCCTCCTCGCCCTCCGGGTGGGACTGCACTGATCCGGTTTTCCCCACACGACGCATGGGGGATTCTCCGACTTCTCCGGCTCCCCCGCCCGGGTATCGTTCACCCAGTATCACGGGCGCGAACCGGCCGGACGATCGTCGGACGAATGCCGGGCGCCCACCCACAGCCGGGGAGGCGAGGACCATGAAGAAGACCGTGCGAGGTATGGCGCTGGGCAACAGCAAGAAGAGGGGGGCCTACCGAGACCGCCGGCGGGCGCAGCTCGACGAGTGGTCGGCGAAGCTCGACCTGTGGCAGGCCCGGGCGCGGAAGACGAAGGCGGACGTGAAGATCCGCTATCACGAGGGCCTGGAAGAGCTGCAGGACGCGCTGGAGACCATGCGCCGCCGCGTCGGCGAGCTGGAGACGGCCGGTGAGGACACCTGGTACGACCTGAAGGACGGCGTGGACGACGCCGCCACCGAGGCGAAGAGGGTCATGCGTCGCATCTCCCGCCGACTGGACCGGTGACAGGGGGAATCGGGCGCATGGCGGCCGCGGCCGCCGGGGCGCTCCTGCTCTGGGCGCCCGTCGCCGCGGCCCAGGAGGCCGGTCCGCCGGAGCCGCCGCCCGACGAGCTGGGCGAGGCCGTGAGGGAGATCGAACGGCTGGACGCGCTCCGCTCCGGCCTGGCCCGGAGCTTCCTGGGCAGCGGTGGCGACGTGGACCGGGAGACGTTCCGCAACGTCTGCCAGCCCGTGGGCAAGGAGATGAAGAGCGTGGCGGCCGAGAACGGTTGGACCGTGTCGCAGATGGCGATCCGCTTCCGCAACCCGGCGCACCGTGCCGACTCGGCGGCGCGGACCGTGATGGAGGAGATGGAGCGGGACCCCGAGCTCATGGGCACGTGGCGCAGGACGACGATGGACGGCCGCGAGGGAGTGCGCTACTTCCGGCGCATCACCGTGGAGCGGGCGTGCCTGGCCTGCCACGGCGCGAAGGAGGAGCGGCCGGCGTTCGTGAAGGAGGGGTATCCCGAGGACCGCGCCCACGGGTTCGAGGTCGGCGACCTGCGGGGCGTCTACTCCGTCTTCGTCCCCGAGGACGGTGGCGGGGATGCATCGGACGACGGCGAGAGGAGGTGAGCCGGTGATGCAGCACGGGAGCGGAGGCGCGCCGTCGGCGGAGACGCCCGGTGGCGGCCTGGCATGGGAGGGGTTCGTCGCCGGGCTGATCGGCTACGCGATGATCATCGTCCTGTACGCCCTGGGCAACCTCATCGCCGGTGAGTGGGTGCTGCACACTCCGACGGTGCTGGGAAGCGCGATCCTGGGCGAGCCCCTGCCGGATCCGGTCTCCGCCACCGGCCCGGCCCCGATCTTCGTCTACAACGGGCTCCACCTGCTGGTTTTCCTGACGGTGGGCTTCGTATCGGCCTGGCTCGTCCGCGAGATCGAGTATCATCCGGCGGAGTGGTACCTGGCTTTCTTCGCCTTCGTCATGATATTCATGTTCAGCCTGGTGATCGTGTTCGCGGTGGCGATACCGGTACTGGACGCCTTCCCGACCGGCTCGGTGGTCTGGGCCAACCTGGTGGCGGCGGCGGCCGTGGGAATCTATCTGGCCCGCCGGCACAGGGGGCTGCTGGCCAGGGTGGAGAGCGAGGGAGACCCGGAGGTGCCGTGAGCCGTGGCGCTGCACCCCGGGAGGGGCAGCGCCACGCTCGACGCCCGCGGTGAAGCGAGGGACGAGGAATCGAACGGAAGAAGGATCCACGATGAAGGAACAGACTGCTCGAGACATCATGACGTCGCCGGCGGTGACGGTGAACCGGACGGCGACCCTGGAGGAGGCGGCGGACACGATGCTCGACCGCGAGGTCGGCTCGCTGCTGGTGGTCGACGACAGCGGCAAGGTCGTGGGCATCGTCACCGACAGCGACTTCGCGGCGAAACCCGCCCACATCCCGTTCTCCACGTTCCGATCACAGAAGCTGCTGGGCCAGTGGCTCGGCAAGCAGAACGCAGAGAAGGTCTACGACGAGGCCCGAAGTCGGGGCGTGGACGAGGTCATGTCCAGGCCCGTCCACTCGGTGGAGCTGGACGATGCCGTCGACCGGATCCTGGAGATCATGCTCGACCGCGACGTGAAGCACGTTCCCGTCGTGGACGAGGGAGGGCGTCCGGTGGGCATGGTCGCCCGGCACGACCTGCTGAAGATGCTGGCCTCGTCCCGGGGACTGGCCACGCGCTAGGGCCGGGACTCAGTCGTCCCCGGAGACGGCTCGCTTCCTGCTCTCCAGTTCCTCTTCCAGGCTCTCGCACACGATTTCGCAGAGTTCGAAGATGGCCTGGTCGGTGAGCCGGTAGTGCGTGTGGAGCCCCTCCTTGCGGCGAGTGACCAGATCATGACGCCGCAGGATGCCCAGGTGCTTGGATACGTTGGCCTGGCTGGTCTCCGCCGCCTCGGCGAGATCGGAGACGGTTCGCTCGCCCTTCCGGAGGGCATTCAGGATGCGGAGCCGGGTGGGCTCCGAGAGGACCTTGAACCGGGTGGCCACCAGCTCCAGCGCCTCGTCGCTGAAGCGTCGGGGAGCGCGGCCGCGCCCCGCGTCCGGGGCTCCGGGATCGTCTGCGGAAAGGGACTCGTTCATCGGGGCTCGGGGGCCGGGGCTCGATGGCTGTTCGGTGCGCGCCGCCCGACATTCATACTCGATCGGCGGTCCGCCGTGCCCGCCGAGCCGCGAACGCTCTGGCCCTGAAGGAGGCGCTCCAGCCGGATGCCGGTCCTCGACGTCTTCCTGTTCGCCTTCATGACCGCCGTGGCCACGGGCCTCGGCGCGCTTCCCTTCCTCTTCGTCGAAAGTCCCTCCCGCACGTGGCTCGGGATCTCGAACGCCCTGGCCGCCGGGCTCATGGGAGCGGCCAGCGCCGGCCTGATCTACGAGGGCTTCAACTACGGGGTCCTGCGTGTGGCGCTGGGCTTCGTGGCCGGCGTCGCCTTCATCGCCGTCAGCCACCGCTACCTGGAGGGGCGGAAGGGCCTGCGGGTGGGACGGCTCCGCGGGGCCGACGCCCTGGCGGCGCTGATGATGGTGGGAGTCATGACGCTCCACTCCTTCACGGAGGGCGTCGGGGTGGGCGTCTCCTTCGGCGGCGGCGAGGCCCTGGGCGTGTTCATCACCATCGCCATCGCGGTGCACAACATCCCCGAGGGGCTGGCCATCAGCCTGGTGCTCGTGCCCCGGGGCGAGTCCGTCTGGCGGGCCGCCGGGTGGAGCGTGTTCTCCAGCCTCCCCCAGCCCCTGCTGGCCGTCCCGGCGTATCTCTTCGTGGAGACCTTCGAGCCGTTCCTCCCCGTGGGGCTCGGCTTCGCGGCCGGAGCGATGATCTGGATGGTCCTGGCCGAGCTGATCCCCGAGGCCCTGGACGACACCTCCTCCGAGACCGTGGCCCTCACGGCCAGCCTGGCGATCATCGGGATGCTGGTCTTCCAGGTGCTGCTGCGCTGATCCGCGGGTCGGGCCGCTCCGGTCTCCTCCTCTCGAGGCCGGACCACCGTGGGGAGACTCCCCACGTCCCGTTCCGGCGATCTCCGACACCCCTCTGCGACGTCCCCCGGACAGACACCCCCCGTCTCCGCGTCTAAAATCGACGTGGCCATGAGAAATACGGCCGCGGCGGTCCTGCTGTCCCGTCGGAGCCGACCACACAGTGCAGGAGAGGATAGATGCGCGACGACCTTCCGTTCATCCGGTGGATCAACACTCCCGATCGATTCGAGGCGGGCCGTCTCGCGGCCCTCGTCCTCGTCCTGGCCCTCGCGGCCTGCGGCGGAGGCGACTCCGGTACGGCCGGATCCGCGGCCGGCGACGCGTCCGGCTCGGCGGCAGCCACGTCCGGCGATCTCCAGCCGGTTCGCGGTCCCATCGACGAGGCGCTGGCCTCCCGGGGCGAGAAGCTGTTCAAGGACCTCGGGTGCATGGCCTGCCACCGGCTGGACGAGCGGCTGGTCGGTCCCCCGCTGGAGGGCGTCACGTCCCGGCGGGACTACCCCTGGTTCCATCACATGGTGACGAACCCGGACTCGATGATCCGGAACGATTCCATCGGGAAGGCGCTCCTGGCCGAGTACCTGACCCCCATGTCGAACCAGGGCGTCACGCGTGAGGAGGCCCGGGCCCTGTTCGAGTACTTCCGGCAGGTCGACGGCTCGGGCTCCGCCGCCTCGTCGGACGGGGCCACGGGCCGGGCGTCCGACTCCGGCGACAGCGACGGGAGCTGAACCATGCGAATGACGCGAACGTCGCGATACGCGATCCGGGCCGTGGTGGAGCTGGCCCGGCACGGTGACCAGAGAGTCTCGGCGGAGACCCTCTCCAGGGAGCTGGACCTGCCGGAGAACTACCTGTCCAAGACGCTCCACGCGCTGGCCCGGGAGGGACTCCTGGACTCGAACCGGGGGCCGGGGGGTGGCTACCGCCTGGCCGTCCCGGCGGACGAGCTGCCCCTACTCCGGGTGATCGAGGCCTTCGAGACCCTGGACGCCAGCCGCGAGTGCGTGCTGGGCCGGGAGGAGTGCAGCGAGGAGCACCCGTGTCCCGTTCACGACGAGTGGAAGGACGTGGCCGCCCCCATCGTCACGTTCTTCCGACGGACCACGGTGGGAGACGCGGTAGCCGAGGACGTGGGGGAACGCCCCACAGCGGCCCTCGACTAGGTCCCTACAGACGCCCGGCGCGGCGGGGGCGAAAATAAGCACCGTCGCATGAACAATAGACGAGAGACGGACGGAACCGGAGACGGACTCGCGATGGCTGCTTCCTCGGCAGAGCCCTGGAGGTGGTTGTCCGATTCAGAGAGCGGGCGACGGGCCCGCACCACACCACAGGAGGAAGACCTACGATGATCGGGAAGCATCGATGGAAGCTCGGAGCGACGGCCTTCGCCGTCCTGGCCGGGTTCGGATATTTCGCGGCCTGCGGAGGTGGCGGCCAGGGACAGGGCGCCGACGTCGGGCAGATCGCCCAGGACCGCGGCCTGAGCCAGGAGGACATCGCCCGTGCGGTGAAGACCTACGTGCCGACGGGGCAGATGGACGAGTACCTGCTCATGTCCTCCGGCGGTCACTCCGGTCAGGTCATGGTCTTCGGCGTCCCCTCCATGCGGCTGCTCAAGGTGATCGGCGTCTTCACGCCGGAGCCGTGGCAGGGATACGGCCTCGGGGCGGAGGAGACTCACGCCGTGCTGGACCAGGGCCGGATGCTCGAGAAGGACATCGGCTGGGGTGACACCCACCACCCGGCGCTGTCGGAGACCGAGGGCGACTACGACGGTGAGTACCTGTTCATCAACGACAAGGCGAACCCGCGGATCGGGGTCATCGACCTGCGCGACTTCGAGACGAAGCAGATCGTCACCGACCCGCTGCTGACGTCCAACCACGGCGCGGCCTTCGTCACGCCGAACACCGAGTACGTGGTGGAGGGGAGCCAGTACGCGGGCACGCTGGACGGCACGCACGCCTCGCTGGACGACTACGAGGAGCGCTACCGCGGCGCCGTCACCTTCTTCAAGTTCGACCGCGACGCCGGCCGCATCGACGTGGACCGGTCGTTCACGATCGAGCTCCCGCCGTACGCGCAGGACCTCTCCGACGCCGGAAAGGGCCCCTCGCACGGCTGGGCGTTCATCAACTCCTTCAACACGGAGATGGCCACCGGTGGCATCGGGAAGGGGAATCCGCCCTTCGAGGCCGGGACCGCCGCCAACGACATGGACTACCTGCACGTGATCAACTGGGAGAAGGCCGCCAAGGTGGCCGAGAACCCGGAGAACACGCGCACGGTCCAGGGGCGGACGCTGATCCCCATCGACGTGGCCATCGAGCAGGGACTGCTCTACTTCATCCCCGAGCCCAAGAGCCCGCACGGCGTGGACGTGACGCCGGACGGCTCCAAGCTGGTCATCTCGGGCAAGCTGGACCCCCACGCCACCGTCTACTCGTGGGAGATGATCGAGGAGGCCATCGCGAACGAGGACTTCTCGGGCACCGACCCCTACGGCGTGCCGATCATCAACTTCGACTCCGCCGTCGAGGGCCAGCTGGAGCTGGGCCTCGGGCCCCTGCACACGCAGTTCGGCCCGAACGGCGAGGCCTACACGAGTCTCTTCATCGAGTCCGCGGTGGCCAAGTGGAACTACGAGACGCTGGAGATGATCGAGAAGCTGCCGGTGCACTACAACGTGGGACACCTGGCGGCCGCCGAGGGCGACACGAGGAGCCCGGACGGCAACTACCTGGTCTCGCTGAACAAGTGGGCCATCGACCGCTTCCAGAGCGTCGGGCCGCTGCACCCGCAGAACTTTCAGCTCATCGACACGAGCGGAGAGAGCATGCAGCTGCTCTACGACGCCGCCATCGGCATCGGGGAGCCCCACTACGCTCAGATGATCAAGGCGGACAAGCTGAGCCCGTGGAACACCTACCCCGAGGTGGGCTTCGATCCGGGCACGATGGCCGTGAGCGAGGAGGCGCCGAGGGCCGGCGACGAGCGGATCGAGCGTGACGGCAACACCGTGCACGTCTACATGACCGCCGTCCGCAGCCACTTCAACCCGGAGCACATCGAGGTGAACCAGGGCGACGAGGTGGTGCTGCACGTCACCAACGTGGAGCAGGCGAGGGACGCCACCCACGGGTTCGCGATCAACAAGTACAACGTGAACGTGAGCCTGGAGCCCGGCGAGACGCAGACCGTTCGGTTCACGGCGGACAGGGTCGGGACCTTCCCCTTCTACTGCACCGAGTTCTGCTCGGCGCTGCACCTGGAGATGATGGGATACCTCCTGGTACAGCCCAGCTGAACCAGAAGGCCGGACCGGCTAGCGGGCGCGAACGGCCGGGACCCCGGGGACGACGGATCCCCCGGGGCACCGGCCGTCCGCTTGTCGGACTGCGCTGAATCGAGACCCGGGCGGGAGCCCGGCCATGAACAGAACGAAGGAGCAACCATGCAGGACCTGAAGGAATTCTTTCAGGGGGAGATCTCGAAGCCCAGCCGCATCGCGCTGCTGGTGATCTCGCTGGCCCTGATACCGGCTCTCTTCCTCCCGGTGTGGGAGATCACCCTCCACGCCCCGCAGTACCCGGAGGGGCTGTCCATGGAGATCATGTCGCACACCGTCCAGGGGGACATCCAGGAGATCAACAACCTGAACCACTACATCGGGATGCAGGAGATCTCCCCGGACGAGTTCCCGGAGTTCAACTTCATCCCCTTCTTCATCGGCCGGTTCCTGCTCCTGGCGGGGCTCGCGTTCCTGGTGGCACGGATGCCGATCGCCGCCCTGGGGTACATCGACTTCGTCGTCTTCGGCGCGGTCATGATGTGGGACTTTCAGCACTGGCTGTACGAGTACGGCCACAACCTGTCGCCGGACGCGCCCATCGAGATCGAGCCGTTCACGCCGACGATTCTGGGATCGACGGAAGTGGGACAGTTCGCGGTCACCGCGTATCCGGACTGGGGCGGAGCCCTGATGCTCCTGGCCGGAGCGGCGGGTCCGGTGATCCTGGGCTACGAGTGGTGGCGCCGGAAGAAGAAGGGAGCCGGAGAGTCGTGATCCGCTCGCTCATCCGCCCCGCGGTGGGGCCGGCCGCGGCGACCCTGGTGGCCGTGGTCGGACTCGCGGCGGCTCCCGGGACGGCCCTGGCCCAGGAGGGCGCGGCCGACGCTCGCCGGGACAGCTCGGCGGCGGAGCGGAGTCCCGCGCCGTGGCCGTCCGCCCTGGCGGGCCCCGACAGTCGGACGTGGACCGTGCGGCCCGACGGGCCCATCTCGGCGGTCTCGGCCGCCGTGGACAGCGCGCGGCCGGGCGACACGGTCCGGGTGCTTCCGGGCCGCTACCGCGAGCGCGTCGTGGTGGACCGTCCCGTGACGCTGATCGGCGTGGACCGCCCCGTCCTCGACGCCGGCGGTCGCGGCCACGTCATCGAGGCCAGCGCCGCGCTGGAGGTACGGGGCTTCGAGCTCCGCGACACGGGCACGAACCCCGACGAGGAGCACGCCGGCGTCATGGTCCGGGACGCCCGGGCCCGGATCGTGGACAACGTGCTGGCGGACGTCTACTACGGAGTCTACCTGAAGAACTCCCAGGCCTCCGTCGTGCGCGGCAACCGGATCACCGGCAAGCCGCTGCCGCCGCCCCGCCGGGGCGACGGGATCCGGCTGTGGTACAGCTCCGGGACCGAGATCGTGGACAACACGATCACGCGGACCCGGGACGTGGTGGTCTTCTTCTCCGATCGGCTCTCGATCCGGGAGAACCTGATCCGGGACGGCCGGTACGGGCTCCACTACATGTACAGCAACAACAACCACTTCGAGCGAAACCGCTTCGTGGGGAACCAGGTCGGCTCCTTCATCATGTACTCCACGGACATCACGCTCGAGGACAACCTCTTCGCCGAGTCGGGTGGGGCCAGCGGGCTGGGGCTCGGCCTCAAGGACGCCGACAGCATCCGGGCCGTGGGCAACCTCTTCGTGGAGAACGAGGCCGGGGTGTACCTGGACAATTCGCCGCGCGGCCGCGATGTACAGAACCACTTCGAGCGGAATGTCTTCTTCGAGAACGACGCGGGTCTCCGGACCCTGCCGTCGGTGACGGGCAATGTCTTTCGTGACAACGACTTCGTGTCGAACCACCGTGCCGTGGAGGTCACCGGCGGGGTGGGCGAGAACCAGGCCGCCCAGAACGACTGGCGCGGCAACTACTGGAGCGACTACGCCGGCTTCGACCGGGACGGCGACGGGGTGGGCGACACGCCGTACGTCTACTCGAAGCTGTCGGAGGACCTCATGACCGAGCACCCGCCGCTCCGTCTCTTCTCCTACAGCCCCGTGGTCCCGGTGGTGGAGACGGTGAGCCGCTTCTTCCCCTTCCTGAAGCCGAGGCCGCTGGTGGTGGACTCGGCGCCGAAGCTGGTCCGGGGCGCGTTCCGGCGGTGGGAGCGCGAGCCGCCGGTGGCCCGTCCCGCGCCGTCGGCCACGGAGCCGCGTTCCACGCGGACCGACGCCGCGGCGGGGATCCTGCTGCTGGCGTCCGCCGCCGGAGCGGTGGGGGCGGCGCGGACGCTCGGGAGCCGGCCGTGATCAGCATCGACGGGCTCCGGAAGAGCTATGGCGAGCAGGTGGTCCTGGACGGACTCGACCTGCAGGTGGACCGTGGCGAGCGGGTGGCCGTGCTGGGCCTGAACGGTGCGGGAAAGACCACCCTGCTGCAGTGTCTGCTCGGTCTCATCGGGTTCGAGGGCTCGGTGACAGTGGACGGGCAGCAGGCCGGGCCGGCCGGCAAGGAGGCCCGGCGCAGGATCGGATACGTGCCCCAGCGCCCGCCGGTCTTCGACATGACGGTCTCCGCCTTCCTGCACCTGTTCAGCGACCTCCGGGACGCCCCGGTGGAGCCGGCGACCGAGCGGATGGCGGAGTTCGGCCTCCCGCCCGACGAGGTGGGAGAGAAGCAGATGTCCGCTCTGTCCGGGGGAATGCTCCAGAAGACGCTCCTGGCCCTGGCGCTGGGGGCGGAGGTGCCGGTGCTGCTCCTGGACGAGCCCACCGCCAGCCTGGATCCGAGCTCCCGGCGGGAATTCGTTCGGGTTCTGGAAGGTGTGGACGAGGACCGGACGATCCTCTTCGCCACCCACCGGCTGGAGGACGTGGAGTCGCTGGCCAACCGCGTGATCCTGATCCACGGGGGCGGCGTGGTCTTCGACGGCACCCTGAAGGACCTGTGGGAGCGCTCGGGCGTGGGCGGCGAGCTCTGGGTGCAGGTGCCCGCCTCCCGCCAGGAGGCCGCCGTGGCGTTGCTCCGGGACCGGGGCTCCGTGCGGGGCGCCGCCGAGGACGGGGGCGGCGGGATCCGGGTCGAGCTGGCGCCCGGCGGGGCCATGGACGCCCTCGGTGCCCTCCGTGACCGGGGGGTCGAGGTGGAGGACTTCCGGGCGCTCTCCCCGGCCCTGGACGAGGTCATGGACCGGCTCCTGTCGGCCCGGTCCGTCGGGGCGGAGAAGAGGGACACCGGATGACGGCCCTCAGGCTCCTCCAGCGCGAGCTCCGCGACTCGCTCCGCAACTACTGGTTCGCCGTGAGCTCCGGGGTGCTCGTGGTCGGCGGTCTCCTGCTCATGCTCTTCGGCCAGCCGGACCAGGCCATCCTGGGGTACCGCGGCTTCGCCCGTGCCCTGGCGGGCCTCATGCAGCTCGCCCTCTTCGTGGTCCCGCTCCTGGCGCTCTTCCCGGCGGTCTCGGCGCTGGCCGGCGAGCGCGAGCTCGGCACGCTGGACTACCTGCTGGCCCAGCCCGTGACCCGGGACGAGGTGTTCGCCGGGAAGTGGACGGGCGTCGGCGCCGCGGTGTCGCTGGCGGTGCTCGCCGGCTTCGGCGCCACGGGCCTCGTGGCGGTCGTGCGGGGCGTGCCGCCAGTCATGGTCGTGGTCCTCCTGGGATTCACGCTCCTGCTGGGCGTCTGCTTCGTGTCGCTCGGCATCTGGATCTCCTCCCTCCTGTCGACGCGGGCCCGGGCCACGAGCGCCGGGCTCACCGTGTGGCTCTTCTTTCTCGCCATGGGTAGCCTGGGCCTGGCGGGGGCGTTCGTGGGGTGGGGCGTGCCGGCGTCGGTCCTGGAGGTGTGGGCCTTCGTGAACCCCGTGGAGGCGTACCGGCTGGCCTCGATCGCCGTGCTGGACCCCGGGGTCTCCGTCCTCGGACCCGTGGGAGCGGATCTCCTGGAGCGCCTCGGCCGGGGCCCGCTCATCGCCCTGGCCCTGGCGTCGCTGGCGGCCTGGACCGGGATCGGCTACTGGGCCGGCCGCCGGGCCTTCGCGGCGCCGGTTCGCTGAGCCCGGGGGAGTCGAACAGTGCGGGGGTGGGGAGTTCTCCCACACGTCGCGCTCCGCTTTTCCCGACAGATGCAGGTGCCTCTCGGGACAAGACTGTAGCCGAGCGTCGCCGGGTGGAGGCCCGGACGGGCGGCGGACCGATGTCGCCGCCGAGCGACCGCGCTCCCTGGAAGCGCTGCAGGAGGTAGAAAGTGGCCGAACCGATAGACGTGCTCCTGGCGGACGACCACGCGCTCTTCCGCGCGGGCGTTCGTGCCCTGCTGGAAGCGGAGTCGATGATTCGAGTCGTGGGAGAGGCGTCCAGCGGGGAGGAGGCCGTGGAGATGGCCCGGGAGATCGAACCCCGCGTGGTGGTCATGGACCTCTCGATGCCCAACGGAAGCGGGCTCGACGCCACGCGTCGCCTCAACGCCCTGGACCTGGACGTCCGGGTCCTGGTGCTCACGGTCCACGCCGAGGAGGAGTACCTGGTTCCGGTGGTGGACGCCGGGGCCAGCGGCTACCTGACCAAGACCAGCGCCGACAGCGAGCTCGTGGAGGCGATCCGGGTCGCCGCCGGCGGCGAGGTCTACCTCCCCAGCCAGGCCACCCGTCTGCTGCTGGAGAAGTACCGAAACAGCGAGGAGGCGCAGGAGCACCGGGAGCTGAGCGAGCTCAGCCCGCGTGAGCGTGAGGTCCTGGCCCTGACGGCCGAGGGATTCAGCTCACGGGAGATCGGCGAGAAGCTGGACATCTCGCCGAAGACGGTGGACACCTACCGGTCGCGTCTCACCGACAAGCTCGACCTGAACCACCGCTCGGAGCTGGTTCGGTTCGCCCTCCGGGTCGGGCTCCTGCAGCCCGTCGAGGAGCCGGGAGCCGCCGTCGCCAGCGGCGAGGGCGGATGATGACGCCGGACGCGGCGACGGGAGGCGAGGCGGCCGAGGGAACCGGCGGATGTCCCCACGCCGGCGGGAGCGCCGGCGGAAGGACGACGACGCTGGCGGACCGGCGTGAGCTGTACCGCCGCACCCCCAGGGTCGTCACCTGGGAGGTCACCCGCTCCTGTCCGCTGAAGTGCGTGCACTGCCGGGCCGAAGCCCAGCTCGCCCGCCACCCGGACGAGCTGACGACGGACGAAGGTCGGCGGCTGGTGGAGCAGGTGGCGGAGCTCGGTCCCCCGCCGCCCGTGCTGGTGTTCTCGGGGGGCGACCCTCTCCAGCGGCCCGACCTCCTGGAGCTCATCCGCCACGCCCGGAGCCTGGACCTCCCGGCCGCCGTGATCCCGGCCCCGACCGCGCAGGTCGACCGGGAGACGGTGCGGAGCCTGAAGGAGGCGGGGACGCGCCGGATGGCCCTCTCGCTGGACGGCGCCAGCGCCGGGAGCCACGACGAGTTCAGGGGAGAGCCCGGATCCTGGGACGCGGCCCTGCAGGCCGCGGAACACGCCCGGGCCGAGGGACTCCCGATCCAGGTGAACACCACGGTCACGGAGACCACGCGCTCCGAGCTGCCGGCCATCGCCGATCGGGTGGAGGAGCTGGACGCCGTGGCCTGGGAGGTCTTCTTCCTGGTGCCCGTGGGCCGGGGAGTGGCTCTCGAGGCGCCGTCGCCCGAGGCGCACGAGGAGATCATGGCCTGGCTCTATCGACGCCAGCGGGAGGCCCCGTTCAGCGTCGTGACCGTCGAGGGGCCGTTCTACCGGCGCGTGGCCTCCCGGATCGAGGTCGGCGAGGGGAACGGCTCCGTGGTGGCGGGATCCACCTCCGACGGCAACGGCTTCGTCTTCGTCAGCCACACCGGGGAGGTCTGTCCCTCCGGCTTCCTCCCCGTCTCGGGCGGGAACGTGCGAGACCGGAGCCTCGCCGAGATCTACCGGAACGACGAGCTCTTCCGCGACCTCCGGGACCCGGACGGATTCCGCGGCAAGTGCGGGGTGTGTGAGTACAGGAAGCTGTGTGGCGGCAGTCGGTCGCGCGCCTGGGCGCTCACGGGAGATCCCCTGGACTCCGACCCCTTCTGCCCGCACGTGCCGGCGGAGTATCGTTCCAAGGTCGGACGGGGCGAGGCGCTCCCGGTGGACGAGTACTTCGAGCAGCGCCGGCGGGCCGGCGACGGTCCCGGGGCCGACGGCTTCGACCTGCCGGACGCCTGACGGGCTCTCCGGACCAGCGACCGTCCTTCCTTTCACGGTCACCGGGTGACCATGTCCGCATACCACCTCAATGTCACGGTGCACCTGCTCGCCGCCCTCTTCTGGCTCGGGGGCATGTTCTTCCTGGCCATCGTGGGGGCGCCGGTGCTGCGCGAGCTGGACGACGCCCGTCTCCGGGGACGGCTCTTCGCCGCTCTCGGGCGGCGGTTCCGGACCGCGGGCTGGTGGGCCATCGCAGTGCTGGTGGTCACGGGCACCCTGAACCTCCACTTCCGGGGGATCCTGCGGGCCGAGGTGCTGGGCGACGCTATGTTCTGGGCGGGTGACTACGGGACGGCCCTGGCCTGGAAGCTCGGTGCCGTGACCGCCATGATCGTGGTGAGCGCCCTCCACGACTTCGTGCTGGGCCCCCGGGCCTCCGCCGAGACGGACGCCGGGGGTGAGGGCGGACGCGGGGGCGGCGGAAGCCGCAAGATCGCCAGCTGGCTCGCCCGGGCCAACGCCCTGCTGGGCATCGCCGTGGTGATCGCGGCGGTCTATCTGGCGCGCGGAGGATGAGAGACCGAGACGACGGACGAGCTGGAAACGAACGACAGGGAGAGATCCATGGAGACGAGAGCAGCGGGGAGATCGATCGGCACCGTCGCGGTGGCGCTCCTGGCGTCCGCGTTCCTGCTGGCCTGCGGCGGCGGGGACGGCGGAGGCGAGACCGGCGGGGCGCAGCAGGAGGCCGCTCAGCAGCAGGAGGCCGGCCAGCAGGCCGCCGGAGGGCAGCAGGGCGGCGGCGGTGAGCAGGCCGGCCAGGCGGCCGGTGGAGCCTCACAGGAGGGGCTTCCGGACTGGATGCAGGTCAACGACTCCGACCAGACCGTGCAGATGGAGATCATCGCCGCGAAGACCTCGGCCAACAGCAACTGGAACTTCAACGGCTACGCCAACGGCAACGCCACGATCACGGTCCCGCAGGGCTACGAGGTCACCATCGAGTTCAGCAACGAGGATCCGGCGGTGGCCCACAGCCTGGGGATCGGCGAGGCGAGGGATCGGTGGCCGGCGACCTTCAAGGCAGCGAATCCCGTCTTCGAGGGGGCCGTCACGTCCAACGCGACGAGCATGAGCCGGGCGACGGCGCCGGGCTCCAGCGAGACGATCACCTTCACGGCGGACCAGGCCGGCGAGTACGCCATGGTCTGCTACATCCCCGGTCACGCCACGGCGGGCATGTGGATCTACTTCAACGTCT
>CANPVF010000137.1 GCA_947581645.1 Candidatus Caribbeanibacter nitroreducens | reverse complement strand
CCCGCCCCTCGTCGCTCCGGTAGAAGCCGATGGAGGAGAGGTCGACGTCCACGAGGGGGCTCAGCGCCGGCTCCGCGTCCGGCCCCTGGACGGCGATGAGCGCCACGTCCTCGCTCTCGTTCTCGAGCTCCGCGTCGAAGTCCTCGGAGTACGCCACCACGTGCACCCAGTCCTTCTCGATGTTCGCGGCGTTCACCACCATCCGGTAGTCGCGCTCCCCCATGCGGTAGACCACCAGGTCGTCCACGATGCCGCCGTCGTCGTAGCACATCGCCGTGTACTGGGCCTGTCCCACGTCGAGGGAGGTCGGATCGTTGGTGGTGACGCGGGAGACCAGCTGCACGGCCTCCGCCCCCCGGACCCGGAACTCCCCCATGTGCGACAGGTCGAAGACGCCCACGGAGGAGCGCACGGCCCGGTGCTCGGCCTGGATCCCGTCGGGGTACTGCACCGGCATCGCGTAGCCGCCGAAGGGAACGAGTTTGGCGTTCAGCCGGACGTGCTCGTCGTAGAGCGGGGTCCTCTTCAGCTCGGTGTCGTCGTTCTCCCCGGACATCGGTCTTCCCTTCTCCCTGTGGACGCGTGTGGACGCTGTGGACGTGAGACGTGAAGAGTCGGCGCTGCGGCTGTCGGCGCGACGGGACGGGGGCGGGCGGAGGCGCCCCCCCGGCGCGTCGTGCGGGTCAGCCCATGAGCTCGGCCAGGAGGGCCTTCTGGACGTGCAGCCTGTTCTCCGCCTCGTCCCAGACCCGGGAGGCGGGGCCGTCGATGACCTCCGCCGTCACCTCCTCGCCCCGGTGGGCCGGCAGGCAGTGGAGGAATATGGCGCCCTCCGCGGCCGCCTGCATCACGTCGCCGTCCACGCGGTACCCCTCGAAGGCGCGACGCCGCTCCTGGACCTCGCCCTCGTCGCCCATGGAGGCCCAGACGTCGGTGGTCACCACGTTCACGCCCGAGGCCGCCTCCTCCGGCTCCCCGACCAGCTCGACGACGGTCTCCTCCCGGGCCGCCTCCAGGACGTCCCCGTCCGGCTCGTACCCCTCGGGACACGCCAGGCGGAGGCGAAAGCCGAACCTGGCCGCGGCGTTGAGCCAGGAGTGGGCCATGTTGTTCCCGTCCCCGATCCACGCCACCGAGATGCCCGACAGGTCGGCCCCGAGGCTCTCCCGGGCGGTCATGAGGTCGGCCAGCACCTGGCACGGGTGGAAGCGATCGGTGAGCCCGTTGATCACCGGGACGGAGCCGTACCGGGCCAGCTCCTCCAGGTCCGACTGCTCGAACGTGCGGATCATGATCCCGTGCACATACCGGGAGAGGACCCGGGCCGTGTCCGAGATCGGCTCCCCGCGCCCGAGCTGTATGTCCTGCTTCGAGAGGAAGAGCGGGCTGGCGCCGAGCTCCGAGGCGCCGACCTCGAAGGAGACCCGCGTGCGGGTGGAGCTCTTCGCGAAGATCATCCCCAGGGACTGTCCCGCCAGCGGCTGCTCCGCGCCCGGTTCGCCCCTGCGTCGCTTGAGCTCGATCCCCCGCTCGATCATCTCCTCCAGCCGGTCGCGGCTCCAGTCGGCGAGGGCGAGGAAGTGCTCCTGGCGGTTCAGCTCGGGCAACGTGGACTCCTTCTCCTGGTTCTTCTGATTGCTGTCTCGCGGTCCCGATCGCTCCGGTGCGCGCCGACGCCCCGGGGGCGGCCGGGCGTCCCGCTGGAGGATCTCCTCCGGGCCCTACACCCCGATTCCCCGGGTGCCGAGCCACGCCCCCACGACGAGGACCAGCAGGAGCGCCCCGGCCATGAGGGCCACGCGCCGTCGCCCCCGTCGGGCGTAGGCCAGGCCGGCGAGAATCGTCACCACGAACGGAGCGCCGAGCAACACCGCCGACCCGGCTCCGTCCAGCAGCTCCCGGCCCGCCGGCCACGCCAGCGCCAGCAGGAAGACCGCACCCGCCAGTCGCGTGGCGGCCCGGAGGGTGACGCCGAGCCAGCCCGGCGCCCGCCGCTCCTCCGGAAGCCACCGGATCCCGCCATCCCCGGTGGCGCTCATCCCGCGACTCCCGTCCAGCCCCGCCAGGCCATCTGCACGGCCACGTAGAGGAGCAGGAGGACGAAGAGCCCCCGGAGCCATCGCTCCGGCAGGTGCCGGCTCAGCCGTGCCCCGGCGGTTCCGCCGGCCAGCACGCCCAGGGCCACCGGGCCCGCGAAGGCCAGCGACAGGTCCCCCCGGGCCCAGTACACCCATCCGCTGGAGGCCGCGGTCATCCCGATCATGAACGTGCTGGTGGCGGTGGCCACCGGGAGCCGGACGCCCATCAGGGCATGCATCACCGGCACCTTGGCGAAGCCGCCCCCGATGCCCAGGAGGCCCGAGGCCACGCCGGCTCCGGTCATCCCGGCCATCCCCCACCCCCGGTTGGAGCGCCGCTCCGGCGGCCCCTCCTCCGGCCGGTCCTCGCCGGACGGACCCGGTTCCTCGTCGGACGTCCCCGGGTCGACGGCCGGGCGCAGCATGCCGTAGGCGGCGTACAGGACGGCCAGGGTGAAGGCCAGGTAGAGCCAGCCCTCGGGCAC
This sequence comes from Candidatus Caribbeanibacter nitroreducens, assembly GCA_947581645.1. Taxonomy (GTDB): domain Bacteria; phylum Gemmatimonadota; class Gemmatimonadetes; order Palauibacterales; family Palauibacteraceae; genus Caribbeanibacter; species Caribbeanibacter nitroreducens. The sequence goes on along the minus strand of CANPVF010000137.1, from coordinate 23,949 downwards.
GAAGGGCGCGGCCAGGCCGGCGGCGACGGCGCCGACGGCCGTGGCCACCTCCAGCTCCAGGGCCAGGGGCACGTCCACCCGGCCCTGGCGCAGGTAGCTCCCGGCCGAGGAGGCGGAGGTGGCCGCCACGGCCACCAGGCTCACGGCCACGGCGTAGCGCACCGGGAGTCCGTAGAGGAGCGTCAGCACGGGGACCACCACGACGCCCCCTCCCACGCCGAGCACGCTTCCGGCCAGGCCCGCCGCCGCGCCGGTGCCCACCAGCCCCAGCGTGGCCGCCAGGCCGGGGTCGGGAACGGGAGTCAGAGGATGTAGCGGCGCAGGTCCCGGTCCTCGACGATCTTCGACAGCCGATCCCGGACGGTGTCGGCGTCGATGGTGATGACCTCGCCGCCGCCCTCCTCCGGCAGCCCGAACATCACCGGGTCCAGGAGGGTGCTCATGACGGTCTGGAGCCGGCGCGCGCCGATGTTCTCCGTGGTCTCGTTCACCTCGGCGGCGATGCGCGCGATCTCGCGGATCGCGTCGTCCTCGAACTCCAGGTCGGCGTCCTCGGTGCGCACCAGCTCCCGGTACTGGTCCAGGAGGGCGTTGCGGGGCTCCTGAAGGATCCGCACGAACTCCTCCTCGCCCAGGCTGTCCAGCTCCACGCGGATGGGGAACCGGCCCTGCAGCTCCGGGATCAGGTCCGACGGGTCGGAGACGTGGAAGGCGCCGGCGGCGATGAAGAGCACGTGCTCGGTGTTCACCATGCCGTGCTTGGTCTGCACCGTGGAGCCCTCGACGATGGGCAGCATGTCGCGCTGGACGCCCTCGCGGGAGACGTCGGGGCCGCCGCCGGAGCCGCTGCTCCCCTTCTCCTGCACGACCTTGTCGATCTCGTCCAGGAAGATGATCCCCATGCGCTGCGCGCGGTCCAGGGCCTCCTCCTTCACCTTCCCCTCGTCGATCAGGCTCTCCAGCTCCTGGGACATGAGGATCTCCCGGGCCTCGCCGACCGACATCTCCCGCCGCTTCGTCTTCTTCGGCATCATCTGGTCGAGCATGTCGCCCATGCTCGACTCGAGCCCCTCCATGCCCGGCGCGGCGAAGTTCAGGTCCGGGGCGGAGGACTCGGTGACCTCGACCTCCACGGTCCGGTCCTCGAGCTTCCCGGCGCGCAGCAGGCTGCGGATCTTCTCCCGCGTCCGCTCCCGCTGGCTCTTCGGCTCCCCGGAGGCTTCCTCCTCCCCGGCGGCGCCCGGGTCCTCCTCGGTGGCCTCGCCGGTGGAGGAGACCACGAAGCGGCGTCCGGATCCGCCGCTCCCGTCGCCGGGGCCGCGGCCGCCTCCGCCGACGCCGGCGCCGGGGGTCCCCCCGGCTCCGTCCTCGTCCACCGGCGGCAGGAGCAGGTCCAGGAGGCGCTCCTCCACGCGCTCCTCGGCCCGCTCGCGGCAGGACTCCTCGTGCTCCTCCCGGACCATGTTGATGGCCACGTCCACCAGGTCCCGGACCATGGACTCCACGTCCCGGCCCATGTAGCCGACCTCGGTGAACTTCGAGGCCTCGACCTTCACGAAGGGGGCCCCGGCCAGACGCGCCAGCCGTCGGGCGATCTCGGTCTTGCCCACGCCGGTGGGTCCGATCATCACGATGTTGTTGGGGAGGATCTCCTCCCGCAGCTCGTCCGGCACGTTCTGCCGCCGCCAGCGGTTGCGGAGGGCGATGGACACGGCCCGCTTCGCGTCGTCCTGGCCGATGACGTACTCGTCCAGGGCCTCCACGATCTGGCGCGGCGTCATCGACGCGAAGGCCGGCGAGCCGCGCTCCTCTCCCGTCGCCTCCGCCGGCTCCGAACCGCCTGGAGGCGCTCCCGTCGTCTCGTCTGTGGTCGTGGTCATGACTCCTCGGACTCCTCGAGCTCCAGCACGGTGATCTCGTCGTTCGTGTAGACGCAGATGTCGCCGGCGATCTCCAGGGCCGTCCGCACCAGCTCCGGCGCCTCCAGCGAGGAGTGCTCCCTGAGCCCCCGGGCGGCGGCCAGGGCGTAGGAGCCGCCGGAGCCGATGGCCAGGATGCCGTCGTCCGGCTCGATGACCTCGCCGTTGCCGGAGATGAGGAAGCTGTGCTCCCCGTCGGCCACGGCCAGGAGGGCCTCCAGCCGGCGCAGGAACTTGTCGCTCCGCCACTCCTTGGCCAGCTCCACGGCGGCGCGGGTGAGGTCGCCGGGATACTTCTCCAGCTGCCCCTCGAACTTCTCGAACAGGGTGAAGGCGTCGGCCACGCCGCCGGCGAACCCGGCCAGCACCTCCTCCCGCTCGCCCAGGCGGCGGACCTTGCTCGCCCGGGCCTTGACCACCGTCTCGTCCATGGTCACCTGCCCGTCACCGCCGATGGCCACCCGACCGTCCCTGCGGACGCAGAGGATGGTGGTGGCCTCGAATCGCGGCGATCCGCTCTCGCTCGCTGTTGAGGGTCGTCTCATCTCCACTGTTCGGGGTCCGGGGCTGGAGGTCGCTCCGGGCTCTCCGTCGGGGCCGGCGGGATGCTGCTGGCGTCCACCGGCCGGAGGGCGCCGGGATGCTGTCGGTGGCGACGGTCCGCCGCGGCGAACGGTCGCCCGGAGCTGATCAGTCTGCGCGCGGGTGAGCCTGGTCGTACACCCGCTGCAGCTGTTCGATCGACGTGTGCGTGTAGATCCGGGTCGTCGACAGGCTCGCGTGGCCCAGGAGCTCCTTCACGGCCATCAGGTCCGCCCCCCGGTCCAGCAGGTGGGTGGCGAAGGAGTGGCGGAGGGAGTGCGTCGAGAGCCCGACTCCCTCGCTCGCCTTCTCCAGGAGGTCGCTCACGGCCCGCTGCATCTGCCGGCGGGAGAGGCGTCCGCCGCGGACGGAGACGAAGAGCGGCACGCGCGGCACGCCCGTCGTCCGCCCCTCCCGGTCCTCGCGCTCCGGCGAGGCATCGGGGATGGGGGCCGCGTCGCCGCTCACCTCCGGCCCGCTCACCTCCGGCCCCTCCCGGTCGCGGACGTCCAGGTACGCCCGGAGCGAGTCGGCGGCCTTCTCGCCCACCGGGACGACCCGCTCCTTGTCCCCCTTCCCCAGCACCCGGACCTGCCCCGCCGAGAGGTCCAGGTCCTGCCTGTCGAGCTGTTGCGCCTCGGTCAGGCGGAGGCCGCTGGAGTAGATCAGCTCCAGGAGCGCCCGGTTCCGGAGCGCCACGAGGCCGCCGTCCTCCTCGGCGAGCTCCTCGACGCGGTCGAAGAGCTCCTCGGCCTGGCTCCCGGTGAGATAGCCGGGGAGCTCCCGGGGGAGACGCGGCGTCCGCACCCGGGCTGCCGGGTTGCCGTCCACGCGATCGGTGCGGTGGAGGAAGCGGTAGAAGGATCGCACGGCGGAGAGCTTCCGCACCACGGTCGTCCGCTTCAGGTCCCGGTCCTCGAGCCAGCCCAGGAAGGACCGGATGGCGAGGCGGTCGACTCCGCCCCAGTCCGGCTCCTCCTCCCCCAGGTAGTCCAGGAGGAACTCCGAGAAGTCGTCCAGGTCCCGGCGGTAGGCCTCCACGGTATTGGCGGACAGCCCCCGCTCCTTGCCGATGTAGCGGAGGAAGTCCCGGACCGCGGAGCGGGAGCTCACGAGGTGGCCTTGGCCCGCTTTTCCTCGATGAGCTCCACCGCCTCCTCCAGGCTCACCTCGTCCACCCCGGTGCCGTCGGGCAGCGAGGCGTTGGTGTCCCCGTGCTTGACGTAGGGACCGTAGCGGCCCTCCAGGGCCTTCACCGGCTTTCCGTCGTCGGGGTGCTCGCCCAGCTCCCGGCTCTTCCGGCTGCTCCGGCGCCCCTTCTTGGGCTCCGCCAGCAGCTCCAGGGCCCGGTCCAGCGTCATGTCCAGGACGCTGTCGTCGGACTTGAGCGAGCGGAAGTCGCCCTCGTGGACCACGTACGGGCCGTAGCGGCCGATGCCCACCTTCACGGGCTTCCCGTCGTCGGGATGCTCGCCCAGGGGATAGGGCATGGCCAGGAGCTTGACGGCCATCTCCAGGGTGACTTCCTCGAAGTCCACCTCGTCCGGAAGCGAGGCGCGGCGGGGCTTGCCGCCGTCCTCGCCCTCGTCGCCGAGCTGCACGTACGGCCCGTACGGGCCCGTCTTCAGGTAGACCGGCTTGCCGGCGTCCGGGTGCTCTCCCAGGTCGACGGGGCCCTCGGCCTTCCGCTTCAGCAGCTCGACGGCCTCCTCGTTCTCCAGGTCCGCCGGGGCCACGCCCTCGGGGACCGAGGCCGTCACGCGGTCGTCGTCCTCCCCCATCTCCAGGTAGGGACCGTAGCGGCCGATGCGGACCGACGGCTCCAGGTCCTGCAGGTGGATGGTGGAGGCCTCCCGCGGGTCGATGGCCTCCTCCCGGTCGGCCAGGCGGGACTCGAAGCCCTCCTCCCCCTCGCCTCCCAGGTAGAAGACCTCCAGGTACTCCCGCCAGTTCTCCTCGCCGCTGGCGATCCGGTCCAGGGTGTTCTCCATCCTGGCCGTGAAGCCGGTGTCCACCAGGTCCGGGAAGTGATCCTCCAGCAGCTTCGTCACCGCGAAGGCGGTCCACGTGGGAACGAGCTGCTTTCCGTTCTTCTCCACGTAGCCGCGCTCCTGGATGGTGGAGATGATGGCGGCGTACGTGCTCGGTCGCCCCACGCCGGCGGACTCGAGCTCCTTCACCAGCGAGGCCTCCGTGAAGCGGGACGGGGGACGCGTCTCGTGGGAGACGGCCTCCAGCTCCCGGCACTCCACCGTCTCGCCCTCCTCCAGCTCCGGCAGCAGGATCTCCCGGTCCTCCAGCGCCTCCTCGGGGTCGTCGGAGCCCTCCACGTAGGCGCGGAAGAAGCCCGGGAAGTCGAGGATCTTGCCGGTGGCCCGGAACTCGGCGCCGTCGGCCTCCAGGAGCACCGTGAGGTGCCGCTGGCGGGCGTCGGTCATCTGCGTGGCCATGGTCCGCTTCCAGATCAGGTCGTACAGGGCCTTCTGGCGCCCCCTCAGACCCAGCTCCTTCGCGGTCTTCATCTCGGCGCCGGCCGGCCGGATCGCCTCGTGCGCCTCCTGGGCCGTGTCGGAGTCGGTCCTGTAGCGGCGGGGCTTCGAGCGGAGGTAGTCGTCGCCGTACCGCTCGTCCACCCGCGACCGCACGCCTCGGATGGCCTGCTCGGACAGGTTCACCGAGTCGGTGCGCATGTAGGTGATGTGTCCGGCCTCGTACAGGCGCTGGGCCACGCTCATGGTCTGCGAGGCCGTCATGTTCAGCTTCCGGTTCGCCTCCTGCTGGAGGCTGGAGGTGGTGAACGGGGCGTAGGGGCTGCGGGTGGAGGTCCTCTCGTCCACCGAGGCGACGGTGAACGGCTTCTCGGCCAGCTCCTCCCGCAGGTCCCCGGCCTCCTCCTCGTCGAGGACGATGACGTCCCGGCCCTCGATCAGCTCGCCGGTGTCGTCGTCGAAGTCCCGCCCCTGGGCCAGCCGGTCGCCGTTCAGGCGGATCAGGTCGGCCTCGAAGCCCTGGCCGGACTTCGCCAGCTGCGCCTGCAGATCCCAGTACCGGGCGCGGCGGAACGCCCGGCGCGCCCGCTCCCGCTCCACCAGGACCCGGACCGCCACCGACTGGACGCGGCCCGCCGACAGCCCGCGGCTGATCTTCTTCCACAGGAGCGGCGAGAGCTTGTAGCCCACGAGCCGGTCCAGGATGCGGCGCGCCTGCTGGGCCTCCACCAGGTCCATGTTGATGTCGCCGGGCTGCCGGAAGGCGTCCACGACGGCGTCCTTCGTGATCTCGTGGAAGACGACGCGCCGGAACCGGTCGCCGTCGTCCCGGGGGTAGCCCAGCTCCCTGGCCACGTGGAAGGCGATGGCCTCACCCTCCCGGTCCGGGTCGGTGGCCAGGTAGACGTGCTCCGAGGAGCGGGCCAGGTCCCGGAGCTTCTTCAGGACCTTCCCCTTCCCCTCGATGGTCACGTACTCGGGCTCGAAGCCGTGCTCGGTGTCGACCCCGAGCCCGCTCTCCGGGAGGTCGCGCACGTGGCCCACCGACGCCTCCACCCGGTAGTCGCCGCCGAGGTACTTCTCCAGCGTGCTGGCCTTGGCCGGTGACTCGACCACGACCAGGTCACGCCCGTCTGTCCTGTCTCCGTTCGAACTCGCTGCCATCGAATCTCTGTCCAGCTCTCTGTCGTCGGTTGTCCTGAGCTCGTCCGCGAACGTCGCCCCCGCAGGCTGCCTCCGTGCCGGTACGGCGTCTCACGCCGCGGGCCGGCAGGCCGCGTTTCGGCTCGGACGGCGGCGGGGTGCCGGCGACGGTCCGGGTCCGGCATATGCGCCGGCGGCGCGACGGTTCCGGTCCGGGCCCGCTACCGAAGTACTCGGCGCCAGCCGTCTCTCCGGCAAGCCGTCAGGCCCGGTCGTCCTCCAGCAGGGCCAGCACGGCCCGGGCCACCTCCGCCGGATCACGGTCGTCGGTCTCCACCCGGTACTCGGCCCGGGCGTAGTCGGCGCGGCGGGCCTCGAGGATGGCCCGGATGGAGCGCAGCGGCGACCCGGGATCCAGCATGGGGCGGGACTCGAGATCGTCCCCGATGCGCTCCAGCACGGCCTCCGGGCTCACCCGCAGCCAGACCCGGGCGGCGTCGGGCCACCGGTCCCTCAGCTCCGGGCGTGCCATCCACCCGCCGCCGGCGGAGATCACCGCCGGCCGGACGTCGTCGAGCCGGCGGGTGACCTCGGCCTCCATCTCGCGGAAGGTCTCCTCACCCTCCTCACGGAAGATGTCCGGGATGGAGCGGCCGGCCAGCTCCTCCACGGCCGCGTCCAGGTCCACGAACGGGAAGCCGGTCCTCTCGGCCAGCCGGCGACCGACGGTGGACTTCCCCGCCGCCATGAAGCCCACCAGGACGATCCGGTCCGGCAGGTCACCGGTGTCGTCCCCGGCCATTCCCTCAGTCACCCCGCTCCCGGGCGCGCTGCTCGAAGTCGTGCCGATTGATGCGCTCCAGGTGCGCCTCGTAGTTGTCCTTCATCTCCGACAGGGAGTCGCCGCCGAACTTCTCCACCATGGCGTCGGCCAGGACCAGCGCCATCATGGACTCGCCGACCACCCCCGCCGCGGGTACCGCCGACACGTCGCTGCGCTCACGCTCCGCCTTGGCCTTCTCCAGGGAGGTCAGGTCCACGCTGTCCAGGGGGCGCTGGAGCGAGGACAGCGGCTTCATGGCCACCCGGGCCACCAGGGGCTCGCCGGTGGTCATGCCGCCCTCGGTGCCGCCCATGTTGTTGCGGCGCCGGCGAAAGCCTCCGGCGCGCCGCCGCTCCGGCGCGTACTCGATCTCGTCGTGCACGTCGGAGCCACGGTGCTCGGCCACCTCGAAGCCCATCCCGATCTCCACGCCCTTCTGGGCCTGGATGGACATCATGGCGCCGGCCAGGCGGCCGTCCAGGCGCCGGTCCCAGGCGACGTGGCTCCCCAGGCCCAGGGGCACGCCCCGGGCCACGACCTCGAACACGCCGCCCAGGGTGTCGCCCACCGAGCCGGCGTCGTCCACGGCCCGGATCATCTTCTCCGTGGCCTCCGGGTCCAGGCAGCGCGTCGGCGACTCGTCGGCGGCCTCGTTGAGGTCCTCCGGCAGCTCGTCCGGGCGGTCGGCCTCGATGCCGCCGAGCTTCGTCACGTGGCTCCCGATGGAGACCCCGAACTCGGCCAGGAGCTGGCGGGCCACCGATCCGGCGGCCACCCGGGCGGCGGTCTCGCGGGCGCTGGAGCGCTCGAGGATGTCGCGGGCGTCCCGGCGGTCGTACTTGAGCACGCCCACCAGGTCGGCGTGCCCCGGACGCGGTAGCACGACCCGGCGCAGGTCCCCGTCGTCGGCGTCGGGCTGCGGCTCCGTGGACATGGCCGTCCGCCAGTTCTCGTAGTCCTCGTTCCCGATCCATATGGTCAGCGGCGAGCCCAGCGTCTCGCCCAGCCGCACGCCGCTGAGGATCTCCCCCTCGTCCTCCTCGATCTCCATCCGGCCGCCCCGCCCGTACCCCATCTGGCGGCGGGCCAGGTGGAGGGCGATGTCGTAGGGCTCCAGCGGCACGCCGGCCGGGACGCCCTCGACGACCGCCAGGGCGCCCTTCCCGTGCGACTCTCCGGCCGAGGTGTACTCGAAGTGCTCCAGCAGGCTCATGGTCTCCGTGGGATGCTGATCCGCGAGTGGTCCGGCGACGGACCCCAATCCGATGGGATCGGGGCGATCCGCGAAAGGGGGAGGCGCCCGGGGAGGCGGCGGGGAGGGCTCTCAGTCGGCCGTCCGCAGCCCCATGCCCACGGCCGGCGCCAGCAGCGGAAGCGCCTCGTCCACGTCGACCGGGTCCAGCGCCCCGGGTGCCGGCTCCAGCAGCTGGAGGGGGTTGGCCCTGAAGACCTCCACCCCGAGCCGATCGGCCAGCACCGCCGACAGGCGCGGGATCCGCGATCCGCCGCCGCAGACGTACAGCGCCCCCACCGCGGGGCCGGCCTCCCGGTCCCGCAGGAACGACGACGTCCTCTCCACGGCCCGGGCCAGCTCCCGAACCCGCCGGCGGAGGGTCCCGGCCACCGGCACGGAGAGGGGCCGGACGCGTCCGCGCACCACCTCCTCGGCCAGGCCCTCCCCCATGCCGTGCTCCACGGCCAGGGCCCGCCGCACCCCCCGCGTGCCGAAGGCGACGCATCGGGCCAGGACCGGCGCGCCGTCCTCGACGACGTTGATCGCGGTGCGCCGATTGCCGACGCAGGCCAGCGCCACCACGCCCTCCATCGCCTCGGGGTGATTGAACTCCAGGCAGTTGTGGAGGGCCAGCGCCTCGGCGTCCACGACCCGGGCCTCCAGCCCGGCGGCCCGCAGCGTCTCCAGCCGCCGACGCACCGCGTCCCGCCGGGCCGCCACGAGGAGGACGCTCATCCGCGGCGAGTCACCGCCGGGATCCAGGACCTGGACGTCCGTCTGCACCGCCCCGGCGTCGGAGGGCACGTGGCGATCCGCCTCGCACTGGAGGGCGCCCCGCCGTCCCTCCAGCCCGCGATCCACGCGCAGCAGCCTCACGATCACGTCCCGGCCGCCGACGCCGCACACGATGCCGCGCCGGGGGAGCCGCTCCTCCTCGAAGAGCGATCGTATGGCGCCGGCCACGCGCCGGCGGCGCCGGGCGGCGCCCGACGGTTCCTGCCCCCCGTCGAGCGAGAGGACGCCGGCCTTCTCGAGGCGCGGGGCGCCGCGGGAGTGGTCCAGCACGGCCACCTTGAGCCCGGCGCTCCCCACGTCCACGCCCACCGTGCGCCGGCGCCGGCGCCGGCGGAAGGGGGCGATCACGGCGCCTCCGGCGCGTGCCTGGTGCCGGGCCGCTCGACGCGGCCGGCGGGGAGGCTGTCGTCCCGGAGCACCAGGGTGCTCAGGCGTCGCTCCGCGTTCGGGCGGCCGGGCCGTACCCGCACGCCCCGGCTGGTGAGCCGGAAGAGCACGCGGGTGCTGTCGGCGTCCGGGCGGAGGAGACGGGAGGCGGCCACCACGGCCGTGTCGCGGCCGTGGACGAAGACGCGCCGCCCGGGCGTCACCGGCCCGGACGCCAGGTACTCGGAGAGGCCGGACCGGGCCAGCTCCCGGGCCCGGACCGCGGCCGCGTGGCTGCGGCTCATGCGCCCCTCGGACCGGACGACGAAGACGCCGGCGGTCGCCAGGATCGACAGGGCCAGGAGCGCCAGCAGGGCCGCCAGCAGCGCGAAGCCCCGTTCTCCGTCGCCGGTCCCCGGCCGCCGGATCGCGGCCGTCATCGCTGCAGCGGGACGTGGAGCCGCAGCTCGCTCTCGACCCGCCGGCCGGGCCGGGGCCCCAGGGCCGTCCCCGTCAGACGCACCGCGCGCACGCTCCCCAGCTCCGCCGGGTCCACCCGGGAGGCCACCGTCCCGTCGGACAGCACGTACCGGAACCCGGCCCCGTCGGCGAAGGGGGCCACCAGCTCCTGGCTGTTCCGATGGAGGGCGGGGGCGCCCGAGTACGGGGCGGAGGGCTCGATGCTGTAGGTAAGGCGTCCGTAGCGGGTCAGGACGGCCCCGGCCGCCGGGATCGATCCGAAGGAGCCCGCTGTGCGCCACCCCCCGACGGTGCGGTATCGCCAGCCGGGCCCGCGGTCCGGGGCGCCCCGTGCCAGACACTCGCTCCGGCCGTCGCCCACGGTGACGGCCAGCGGGGCGCCGTCCACGCGCTGCCAGGTGCCGCCGGGATCCGCGTAGGCCCAGCCCCGGAACCCCGGGGGGACGTTGGGATTGGTGACCGTGTCGAAGACGTGGACCGCCACCCGGCCCGGCGAGCCGGCCGCCGGCCCGCACACCACGCCCCGGAGCACGTGCAGGCGCAGGCTCACGGAATCGGCCCCGGCGGCCAGCAGGTCGCCCGGCGCGGCCAGCCGCAGCTCCGAGGAGACCAGCTCCGCGGCGGCGCGGACCCCCTGGCGGGCGTGGGTCCGGTGGCTGCTCAGGGCGTAGAAGTCGTGCTGGTCCAGGAGGACCCCGACCACGGCGGCGGCCACCAGGCCGGCCAGCGCCAGGCCCGCCACGAGCTCGACCAGGGTGACGCCCCGCTCCCCGCGCGCTCCGGCCGACGGACGGGCGGGCCCGGTCACGGCGTCCCGCCGGAGCCGGGGCCGGGACGCCGGTGCAGCCGCGCCGCGGCGAAGGGAGGCCCCCGCTCCCCGCCGGTCCCGGTCGGCACCCGCACGTCGACCCGCTTCAGCCCCGCGGCCTCCCGGCTCACCTCCCACGTCACCCGCCACTCCCGTCCGTCCACGCGCACCGTGGAGCCGCCGTCCTCGGCCGCCCCGAACCCCGCCCGCCGGAGGCTGTCCAGGGCCCGCTGGGCCACCAGCGTCCGGCCGGTCTCCAGCGCCGAGCGCCGCGCCTCCCGGGCCACGCCCAGCGTCAGCCCGGCGACCCCCAGGAGGCCCACCGAGAGGACCAGGACGGCGACGAGGACCTCCACCAGCGAGAACCCCGGCGGGCGATCCCCGCCCGGCGTCCCCCGTCGCCCCCCTTCGTGCGCCTCGTCCATGACGGCCTCTCCCTCCGCTGGAGTCCCGGTTCCGCCGTCACCGTGCCGGGCGCCGTCATCGGAGCGTCACGGGCCGGAGCGGAAGGCCTCCCGCCGGACGCGGCCGATGAAGTTCACCACCAGCCGCACCCCGCGGTCGCCCTGGTACAGGTAGAGGCTCCCGGGCGCCGCCTGACCGCGGTCGTTGAAGGAGAGGGTGGAGCGGCGGAGCACGGCGGAGTCGAGGCCGGCCCCGGAGCGGGGACCCAGGACGAACCGGGCGATGGCGCGCTCCTCGCCGTCCCGGAGGACCAGCTCCGGCGGCCCCCGCCGCTCCCGCCGCACCCGGACGGTGGCTCCCCGGAAGACGGCCTCCATGCGGGCCCGGACCAGGGCCGCCCGGCCCGAGCGGACCGCGGCCTCCAGGCCCGCCTGGCGCCGGAACTCCCACAGCGCGCCGGCGCTCAGGACGCACACCAGGGCGACCAGCGCCAGGACCACCAGGAGCTCGACGAGGGTGAAGCCGGCGGCGGGGGAATCGCGTGGCACGGGCGCTGGCACCTCCGGGCGCCGGAACGTCGCGGGGATCGGGCGGTCGTCCCCCCACCCTGGCCGGAGCCCTCAACCGCCCGTCATCGCGCCCCCGCGGCGACGAAAGGGGACCGCGGACCCGGCCGCCCCGCTACGCCTCGATCTCGTACCGCTTGATCTTCCGGTACAGGGTGCTGGGGTCGATGCCCAGGACCTCGGCGGCCCGGGTCTTGTTGCCGTCCTCGGCGCTCAGGACGTGCTCGATGTACGCCCGCTCGATCACCTCGAGGGACGGGTTCTCGGGCCGCTCGCCGCTCACCAGCGGCTCCGGCTCCGGCTCCGACAGGCGGTCGGGCAGCACGTCCCCGTCGATCTCCTCGCCGTCGGCCAGGACGATGGCCCGCTCCATGACGTTCTCCAGCTCCCGCACGTTCCCCGGCCAGTGGTAGTCCTCGAGCACCTCCATCGCCCCGGGCGAGATGCGGGTGGGCGCGCTCTCGTCGTCGCCCACGGCGTCCGCCCTGGTCTCCAGGAAGTGCTCGGCAAGCAGCGGGATGTCCTCCAGGCGATCCCGCAGCGGAGGCACCTCGATGTTGATCACGTTGAGGCGGTAGTAGAGGTCCTCGCGGAAGCCGCCGGACTCCATCTCCTGCTCCAGGTCGCGGTTCGTGGCCGCGATCAGCCGCACGTCCACGTTCACCGACTCGGTGGACCCCACGGGCGTCACCTCGCCGTTCTGGAGCACCCGCAGCAGCTTCACCTGCACCGACGGGGACATCTCCGCCACCTCGTCCAGCAGGAGCGTCCCGCCGTGGGCCGCCGTGAAGATCCCCTCCTTGTCGCTGGTGGCCCCGGTGAAGCTGCCCTCCTTGTGGCCGAAGAGCTCCGACTCCAGGAGGCTTTCCGGCACGGCCCCGCAGTTCAGGGAGTGGAACGGCCGGTCCGCGCGCGAGGAGAGGCGGTGGATGTGGCGGGCGAAGACCTCCTTTCCGGCGCCGCTCTCCCCCTCCAGGAGGACCGTGGAGTCGCTGGACGCCACGCTCTCGGCCATCTGCAGCGCCTCCTCGAACGGGGCCGCCTGCCCCACCGGCCGCTCCGCCTCGATCTCCTCCTTCTGCTTCAGCTGCTGCTTCAGGTCGACGTTCTCGCGCGCCGTCTCGCCCCACTCCAGCGAGCGGCGGATGATGGCCAGCAGCTCGTCGTTGGAGAAGGGCTTCCGGACGTAGTGGTTCGCGCCCAGGTTCACCGCCTCGATGGCCGAGTTCAGCGACGCCTGGGCGGTGATCAGCACCACCGGCACGCTCTCGGAGCGGTCCCGGATCTCCTCCAGCACCTCGACCCCGCCCATCTTCGGCATCCGGATGTCCAGGAGGACCAGGTCCGGCCCCACCTCGTCGAAGATCTCCAGCCCCTCCTGCCCGGTCAGGGCCGTGCTCACCTCGTAGCCCTCGTCCTCGAGCAGCACCTCCAGCGTCTCCAGCAGGCTCTGCTCGTCGTCGATGACCAGGACGTGCGGACTGTCGTCGTCACTCATGGGCTGCCCCGGTACTCAGGATGTGAGAGTTCGATGAGGTCGATGACCACGATGAGAGAGAGTCAGGAGACGAAGGGGCGCCTCCGGCCGGTCGCTCACGACTCCTCCCCGGCGGCGGCACGGTCCAGGAGCTCGCGGGCCTCCGGCTCCCGGCGCAGGAGGACGAACTCGAAGGTCGCGCCGCCGCCCTCGGGCGAGCTGGCGCTGAGCGTGCCGCCGTGCACGCGGGCGATGCGGTACGCCACGGAGAGCCCCAGGCCGGTGCCCTCCTCCCGGCCGGAGAAGAAGGGATCGAAGAGGCGGTCCATGTCTTCCTCGTCGATGCCCGGCCCGTTGTCCATCACCCGCACCCGGACGGGCCGTCCCGGGGCGATCTCCGAGGGAACGACCTCCGGCCGCGCCTCGTCGATCACCACCTCCACCCGCAGGTCCTCCTCCCGGGAGCCCTCCTGCCAGGCCTGGACGGCGTTCAGGAGCAGGTTGAGGAAGGCGCGGTGGAGGAGGTCCTCGTCCCCCCACAGCCCCTCCATGCCGTCCTCGAACCCCTCCACGCGGATCGGAAAGCTGGCGCCCTCCGGCGTGTCCGGGTGCTCGCGCACCACCTCGACGGCGTTCCGGACCACCTTCTCCAGCTCCACCGGCTGCCGGTTGGTGATCTCCATGGCCGCGAACTCGTTGAACTCGCCCAGGAGCCGGTCCAGCCGCTGGCTCTCGCGCACGATGAGGTCCGTGAGCCGGCTCCCGCCGTCCTCCTCGCCGGCCCGGGCCGAGAGCTGCTGCGCCGCCGACTGGATGGAGGCCAGGGGGTTGCGGATCTCGTGCGCCAGGGAGGCGGAGAGCTCTGTCACGGCCTCCAGGCGCTCGGTCCGCCGCCGCAGCCGCTCCAGCTGCCGGGTGGGCCGGAGGTCCTGCAGGAGGAGCGTCACCGTCGGCGTTCCGCCGCTCCGGGCCAGGTAGGCGCTCCGGGCCGCCACCGGGATCGTCTCCGGGGGCTCCGCCTCGTCCCCGGTCCGCTCCTCCCCGTCGCCGTCCTCCGCCGCCCTGGCGCCGTCCCCGCCGCGGATCGAGGACCGCCCGTCCGCCGGCTCGACCTCCACCTCCCGTTCCCGGATCCCGTTGCCCTCCCGGACCGTCTCCCGGAAGGCCGTGGCCAGGCCCGGCGCCCGGCTCTGCAGCTCGGGCAGGGCGTTGCGGCCGATCCAGTGCTCGGAGGGCAGGCCCAGGAGATCCTCGGCCAGCGGATTCAGGTAGGCGATCTGTCCCTCGGCGTCCAGCGTCAGCACCGCGGACTGGAGGCTGTGGAGCACGTCGATCGTGTTCAGCCGGAGCTTCCGGAGCGCTGATTCCATGTCGGCCAGCTCCCGCCGCGTTTCCCGCAGCCGGCTCCCGATGTAGCTGGCCGCCCCGGCCACGCCGGCGAAGATCCCCACCTGGAAGAACGCCGGGGTCCCCGGCAGCTCCGGATAGGCCAGCGTGATGTCCAGCAGGTAGGCCGTCCCGGCGCCCGCCACCAGGAGCAGGGTGAGGCGAATCGGGAGGAGCAGCGCGTAGGCGCTCACCAGGGCCACGTACAGCAGCGGCGGGAAGACGCTCTCGCTCCCGCCCGTGACGTGGACGATGCCCGTCACCAGGACGATGTCCAGCACGGCCTGGCCCATCAGGAAGGCCGGCGAGAGACCGCCCGGCCGGCGGTGGGAGTGCCAGTAGGCCAGCGGCGTGAAGAAGGCCGCCGCCAGCAGTCCGGCCATGGCGATGACCCGGGCCTCGCCCGGGACGTCCGCCTGCGCCGGGCCCAGGAACCAGAGGTCGCCGACCAGGAGGGCCGAGCCGAAGACCGCCAGGCTCACCGTCAGGCGCCCCGCGTACAGGTATCGGAGCACGCGGCGGGGCTCCAGGGAGACGTCCCCCGCGCCGGCGGCTGCCCCTCGCTGTCGACCCCGGAAGATCATCGGTGACGCCCGCATGACGTGAGACTCCTGCCCCGACCGGCGGCGTCGCCGGTCTTGCAGAATGCAAGATAAGGGTCCGGGGCCCGCAGGAGAAGCGGCGTCCCGTGCGGCCCGGGACCGGCCGCTCCCGCCGGCGGGGTCAGAGCCAGTCCGGCGGCTCGTCGAAGGCCGTCATCTGGACGATCCCCCCGTCGCGCACGGCCGCCGTCACCGAGTGGACGGTCTCTCCGTCCCCGGCCGGGAGCGGGCGGCGGATCATGGGCGAGCTCCCGGCGGCGTCGGCCTCCGGCGCCAGCTCCGGCCACATCCCCAGCAGCTCCGCCGCCTCCCGCAGGGACGCCGGAGGCTGGCGGAAGGTCGCCGTCCACGAGGCCACACGCCCGCCCTCTCCGCCGCCCTCGCCCTCCTGGCAGCGTACGCGGAGTGAGAGGTCGTCGAGCTCGAAGACCAGCCAGCGCTCGCCCCGGCACCTCCGGTCCGTCGCCGGCTCCGCCGGGAGGGCCGCCAGCAGCCGGGAGGCGGGCTCCCGGAGCATCCCCCGGAGCTCGATCTCCCCGCCGCCTCCGGTCGGCGTCACGCGCTCTCCAGGACCTGGATCCCCACGTCCCGGGTCCGGGGGCCGTCGAACTCGCACAGGAACACCCCCTGCCAGGTGCCGAGCTGCAGCCGGCCGTCCTCGACGATGAGCGTCAGGCCCGGCCCCGTGAGGCTGGTCTTGATGTGGGAGTCGGCGTTCCCCTCCCGGTGCCGGTAGCCGCCCCCCTCCGGCGCGGCCTCGGCCAGCCAGTCCTCGATGTCCGTGGCCACGTCCGGATCGGCGCTCTCGTTCACGGTGAGGCCGGCGGTGGTGTGCATGGACCAGAGCACGCACACGCCGCTCGTCACCCCCGACGACTCGACGCTCCCCCGCACCTCGGCGGTGATGTCCACCAGCTGCTCGCGGCGATCCGTGTTCACGCGAATCGTCTCCATCGTGGACCTCCCTGCGGCGTTCGCCCCCGACATCTCGGCCCGAAACGGTAGCCCCGCGCCCCGGCTGTGGAAACGGGGCCGCTGAAACCCTGGCCCCGCCCGCCGGTACTCCGCCGTGAGCCCTACCTCCCGACTTCCGCCAGCCCCGACCCGCCACGCATGTATCCCGAGCTCCTCCAGCTGGACCTGCCCGTCGTCGGCCAGGTCACCATCAGCTCGTTCGGCGTGATGATGGCCATCGCCTTCCTGGTGGGCTATCAGCTCCTCCGCGTGCAGCTGCGCGAGGTGGACCGGGACGAGGAGCTGGCCTACGACATGCTTCTGGGCGCCGTCATCGGGGGCATCGTGGGCGCCAAGCTCTACTACGTGATCCAGCACGCGGTGGGGACACCCGCGGGCTTCTTCGAGCTGCTGACCGCCCGCGCCGGGCTCACCTGGTACGGCGGCTTCATCGGGGGGGCGCTGGGCGTGATCTGGGCCGCCCGGCGCCGCGACGCGGACCTGGGCTTCGTGGCCGACCTGGCCAGTCCCGTGCTGGCCATCTCCTACGCCATCGGGCGCGTCGGCTGCTTCCTGGTGGGCGACGACTACGGTCGGCCCACGGACAGCTGGATCGGAATCGCCTTCCCGGAGGGCGCCCCGCCCACCACGGCGGGTAGCCTGCGCCGGAACTTCAACGTCGACATCCCGGCCAGCGTCCCCGACGAGGCCGTCCTGGCGGTCTATCCGACCCAGCTCTTCGAGGTGGCCATCGCGGGGCTCATGTTCCTCTACCTCTGGCCCCGCCGGCACCACGATCACCGGCAGGGATGGCTGGCCGGCGTGTGGATGATCCTGGCCGGGGCGGAGCGCCTGTTCATCGAGCTCTTCCGGGCCAAGGACGACCGGATCTTCGGCCCCTTCACCGTGGCCCAGCTCATCAGCGTGGCCCTGATCGCCCTGGGCGCCTATCTGGTGGCGGAGCTCCACGAGCCGGAGCCCGGAACCCCGTCCGCCACCTGACGGACGGGAAGCTTCGGTCCGCGCGGGACTCGATCCAGCGCGCGGAGCCGGGCGGACGGGGTCGGATGCCGGGGCGAAGCCTCGAATTCGACGTGGTTCCGGAGAGCCCGGACTTGGAACGAGCCCGCTCCCGCCGAATACTGTAGGTGCACTTCGCCGGCCTCGGACGCACTCTCGGCCTCGTCCGGAGCCTCCTGACGCATCAAAGACAACGGATCGTTCTATGTCCAACGCGACATCCGACACATTTCGCCGCCTGCGCTCGACACTCCTCGTCGCCCTCGGGGTCGTCACGATGGCCGGTCTGACGGCCTGTGGCGGAGACGGGGAGGGAGGCGGATCGGCCAGCGACACCGCCTCCATGGGCGGACAGGCCGGCGGTCTCCCGTCCGCCACTCAGAGCGGCGGGGCGATGATGGAGATGCGGCGGCTCAACAAGCAGCTCAGCTCCATCCGCCAGCAGGCGATGCAGGACTCGTCGCTCCAGCAGCAGGCGCAGGAGCTCCAGACCATGATCGACGCGGCCATCCGGGAGATGAGCCCGCAGGCCGGCGAGCAGCTGGATCGCATGGACTCGATCCGCGGTCAGCTCCGGACCGCCCAGTCCCAGGGCGACACGGCCCAGCTCCGCTCCCTGATCATGGAGGCCCAGAAGCTGAACCGTGCCCTCCAGAAGCTGCGGCAGCGGGCCATGCAGCAGGAGGAGATCGCCCAGCAGATCAAGCAGTTCCGGAAGGACCTCCAGGCCCAGATGCGCGAGGTCAATCCGCAGGCCGACAGCCTCATGGACCGGGCCGACTCGCTCCGGAAGGAGATGCAGTCCCAGGCCCAGGGCATGATGGGCGGCGGCGCCTCCGACACGGCCGGCGGCTGATTCCCGCCACGGGAGGCGGCCCCTCCCGGCCGGCTCACGAGATCATCAGCATCATCAGCGACGTGCCCGACGCGCGATCGCTCCCATGAGCGACGACCACGTCGAGCTCCAGTTCCCCAGCCGGGGCGGCGAGCGGATCTGGGCCCGGATCGACGACGAGGGCCGGGCCACCGTCCGCGGCGAGCCGCCGGTGGTGAAGGAGGGCGAGCGGGTGATCTGCGGCGACCGCGAGCACGAGGTGCTGGACACCACCATCGACGAGTCGGGTGAGATGCGGCTCACCCTGGACCCGCCCATCGAGCTCTGACCCCGACCGGCGCCTGACGCCTCGCGTCCAGCAGAGGACGGCACCGGACTCCGGGCGGTGCGCCGGAGTCGCCCGTGTCGCGGGGCTCCCCTCCCCTTCCTCTACGGGAACTCCAGGTGCGGACGGATCCGGGCCAGGGTCTTCTCGCCGATCCCGGACACGTCCAGCAGCTGCTCCGGCCGGTCGTATCCGCCGTTCCTGCGGCGGTGCTCCACGATCCGGTCCGCCAGGGCCGGACCGATGCCGGACAGCCTCTGGAGCTGCTCGGGCGACGCCGACGACGGATCGATGCGCTCCCCCGGCGCCAGCGGACGGTCCGCGATGGCACGGCGGCGGGTGGCCTCCTCCACCCGCTCCGTGACCTCCTCCAGGTCCGGACGCGCCTCCACCGGGGCGTCCTCCGCCGGCGTCCACGCCCACTCGGCGGGCCCCGGCCCGCAGCCCAGGCGCACCGCGGTGCCCAGGGCGATCAGCCCCGCGGCCGTCCGCAGCGCCCTCCGCTCCACACTGTTCAGCTCGATCATCGGCCCGGGTCAGCCTGACCGATCCGCTCATCCGGACCTCAACTGGGCCGTGAGGCTCCCTCTCCTTCGGTCACGGCGGACCGCCGCCGGGCGTCTCCGCGGAGACGTCGTCTCCCGGCGCGTCGTGCGAGCGCAGCCTAGAACACGAAGGTGATCTCGGCCCAGGCCACCACGGGCTCTCCGGCCCTGGTCCCGGGGCTGTAGCGCAGCGACGTCAGCGTCTCCCGCAGCCTCCGGTTGAAGTCCTCGTCATCGGTGGGGGGCTCCAGCCGGACCTGGCCGGTCGGGCGTCCGTCCCGCCCCACCTCCACACGCACGGTGACCCGGGTGCCGCGAACCTCCGGGGGCGGGTCCCACTGCGGCAGCAGGGACCGGGGCACGGGGGGCGAGATCCGGCCCGGCTCCCCGGGACTCCCCGTGCCCTCCCCGCCGGAGGACGCCCCCTCGCCGCCGGCCGCCATGGCCAGGCGGCGGGAGCCGGCGGCCGCGGCGGAGACCCTCTCCAGCGCCAGGGAGGGTCGGTCGGAGAGGGGCTCGCTCACGGTGGGGGGCTCCCTCTCCGGCAGGCGGACAGCCACGGGCCGCCCCTCCTCGTCGTCGGTCTCCGCGGCGGGCCGGGCGATCTCCACGGCGCGCATGGCCTCGTCCGGCGGCGGGGAGGGGGAGGGCGCCGCGCCGGCGGCGGCCGTGGTCCCGGGCGGAGGCGGAGGCTCGACCCGCCACAGCAGCAGCACGGCCACGTGGAGGAGCACGGAGACGGCCAGCGCCCGGACCAGCAGGCGGCGGAACCCCCTCCGCCTGCTCCGGACCGGCTGCTGGTGGTCGAACGTCACGGTGCTCCCGGTGGGGCGGGCGTGAATCAGGGCGTGAATCGGGTCGTGGACGGCGGCGGGTCGCCGGCAGCGCCGGGCGGCCCGGGCGGGGCCGGTCCCGCCGAGTTGTATCCGGTGCGCTCGCCGCAGGTTCCCCGTCCGATTCCGGATGGGCGCGGCCGTACGGGGGTGCTTGCCCGGGTCCCCGGGTGGGGGGCATTTTGCCGACGCTCGCGACGCGGCAGGCTGCCGGGAGTCCGGTCGGACTCCTGTCCGGCGTGGCGGCAGCCTGCCGGCGGCCGCCCTCCTGCAGGGACCGCTCCGCCGCCCGCCCCCACTACCGAAGAGGGAAGCCCGACGCCGATGAAGGCCATCGTGAAGTCCGGGGCCGGCCCCGGCCTCGAGATCACCGACGTACCGGAGCCCGATCTCGGCCCGCACCAGGTGCGCATCGGCGTGCGGCGGGCCGGCATCTGCGGCACCGACCTCCACATCTACGAGTGGGACCAGTGGTCCCGCGGACGGATCGACCCGCCGCTGGTCCTGGGGCACGAGTTCATGGGAGAGGTCGTGGAGACCGGCGCCCTGGCCGAGGGCGTGGCGGTGGGCGACCGGGTCTCCGGCGAGGGCCACGTGGTGTGCGGCCACTGCGAGTACTGCCGCACCGGCGACGGCCACGTGTGCCGGAACACGTCCATCATCGGCATCGACCGCCCCGGCGCCTTCGCCGAGCAGCTGGTGATGCCGGCCTCCAACGTGGTCCCCATCCCGGACGCCATCCCCGACGAGCAGGCGGCGGTCTTCGACCCGCTTGGGAACGCCTTCCACACGGTCCTCCACACCGACGTCTCGGGGAAGGTGGTGGCCGTGGTGGGCTGCGGGCCCATCGGCCTCTTCTCGGTGGGCATCGCCCGGGCCGCCGGGGCACGGACCGTGGTGGCCCTGGAGCCCATGCCCGAGCGGCGCCGGATCGCCGAGGAGATGGGCGCGGACCGGGTCCTGGACCCGACGTCCGGCGACGCCGTGGCCGAGGTGAAGGAGATGACGGACGGCTACGGCGCCGACGTGGTGTGCGAGATGAGCGGCCACCCGGACGGCGTGCGGAACGCCTTCCGGCTCGCCCGGAACGCGGGCCACGTGCAGCTGCTGGGCCTCCCGGAGGACGACGTGGAGGTGAACCTGGCGGACGACGTCATCTTCAAGGGCCTGAACGTCTACGGGGTCATCGGACGCCGGATGTACGAGACGTGGCTCGAGATGCGCGACTTCCTCTCGGCGGGCCTGCTGGACATCTCCCCCGTCATCACCCACCGGCTCCCCCTGGAGGACTTCGAGGAGGGGATCGAGGCCATGAAGTCGGGCGAGGCCGCGAAGGTGGTCCTCGACGTCGGGTGAGCTGTCGGTGAGGCGGACACCCCCTCTCGTCCTCCTCCTGGCCGCCGCGGTGGCGGCGTCGGCGGCCTGCTGGCGGGTCGGCGAGCCGACCCCGGACGACGCCGAGGTAGCGTGGGCGGCCTATCCGGACACGGTGGTGGTGGGCGAGACCTTCTCCTTCGAGTTCGCGGGTCCGGTCTCGCGGAACTCCTGCGCCCGGCTGGACACCGCCACGGTCTCGCTGGAGGACTCGGCCGTGGTGGTGGAGGCCCGGCGGCAGGTGTTCGACACCATGTGCCCGGACGACCGGGTCAGCTTCTACCGGGCCGGCGCCCTGAGCCTGCCGGCGCCGGGACGGTACACGGTGCGATCGGCGTCGGGCCGGGACCTGGGGGCCATGACGGCCCTGGACTCCGGCGAATTCTCCTCCATGAAGGTGGTGGGCTGGGGCACGCTCCAGCATGGGGGCGGCGGCTGCGTCTTCTTCGGGCCGGGGTGGGCCAACAACCAGCGCCCCTTCGCCCTGGAGGGAGTCCCGGAGGAGGCCCGCGAGGTCATCGCCCGCGACCGGATCGTGTGGCTCCGCGGCCGCCTCTACGGGTGGACCCTGTGCGGCGGCTTCGGCTCCCGTCCCCGGATCGTCGTCGACTCGATGCGGGTGACGGAGCACCGGGCGGAGACCTACTATTACGACCGCCGGGCGGGGAGCGGCGACGACGCCGCGGACAGCGCCGGCGCCGGCCCGTGACCACCGTCATCGACCGGCCCGCGGCAGCCGCCGGCAGCGACCGGCCCGAGGAGCCCCTTCCACGGGGGAATCTTCGTTCGTGTCCGGCTTCTTCATTCCGATGATCGATCAGGCGACCCGACCGAATTTCGACGAGGAGCGACCGTGACCCAGGCGTTCGACGACCGACTCGCCCGCGAGCTGGAGCAGATGCGCGAGGAGGGCGAGTACCAGGAGGCCCGACACATCCAGGGACGGCAGTCCGCCGTGGTGGAGCTGGAGGAGTACGGCGAGGTCGTGAACCTGTGCTCCAACAACTACCTGGGGCTCTGCGACGAGCCGGAGGTCATGGAGGGCGTGAAGCGGGGGACGGAGCGATACGGCGCGGGCACCTCCTCGGTGCGCTTCATCTGCGGCACCTTCGAGATCCACCGCGAGCTGGAGGAGAAGCTGGCCGACTTCATGGGCACCGAGGCGGCGGTGACCTACACCTCGTGCTGGAACGCCAACGAGGGACTCTTCGCGCCGCTTCTGGACGAGGAGGACGTGATCATCAGCGACGAGCTGAACCACGCCTCCATCATCGACGGGATCCGCCTGGCCAGCGCGGACCTGGAGATCTACGGCCACATGGACATGGAGTCCCTGGAGGAGACGCTCCGGGAGACGCAGGACTACCGCACGCGCTTCGTGATCACCGACGGCGTGTTCAGCATGGAGGGGGAGATCGCGCCCCTGCCGGAGATGCGGGAGCTGTGCGACGAGTACGACGCGGTGCTGGCCATCGACGACTCACACGCCACCGGGGTTCTGGGGGAGACCGGACGCGGGACGCCGGAGTTCCACGACATGCACGGCGAGGTGGACGTCATCACCTCCACCCTGGGGAAGGCCCTGGGCGGGATGGCCGGCGGCTACGTGGCCGGCAGCCGGGAGGTGGTGGACTACCTGACCCAGGAGTCCCGGACCCAGCTGTTCACCAACGCCATGCCGCCCCACTCCTGCGCCGGGGCGCTGGCGGCCGTCGAGCACCTGGAGGAGAACCCGGGGCTGCTGGAGAAGCTGCACGACAACACGCGGTACTTCCGGCGGGAGCTGGAGGCGCTGGGCTACGATCCCATCGAGGGTGAGACGCCCATCGTGCCGGTGATCGTCGGCGAGACGCCGGACGCCATCGAGCTCAGCTCCCGGCTCCTGGACCACGGGGCCTTCGTCATCGGGTTCGGCTACCCGGTGGTGCCGAAGGGGACGGCCCGGATCCGCTGCCAGATCTCGGCGGCGCACGAGCGGGAGCACCTGGACCGGACGCTGGACGCGCTGGAGACCATCGGGACGGACATGGGGATCATCTGATCACCGCCACGAGGAGTCGAACCATGAGCGCCCACCGGACGGACCGCCGCCCGTCGAGTTCGTCGACCCGCTTCACCATCGCCGCGGCCCTGGCCGGGCTCGTCGCCGGGACCCTGGCCATCGCGGCCGCCCCCGCCCTCGCGCCGGCGCAGGAGGGCCGGGCCGCCGGGGCCGACACCCTGCAGATGCCGGACCCGGAGGTGCCCCAGGGGGAGAACCTGGCGGTGCCCGAGGGATGGCGCTTCCGGCTGGACAGCCCGAACGAGGGGACGGATCTGGTGGCGGCGGAGGAGCCGGCCTCCGGCGACATCCGGTTCGTGAACATGACGCCGGGGTGGCACGTGACCACCGGGCCGCGGGTGATCCTCTACCACCCCGCCGCCCGGGCGGAGGGCGACTTCCGCGCCACGGCCACCATGCACCTGTTCGCGCCGGGTGAGAGGAACGAGGCGTACGGGCTCTTCGTCGGGGGGCGGCAGCTGCAGGGGGCGGACCAGCGGTACCTGTACTTCCTGATCCGACGCTCCGGCGACTACCTGGTGAAGCTGCGCGACGGCGATTCGACGGAGGAGATCGTGGGCTGGACCTCCCACGACGCCGTCGTCCCCTTCACCGACGAGACGGAGGAGACGGCCACCAACACGCTCTCGGTGACGGCCCGGGGCGACAGCCTCCACTTCTCGGTGAACGGGGTGGAGGTGGACGCCGTGGCCCGGGAGGGGTTCCCGGTCGACGGACAGGTCGGATGGCGGGTGAACCACGCCCTGGACCTGCACGTCTCGGAGTTCTCGCTCGAGGGCCCGGACTGAGCACGCTGGACGGACTGCGCTGGATGGACTGCGCTGGACCGAAGCACGCACGACCGAAAACGACGCACGAACCGACCATAGAGGAGCCGATTCGATGACCGACGACGGAGCGACGCCGACGGCGCGGCCCGAGGGCCC
>CANPVF010000136.1 GCA_947581645.1 Candidatus Caribbeanibacter nitroreducens | reverse complement strand
CCGGAGGCGAACCAGCCTCCTCCGAGAGGCACGCTCACGTGCACGCCGCCCACGAGCTCCCCGCCCGCGGGCGTGTCCCAGTACGACAGGCTGGCGTCCCAGCTCACCGGCCCGGTCGACGCCGACCCGCCCAGGCCGGCGGAGCGATACGTGCCGAGCTCTCCGTCCGCCGATCGCCCCCGCACCCAGACCGTCCCGGGGCCGGCGTCGAATCGGACCTCCGCCTCACCTCCCACCTGTGAGAGGTCCGTCGCGACCGTGCTCCGGGTGACGGTGGGATCGGTGGTGCCGGCCGGTATAGCGCCGGGCGGGCCGCCTCCGCCTGCGTCCGTCGTATCCACGACCTCGGTCTCCGTGCTGGTGACCGCTCCCTGCCCTCGCACCGAGACGGTCACCCCCTCGCCGCGCCACTGGAGCTCCGGGCGCAGCCGCCCCGTGACGGCGTCGTAGAGCGTCGGTCGGGTGACGTGGAACGCCTGGCCGATGACCGTCCCGCCTGCGAAGACGCCGCCGGACAGGGGGAGCATCCATCGCCCGCCGAGCGTTCCGACGATCCAGTCGCCGGCCGATTCCCCGGACAGGGAGAGACCACCGCGGGCGGCCCCGAAGAACTGTCCCCGGCCCACGGGAAGCGAGAGGTCGGCGCCGGCCTCCAGGTACGTGGCGGCGGAATCCGGCCGGCCCGCCGGGGGAAAGGAGTGGCTGAGGCCGGCCTCCGTCCCCACGCCACCGACCTGGGCACGGGCCGGGGCGGCCGTCAGCAGGCCTGCCATGAATCCTGCGAGGAGAAGAGACCCCGACGGCAGGAATAGGGAAGAGAACGGTGCGGGAGCGCGCCCGCGCGAGTCCGCCCCGAGAATCAGGGGGCGACCGCCACGACGGCGTTCTTGTTCCCGAATCCGTCCGCCACGTAGCGGTCCGCGTTCGGATCGGTCACCCACTGCTGGCCGTCGACCAAGAACATGTATTGGTGGACGCCGGCCTCGAGCGGGGCGCTCCCCGTCCAGACTCCGTCGCCGTCGGGGTCCTCGAGCTGCAGCGTGGGGCGCCAGTCGGTGAAGCTCCCGGCGACCTCGACTCGCTCGGCGTCCGGAGCCTCCAGGCGGAAGTGGGTCGCGCCGTCCTCCCGGGTCGCGCCGTCCTCCTGCTGCGCGGCGACCGGGCTCTCTCCCCCGGTGAAGGGCGTCTCGATCTGCTGCCACGGCTGCGTCCAGACGGCGAGGAGCACGGCGGCGGCCGCCAGCGGTACGAAGGCCCACCGGGGGACCCACTGCTCCCAGCCGGCGGGGGCGGCCTCGTCCTCCTCGATCTGTCGGAGGACCTTGGGGCCGACCCAGGCGGGGGCGGACCGGTCCGAGCGCTCCCGGTAGTCGTCGATCTGACGGTCCCAGGATCGGGCTTCCTCCTGGAGCTCCGGGGGCAGGTCCTCGAAGGACCGCTCGCCGTCCAGGTATTCGTGCAGTTCTTGTCTCATGGCGTGTCCTCCAGGATCTCCTGGAGCTCTTCCCGGGCCCGATGGACGCGCATCTTGGCCGCAGATGCACTTACACCGAGCCGCTCGGAGATTTCCGCGTATGTGTATTCTTCCAGGTGCTTCAGCAGGAACGCCTCCCGCTTCTCCGGTGTCAGCGCCTGGAGCGCCTCCTCAAGCTGAACCCGGACTTCTCCGCGTTCGGCAGCGCTCTCGGGGTTCTCGCCCTCCGCCTGCAGCGGCGGCGCGTCCTCGAGCGCGACGTCGTCCCGTGCCCGGCTCTTCATGTGATCCTTATACAGGTTGGACGCGATCCGAAACATCCAGCCGCCCACCCGCTCCGGCTTCCGACACTGGTCCAGCCTCCTGTAGGACCGGATGAAGGTCTTCTGCAGGAGCTCGGCCGCCAGCGTCTCATCTCCCGCCATGCGGCACAGGTGCCGGTAGAGCGTGTCCTCGTAGCGATCCACCAGCACCCTGAAGTCGTCGGACTCGCCCTCCAGCACGGCAGAGACGACCTGTCCGTCCGAACGCTCGTCGCTCACGGCGTCGCCCCGCGCCAGGTCCGGCCCTCGCTCCGGAGTTCTTTCCTGTCGTTCACCCCCATGACGAGCGCACCGCCGCAGACGTCACATCGCACGCGAGGCGGGTGGGCGAGAGGGAGACTCGCCGTGGTGACGATTCGTCGACGTCGCTCGTCCATGGGGCGAAGATCGAGAGGGATTGGCTGATCACGAAGGATTCACCGGACGACGGCTGAAACCCTCACAGCGGTGCCGGGATCGGGAGTCCCATCAGAGACGCCCGCCCGGGACCGTCCGAAGGCATCTTACCAACCGGACGGAGGTTCCGACATCATGTTCCGAAAATCTGCACTCTTCGCGGCATTCATCGCGCTTCCCTTCCTGGGGCTCACGGCCTGTGGCGACGCCACGAGTCCGGGGGACAGCGCCACCCTGAGCGTCCAGCTCACCGATGCGCCGTCGGCGAACGTCGCGAACGCGTGGGTGAACATCGACCAGATCACCCTGCAGGGCGAGAGCGAGGTGGAGCTGCTCGATTCCTCGACCGGCTTCATCGAGCTCACGCAGCTGGCCGACTCGGCGACGACGCTCGTCGAGAATACGGCGGTTCCCCAGGGCAGCTACGGTCAGCTCCGGTTCCACGTGACCGCCGCCGCCCTGGAGACGGACGGGGGCACGGTCTACTCCTTCAACGGAGCGGCCGGATCCATCGAGGCGGTGGGTCAGGCCGACGGCGAGCTCACCTGCCCGAGCTGCACGCAGACCGGGATCAAGGTCAACATGCCCGGCGGCAGCCTCGATCTGGAGACCGAGGCCAGGATCCTGATGCTGGACTTCGACGTGAGCGAGAGCTTCGGTCAGCAGGCGGGGGGATCCGGCATGTGGGTGATGCATCCCACGATCACCTCCTCCACGGTGGAGGCCAGCGGCACGATCTCCGGCTCCGTCAGCGTCGAGAGCGGGCTCGAGTTCCCGGTGTGCGACGGTGATAGCACGTCCGTGGCCGACTTCGTGCCCCAGGCGTACGCCACCGGCAAGGACAGCGTCGTGAAGAGCGGGAACGTGGACGCGGACGGCAGCTACGAGATCCAGTTCCTGGCGGCCGGCGACTACGACGTGGGCTTCGCGGAGTCCGTGGTCGTGGCCACCGAGGACACGCTGGTGTACCAGGCGACGTCGTCCCGGACCAGCGTGAAGGTCGAGTCGGGCATGGAGTCCAACGTCGACTACACCGTGAACGACGTGAGCTGCGTCCTGAGCAACTGAAGCGACTGACCATGGCCTGACGGCCCGAAGCCGAACGGTCGTTTGGCTCGACGAGAAAGCCCGGCGCCGGGATCTCCCGGTGTCGGGCTTTTCTCATGTCCCGCCGGCCCGCCCCGTCGGCGGCCGCGGTTTTCGTATGTTGGTCGTGCATCACATTCGATAGGGACGTTCGGGACCTGGAAGGAGCAGCCATGAGGATCTGCGTCGTGGGAGGAACGGGGCTCATCGGGAGCGCGGTGGCGGACGCCCTCGCGGATCGGCACGAGGTGATCCGCGTCGGGAATTCGAGCGGCGAGTACCGGGTGGACCTCGGCTCGAAGGAGAGCATCGAGGAGCTCTACGAAGAGATGGGGCCGGTGGACGCCGTGGCGTCGGCCGCCGGGCGGGCGGCCTTCGGCCCGCTGGAGGAGCTCTCCGATGACGAGTTCCGGCTCGGCCTGGACAACAAGTTCACGGGCCAGGCGAACCTGGTTCGCGTCGGGCTCGACCACGTGAAGGACGGCGGAAGCTTCACGCTGGTGAGCGGGATCCTGAGCCGGGAGCCCACGCCCGGGAGCAGCGCGGTGAGCCCGGCCAATGCCGCCCTGGAGGCCTTCGTCCGGGCCGCGTCGCTGGAGATGCCCCGCGGGCTCCGGGTCAACGTGATCAGCCCGCCCTGGGTGGCCGAGACCCTGGAGGAGCTGGGGCGCGACCCCTCGCCCGGCATGCCCGCCGCCCGGGTGGCGAACGCCTACGTGGAGAGCATCGAGGGTGACCGGAACGGGGACGTGATCGACGCCCGCGACTTCGCCTGAGGTCTCCGCGACGAACGGGTCGCCTCCCGCCTCAGGCCTCGTTCACCTCGTTGGCCGTCCTGATGCCGGACCGGAGCGCCCCCTCCATGGTGGAGCGCAGCACCGACGTGTGCTCGCCGGCGAAATGAATGCGGCCGTGCGGGCGCTGCAGCGCCTCCAGGTGGGCCGTCCCTGTCGCGGGTGACGGCCCCGCCGTCAACTTTCCGACGCTCACCCGAACCCTACCCTCCCGAACACGGAGCAGGCGACCGTGCAGTACACCACCCTCGGCGACACCGGCCTCGAGGTCTCGCGCCTCTGCCTGGGCATGATGAGCTACGGCGACCCGGACTGGCGCGACTGGATCCTGTCCGAAGAGGACGCCCGCCCTATGGTCCGGCGCGCGCTGGACGCCGGGATCAACTTCTTCGACACCGCGGACATGTACTCGAAAGGGGTGAGCGAGGAAGTCACCGGGAACCTGCTGGGC
>CANPVF010000135.1 GCA_947581645.1 Candidatus Caribbeanibacter nitroreducens | reverse complement strand
AGAGCCGCTTCAGGCCCGTCAGGGTGCCGAAGGCCGACACCATCCGGGAGCCGTCGGCCGGGAACGGCGACCACTGCGCCGTCTCGTCCAGGCGCGCGATCTCCCGCTGGAAGTTCAGCCCCCAGGTGTCGCCGCGGGCGGTGTCCTCCGGGACGCTGAACCGCAGCTGGGAGAGGGGGATGCGCATCTCGGCCACCCACCCCGCCGAGTCGATCTCCACCGCCGACTCCCACACGGCGTCCCAGTTCTGGTCCTCGTTCGTGTCGTCGTAGAGCAGCGCGTCGCTCTGGACGCCGGCGGCGGTGACCCCGAAGACGAACGCTGTCCGCCGGTCGTGGTAGCTGTCGAAGCCCACCATGAAACGGTCCGCCACGGCGCTCTCGTCCCGGCGCGAGAGGCGGGCCAGGATGGAGTCCGGGTGGGTGTCGAACATCCGGGCCCCGACGTAGACCGCGTCGGAGGTGTAGAGGACCCGGACCTCGGTGCGCTGGCTGGGCTCCGTCCCCGGGTCCGGCTCGTACTGGACGAAGTCCGTGGCCACCGGAGCGTCGGCCCACGCCGGGTCCCCCAGGTCACCGTCCACCTCGGGCCGCGGGATCGGTGCCCGCACGGCTTCCATGCGGCGGTCGGCGTCCTCCTCGGCCGTGTCCTCCGCCCCGGCGCTCCGGGCCGGCGTGTCCACGGCCGCGACCTGCTGTGAGAAGGCCATCCCCGGGAGGAGGACGAGAGCCAGGACGCCGACGAGCGAACTCAGAGGCGCCCGCCGCCGGCGCAGCGACCGGCCCTCCGGCCGGAGGGACGAGGCGGCGGATGGGGACGGCGCGGGGCGGGTGGACTCGGGCATGGGCTCCGGGGCTCCGAATGGCGGTGTTCGCGGGCGACGCTCGGCCTTCCTTCACCCGTTTCGACGGGGGAAGTCCGCGATTGGTTGTCGTCCCTCCCTACGGGGCCCCGAGATCCGGGGTTTCAGCCGGAACGGGGATTGCACCGACCGGGGCGACGTTCGAACCGGGACCGCCGTCCTGTCCTCCACCTCGATCACCCCGACGACATCCGTCCCGACATGTCGACGCACGACGAACCAGAGAACGGGAGCCTGGACCGGGCCCGACGCTCCCTCCGCCGCGCCGACCGTGCGGTGGCCCTCACCGGCGCCGGCGTGAGCGCCGCCTCGGGCGTTCCCACGTTCCGCGGCGAGGAGGGCCTGTGGCGCGACTACAGCCCCCGGGAGCTGGCCACCCCGGACGCCTTCGCCGACGACCCGGTGACGGTGTGGCAGTGGTACCGCTGGCGCCGGCGGAAGGTGGCGGCCTGCGACCCGAACGAGGCACACGCCGCCCTGGCCCGGTGGACGCTGAAGGAGGAGGGTGCCCGGCTGGTCACCCAGAACGTGGACGATCTGCACGACCGGGCGCTGCGGACGGCGGCCGGCGAGGCTCCGATTCCGGACCACGCCCGGCCGGTGGAGCTGCACGGCTCCCTCTTCCGCACCCTGTGCACCGGCTGCGGCCGACGGCGCGAGCGCCGGGAGGAGATCGACGCCTCCAGTGCCGGGGCTCTCCCCCGATGCGGCGACTGCGGCGAGCTCCTGCGGCCCGACGTGGTGTGGTTCGGGGAGTCGCTCCCCCGGGAGGCCCTGGACACGGCCATGGACGCGGCCCGCGGCGCCTCGGTCTGCCTGGTGGCGGGCACCAGCGCCGCCGTCCAGCCCGCGGCGTCCGTGGCCTCGGTGGCGGCCGACGCCGGCGCCCTCCTGATCGAGGTGAACCCGGAGCGCACCCCTCTCACCGGACGCGCCGCACACGCCTTCCGGGCGGGCGCCGAGGAGGTCCTCCCCGCCCTGCTCGGGGGAGGCTGAAGTGGGAGACCTGGCCGACGTCCTCCGGGAGCGCTTCCCGGTGGGGGTCCGCTACATGGCGGGTGCCGCCCTCCTCTTCAGCCTCATGAGCCTGCTCGTGAAGGTGGTGGGTCAGCGGGTGCCCACCATGGAAGTGGTCTTCTCGCGCAGCGTGATCACGCTGGTCATCACCGCGGGCCTCGTGCGCAGCAAGGGCCTCGACATGTGGGGGGCGCCGTCGAGCCGGGGACTGCTGGTGGCCCGCGGCGTCCTGGGCTTCAGCGCCGTGGCGTGCTTCTTCTACGCCCTCTCCCACCTGCCCCTGGCCGAGGCCACGGTCATCCAGTACACGAACCCGGTGTGGACGGCCATCATCGCCGCCCTCTTCCTGAGCGAGCACCTGAAGCTCGTGGAGATCGTCGGCGTGGCGGCGAGCCTCGCCGGCGTGGTGCTGGTGGCGCGGCCGGAGATCCTCTTCGGCGGGGCCACGGCCGGCCTCGACCCGCTGGCCGTGGGGATCGCTCTCTCCGGATCGGTCCTGAGCGCGTCGGCCTACGTGACGATCCGCAGCCTCGGCTCCGACGAGCACCCGTACGTGATCATCTTCTACTTCGCCCTCATCGGCACCGTGGGCTCCACGGCCCTGCTCCCGGTGACGGCGGACCTCGTGTGGCCGACGGGGGAGGAGTGGCTGGCCATGCTGGGCGTCGGGCTCACGGCGCAGGCCGCGCAGATCTTCCTGACGCTGGGTCTCCAGCACGAGCGCGCCGGGCGGGCCATGGCGGTGGGCTACCTGCAGATCGTGCTGGCGGCGATCTGGGGCCTGGTCTTCTTCGCCGAGTTTCCGGATCCGCTGGGCCTCGTGGGCATCGCCATGATCCTGTCCGGCACCTTCGTGGTGGCGCGGCGCCGGCACGTGGAGCCGGCGGAGGTGGAATAGCCGACCGCCCGGTCCCCGGGCCGACCGCCGGGCCGGGGACGGGACGAGTCAGCTCAGTTCCCGCCGCCGGCCCCGGAGATCCGGGCCGCCCGGTACACGGGGTCGGCGGACTGGAGCACCTTGTCGCGGAGAAATCCGGCCAGACCCGGGTTCTCCTCCAGGTACCGGCGCACCGTCCGGGCCACCTCCGGCGACCGGTGGCCGGTGAGGGCGGCGTCCAGCCAGCGGCCCGGGAAGAAGATGTCGCCGGTGGCCTGGACCTCCTCCAGCAGCTCCAGGCTCGGCCGCACGTACTTGCTCGCATGCTCCGCCCGGAGCGGATGATTCAGCAGGGAGAGCGCCTCCAGGGCCCAGGGCTCGCGCTCCCGGTTCTCCGCCTCCGCCAGGGCCCGGAAGACGGAGTCGCGGGTCGCCGTGTCGGCCGACAGCGCCGGAATGACCCAGCGGAACCGCTCCCGGCGGTCCGGGTTCTCGATCCTCCGGGCCTGCCGCTCCAGGATCTCCCGCGCCCCGTCCACGCCGCGCACCGCCAGGGCCTGGGCCAGCTCCGAGCGGTCCCGGGTCGACAGCTCCAGCCGCGGCACCGACGCCTCGCCGGCCCAGATCCGTCGGAGCCGCGAGACGGCGGAGTCGGTGAGGGCCGTCGAGCGATACGTCTCGAACAGCGTGGCCCGCAGCGACGGGCTCTCCGCCGCCTCCAGCTCCCTCCACAGGGCCACCTCCACCCTCGGCGCCCACCGGGCCCGTCCGTCGGCGGAGAGGAACCGCCAGTAGACCGACCTCAGGTCGCCCAGCGCCTGCTCGACCATCAGCTCGCTCCCCTCCTCGCGGAGCGTCCGCAGGGCGAGATCGACGAAGCGGTCGGCCTCCAGGGCGCCGTCCAGGGTGGCCTCGTACAGGGTCAGCCAGGCCGCCGCCCGGGCCACCGGGTCCCGGATTCCGGGGAGATCCGCCGCCAGGGCCGAGCGCGCGGCGGAGTCCAGCTCGAAGCGGCCGTAGCCGAGCCCTCCGGCGTTGGGCAGGACCCAGCGGGGGTGGGCGGCACCCCGGGCCTCCGGGACCTCCTGCGTCCTCTCGGACAGCTCCACCGGAATCTCCCGCAGCTCCCCGTCCGGGTACCCGAGGCCGAGCCGGAGCCGCTGGGTCCAGGTGCGATCCCGTCCCAGGGGGTCCTCCTGGCGGAGCGTCAGGGACCGGAGGCTGTCGCCGGCGGCGGAGCGGTCCACGTCGACGGAGACCACGGGCCGGCCGGCCTCCTCCACCCACACCTGGCTCCAGGCCCCCAGGTCCCGCTCGCCCCTCGCGTCCAGGACCCGGATCAGGTCCGGCCATCCGGCGTTGTCCCACCGGTTCTCGTCCAGGTACTCCCGCAGGCCCGCCCTCATGGCGTCCTCCCCGATCAGCGCCTCGAGCTGGCGCATCACGACCGGGGCCTTGTCGTAGATCAGCGCGCCGTAGAGGGTGCCGGCGTCCGACAGGTTGCCCAGCTCCTGCCGGATGGGATGCGTCCCCTCGGTGCGGTCCACGGAATGGGCCGAGGGATAGTGGTCCAGGAGGAACCGGAGGTCGTGGTTCAGCTCCGGGAAGGCGGGCCGGACGATCTTCGCCGCCATGAAGTTGGCGAAGACCTCCTTCATCCAGACGTCGTCGAACCACTCCATGGTCACCAGGTCGCCGAACCACATGTGAGCGGTCTCGTGGGCGATGACGCTGGCGCGTCCCAGGCGGTCGGCCTGCGTCGCCGACCGGTCCAGGAACAGGTTGGAGGCGTCGTAGAGGATCGCACCGGGATGCTCCATCCCGCCGTACTGGAAGGACGGGATGAGGACGACGTCGAACTTCTCGAACGGGTACTCGATCCCCGCGTACTGCTCCATGTGGGAGAGGGCCCGGGCGTGGAGATCGAAGACGGCCTCCCGGTTCCTGGCTACCTTCGCGCTGTCCGGCTCCCGGTGGAAGACCCGCAGCGTGCGTCCGTTCCGGCGTGCGGTCTCCACCTCGAAGCGGCCGGCGGCGAAGCTGAACAGGTAGGTGGGAAGCGGCTTCGTCCGCTGAAATCGGACCTCGCGGCGTCCGTCCGCCGACTCCTCCGACTCCCGCGGCGTGTTGGAGACGGCCCTCCACCCGGCGGGCACCTCCAGGGTGAGCCGGAATCGGGCCTTCAGGTCGGGCTGGTCGAAGGAGGGGAAGGCCTCGTGGGCCCGGGCCGGCACGAAGAGCGAATACAGGAACTCGTCGTTCCGGTTCAGCGGGCCGTCGCCGGCCGTGAACGCCACCGTGGCCTCGTTGCGCCCCTTCGCCAGGCTCGAGGCCGGCAGGAACAGGTGTCCGCGCTCGTGTCGCACCGGGACCGAGTCCCCGTCGACGGTCACCGAGTGGACGCCGCCCTCCGGCCCCTCGAAGTCCAGCGCCAGATCCCGACCCGGCTCCGACAGGGTGAACCGGATCCGCGCCTGCCCCCGGATCGGCTCGGAGACCGAGTCCGGGATCGTGAGACGGAGGTCGTACGCGACGGAGTCCAGGACCGCCGCGCGACGCTCGGCCAGATCCCGCGGCACGCCGGCCGCCGGCAGCGAAGCGTCTCCCCCGGGCTCTCTCCCGTCACTGCAGCCCCAGGCGGCGAGGACGGCGGTGAGCAGGAGGGCCATCGGGAGGGCCGGAGCCGGGCGCCGAGAGGTCACGGGGTCGTCTCCCTGTTCGCAGGGTCCGTGGCCGAACGTCGCACGCGGGAACGCGGCCGGTCCCGCGGCGCGCCGGCCG
>CANPVF010000134.1 GCA_947581645.1 Candidatus Caribbeanibacter nitroreducens | reverse complement strand
CAGCGTCCAGTCCTGCCGGAACTGCCACTCCAGGGCCGCCCCGGGGAGGCGGCTCCCCAGCGGCTGCGTGATGGAGACGAAGAGGTTCCGGCCCAGGTACTTGCCGGCCTGCACCTCCGTCTGCGACAGGAACGAGGACGAGAGGAAGTCCGTCTGCCCGGCCCCGCCGCCGTTCCCGTACAGCCCGCCGGTCTGGACGGTGGCGTAGTCGAGCCAGGTGTCGGCGACCAGGAGCGAGGTGATCTGCGATCCCACGCTGCCCAGCAGCTGCTCCTGCAGGGTCTGGGTCAGCCCGCCGCCCGCCAGGCCCTGCCCCGCCCCGCCGGCCACGCTCACACACGGGGCGCTGAACAGCAGGTAGCAGATCTGGTCCGACTGGCTGATCTGCGCGTCGCTGCTCAGCGTGAGGGTCTTGTTGATCAGCGTCCCCCCCACGTTGGCCGTGATCGTGATGGGGGCTCCGTTGGGGCCCCGGGCCCGGTAGACGGCCGTGACGTTCAGGTTCGGGTTCACGCCGGGGGTGCCGACGAACTCGATCGTCCCGTCGGTGATCTGAAGCTGACGGGTGAAGGTCCCCTGGAGAAACGTCCCCTGGGGCGAGACCCGGTACTGGCCCCGCACCAGCCGCAGGGGTCCGAAGAGCTGGAGCAGCTCCTGGTCCGGCTGCATCCGGACCCGGAGCTCGCCGGCCACCTCGACGTCCAGCTCCTCCGAGCGAATCCACAGGCCCGGCCCGACGCGGAGCTGCGCCTCCACCCGCAGATTCTGCAGGAAGGGGTTCTGCATCTCCCGCAGGAGCTGCTGCTCGCCCACGAAGGTGGTGTCGATCAGCGAGTACGCGTCCGGGTCCGTGAGGTCCACCACCTCGCCCTGCCGGGTGAAGCGGGTGACCTGGACCTCGCCGTTCGAGACCCGGGCGTCGCCCTCGAGGGACGGCTCCTCGTAGGTGCCCGTGAGCTGCCCGGTGCCGTCGACGAGCAGGCTCATCTCCCGCCGCTCGATGGCCCGCAGCTTCCGCGCGGCCACCGTCAGGTCCAGGGCGGGGTTCGACAGAGTGGCGAGCCCGATGGTGCCGGTCGTCGTCAGGCTGCCGCCCCCGGACGAGCTCAGGATGAGCGAGTCCAGGGCGGCCTGCGCCCCCTCGAAGCGGACCACGCCCCGATCGGTGCCGTAGCGCACGCCCACCGAGGGCACGAGGGTGGAGAGGTCGACGGCCTCCAGGCGCCCCCGGTATCGGAAAGACCCGGGCGACCCCGTGACCTGCACCTGCCCCCGGGCCACCCCCTGGATGTCCTCCAGGCTCTCGGTCACCAGCCCCACCACCCGGAGGGGCAGATCCTCGGCCCTGACGCGGACGGCCACGGGCTCCTCCGGAATACGGTCCTCCACGGCCTGCAGGCTGAGGTTCGCCTGCACGGTGCCGTCCGCCGTGAGCACCGGCTCCGCCGGCCGCCCGCGGATCTCCGAGTTGAAGGTCACGGTCCCGCGCCGGTAGTCGGCGTTCAGCGTGAGCGAGTCGAAGTCGACACCGGCGTACCGGGGCTGGCTCACGGTGAGGAACCCCGACATCTCCGGCTCCTCCCCCGTGCCGCGGACCTGCAGCCCCCCGTCCACGGATCCGCCGTAGGGGGTCTCGTCGGGGAAGAGCAGGTGCGCCAGATCAGTCTCGATGTCCCGCATCTGGAGGTCGAAGCGCACGCTCCCCTCGGCGTGGAGCTCCCCGTCCGCGGTCAGCCGCGCCCCCCGCCCTCCGGCCAGCCGGAGGGTGTCCACCTCCAGCCCCTCCTCTCCCCACGCCACGACCGTGGGTCGCTCCAGGGAGAGCTCCTGGGGACCGAGCTTCAGCCGCAGGCGGTCGGCCCGGAGCGCCTTCCGGTGCTCCTCCCATCCGATGCTCCCGCTGCTCTCCACCTGGAGCGTGGTGTCCCGGCCCGCGTAGACCCGGTAGGTGTTGTCCCCGGGCCCACGGCGGGTCCATCCCGCGCCGAGCGAGTCCAGGCGGACGTCGCCGGCCTCGATCCCCCACGCGTCCCCCCGGGCCACCAGGGAGTCCAGCCCCTCCGGCTGGTAGAGGTCCATCGTCACGGCCAGGGAGTCCGCCCCCGACCCGCCGTAGGAGACCGAGTCGGCCCGGACCATGCCGCCCGCCGCGAAGTCCTCG
The DNA here is from genome assembly GCA_947581645.1 of Candidatus Caribbeanibacter nitroreducens. GTDB lineage: Bacteria > Gemmatimonadota > Gemmatimonadetes > Palauibacterales > Palauibacteraceae > Caribbeanibacter > Caribbeanibacter nitroreducens. Next base: position 49,449 of record CANPVF010000134.1, on the reverse strand, counting down.
ACGTTGCCGTAGACCACGCCCCGCCCGTCGAGCCGCCCGGCCAGGGTGTCCGCCCGCGCTTCGTCGTCGGCCTCCACGCCGGGCCCGGTGGCCGCACGGGAGTCCGGGAATCCCTCGAACAGGTCGGCCACCGAGGTGTCCTCCTCCACCGGGTTCCGTCCGGGCACGAGCCACCGGTTCCAGGACGACAGCTCGGGCACGCTGGCCGTGAGGACCAGCGAGCCGCTCCGCCCGGCCTCCAGCCCGAAGGCGCCGCGCCCCCGTATCCGCCCCACGTCGGAGCGGATGTCGAAGGAGTCCACGGTGGCCAGGCCCTCGTCGATGCTGAAGCGCAGGTGGCTCGTGTCCACCACCGCCCCCTCCACCAGGGAGGGCAGGACGTCCAGGTCGAACTCGGCCTCCAGGTCGCCGGGCTCGGTCCCCACCCCCTGCACCCGTCCCCGGAACCCGAGCCGGGTGTACGGTGCCCGGTCGAGCCAGTCCCGCAGCTGGATGCGCCGGGCCTCGACCCGCGCGTCGTAGGTGACCGGCTCGGTCGTCAGGCCGAAGGTGCCGTCCACGGCCACGTCCCCCCGGGCGGAGGAGAGCTCGGCGGTGGTCCTGAGCCGCGAGAGGTCGCCGGAGGTCCGGAGGCTGCCGCGCACCGCGCCCCGGAGCCCCACCCGCGGCAGGTAGGCGTCGGCGGCGTCCAGGGACAGCGGGGAGACCTCGAGGTCCAGGCGCAGCGCCCGATCCCCGTAGTCGGCCACCAGCCCGCGGGCACGGAGCCGGGAGACGGAGTCCGTGGGGGCCCGGTGCGTCAGGTCGGCCTCGAAGGACATGGAGTCCGCCGGGGAGCCGTCCAGGAGGAGGCTTCCGCTGGCCCGCCCGCCGATCTCCGGCCGGATGGTGACGATGGCGGCCCACTTCGGCTCGAACTCCTCGAGCTGCAGGCGCAGGTCGTGGACCGGGTTCGGCTCCACCAGGCTCACCCCCCCGTCCAGCTGCAGCGCGGACGGGGGCCCGCCGCCGGCGGTGTCCCGCACCGCGAGGTCGCCGGAGAGGCGGAGGTCGCTGATGGGGCCGCCGCCCCGCACCGGGCCCTCCACGTAGCCGTCCACGGCGGTGGGTCGGTCCAGGATGCGGTCGACCCGGGAGAGTCGGAGCGGCGCCAGCTCCACGTCCAGCGTGTCCAGGCGGGGCGTCTCGGCCGTCACCACGGTGAGCGCCCCGCGCACGCGGCTGTCGGCGATCGTGATGTCGCCGTTCCGGACGTCGACGGCCAGGTCCTCCCCCACGGACCGGACCGTCAGGTCCGCCGGGCCGCCGCCGGTGGCGGGCGTCGGCACCGGGATCCACTGCAGGTCCTCGAACGAGAAGGGCTCCGCCCGCAGGTCGAAGCGATACTGGGGCGGATCCTCCGCCGACACCCACCCCCGGCCGGCCAGCGAGGTGCGCCCGACCCGCATCCCCCCGATCTCCACGCGGATCGTGTCCCGGAAGACGGCCCGCACGTCGGCCTCCCGTACCGGGAGCGCCTGCCGGACCGCCAGGGCCCGGCCGGAGATCGCCTCCAGGTCCAGGAGCATCGGCTCGGTGGGGTCGGCGATGCGCAGCCGCGGGAAGCGTCCGGAGAGGGAATCGATCTCGATGGTCCGCACCACCCGCCCCTCCGGCGTGCGCTCCAGGCGCCACACTTCCTCCGAGTCCGGCTTCACCGCCTCGAAGTCGGTACGGACCTCCACCCGGCCGTCGTCGACCCGGACGTCGTGCAGGCTCAGGTGTGTGCCGCCCTCGTCGCCGGCGGTGTCGACGGCCGCCGTGTCCTCGTCGGCGAACAGCCGGTCGAAGTTCCAGTCGCCGTCCTCGTCCTGGCTGAGGACCAGCCGTGCCCGGCCCAGCCGCACCCCACGGAAGACGTAGCGGCCCCGCAGGAAGGCCAGCGGGTCGTACTCGGCCCGGACGTCCTCCAGGACGACGAAGGGCTCGCCGTCCGGCTCACGGATGGAGAAGCTGCTGATCTCGGCCCGGGTCAGGAGGTTGCCGCCGGTGACCTCGCCGATCTCGACCCGACCCCGGACCGCCCCCTCGACGGCGCTCTCCACCCAGGAGGTGACCGCCTCCCGCCCCGCGTCGGTCCGCGTCCCCCAGGCCACGCCGCCCGCCACGGCGACGGCGAGCAGGAGGGCGAGAGCGCCCAGCCCCAGGCCGATCCGCCGGCCCCACCGCGGCCCGCCGCCTCCCGCGCCGTCACCCTCCGGAGCGGCGCCCTCCTCCCCGGGACCGGGGGCGTCGCGCTTCTCGGTGTCGGAGGCGTCGGGCATCGTCTCGGTCCGGGGGCGTCAGAAGGCTTCGCCGATGGAGAGGTGCACCTGGAGGCGGCGGGCGAACTCGGTGAGCGGACCGGGGTCGTCGAACCCGATGGGGTCATAGCGAACCGGAAAGCCCAGCTCGAGGAGCTCGGACTGGGCGAACTCGGCCACGACGGGCAGCTCCTCGGCACCGGAGGTGTCGTACCCGATGTCCAGGCGGAGGGGTCCCACCGGGCTGAAGAAGCGAACCCCGACGCCGGGCGAGGCCACCGGCGGCTCGATGGTCCCCAGGTCGGCGGCCAGCTCCCCCACGTCCAGGAAGCCCACCACCTCCCAGTCCTCGGAGGTGCGCCACCGGAGCTCGAAGCTGGACTCGATGAGGGCGTTGCCCCCCACCGGCCGCTCCTCGAAGGCCGAGGGCGCGAGCGTCGGGACGCACTCCTCCAGCGTCGTGGCCCCGGTGCAGTACTCGTTCGCGTTCAGCAGCAGCACCGTCGGCCCCAGCAGGAACTGGTCGAACCCGCGCACGCTGTTCGGCCCGCCGGCGAAGAACCGCTTCCGCGGGTGCACCACCTCCACCTCGTCCTCCAGCACCCCGCCGGATCGCTGGAAGGCTCCCCCGCCGGTCGGCTCCACGAGGCCGGAGCGGAGGTGCACCGCGAACACCAGGTCCCCGGCCACGGTGGAGAAGTCCGCCGCGTCCACGACGAAGCGCATGTACGGGTACTCCGAGCCGGTGACCTGGTCCGCCACCTCGACCTCCGCGTCGGCGTAGAAGCCGCTCGTGGGCGAGAACGGCGCGTTGGTCCGATCGTACTGCCAGTCCACGCGCAGCGGCGACAGCCACCGGGACCGGGTGATGAAGTCGATGTCCCCCGGCGTGCAGAACCCGAAGTTGACGCAGAAGAAGACGTCGGCCGACGCCCGGCCGAAGGAGGTGAGCTCCGGACGGGCCGCCAGGGAGAGATTCATGCCGGGACGCAGCCGGCGGGTGACGCTCAGCTCCCCGCCCCCCGTGTTCCGCACGTAGATGTCCGGCACCGACTCGCGGCCGAGGAAGAGGGAGGCGTCCAGGCGGTTCCTCCCGCTCAGGAAATAGGGCTGGCGGAGGTTCAGCTGGAACTGGTAGTTGAGCTCCTGATAGGTCGGGTCCTCGCTCACCCCGGGACACGGGAGCCCGCCCTGGAACTCCCGGGCCAGGATGTTGGACGCCGACGCGGTGGCCTCCAGGCGCCGGGCGCCTCCGAAGAGGTTCCGGTGCACGAACCGCCCCTCGGTCTGGATGCAGTCCGTGGTGGTGAACCCGCCGCCCACCCGCACCCGCCGCATCGACGACTCGGTGATCTCCGCCGTCAGGCGGTAGAGGCTGTCCGTCTCCGTCATCGGGGACGTCTGGATGTTGGCGTACTGGATCGCCTCCAGCCCGTACAGGTTGCGCTGCCCCTCCAGGATGCGCTCCTGCCGGTACAGGTCCCCCTCGTTCACGTCCAGGAACCGGCGCACCACCTCCGGGGAGAGCGACTGCGCCCCCGTCACCTCCACCGCGCCGATCCAGGTCCGCGGCCCCGGCTCCACGGTGAGCGTCACCCGCCCCCCCGGCTCGTCGCTGGGGATGAAGTACTCCCGCAGCACCACGGCCTCCGGGTACCCGTTGTTGCGCAGGTACGTGGTGATCTCGTTCTCGCCGGTCTGTAGCCGCGTCAGGTCCAGCGGGTCGCCGGCCGACAGCGGCACCAGCTCCCGCGCCCGCTCCCCGCTGATCGCCCCGTCCAGCCCCGCGATCCGGAGCGTGTCGATGCGGGTCGGCTCCCCCTCCTCCACCCGGAACGTGACCCGGGCCCGGCCGTTCAGCCGCTCCACCGCCGTGTCCACCCGCACCGCGCGGTAGCCCCGCCGCCGGTAGAAGAGCCGGAGCCGCAGCAGGTCCGCCGCCAGCTGCCGGGTGTCCAGGAAGGCCCGGTCGTGGGCGAAGCCCCAGTTCGTGAAGGGACAGAAGGGGAAGGGGACGACGAAGAGCGCCGAGGTGCAGGAGGTCTCGCCCGTGGCCACCGCCGACGCCAGCTGGTCGTCGCTGTACGCCGCGTTGCCCTCGAACTGGAGATTCACCACCTCGCGGTCCACCGAGCCCGCCTGGCCCGCCGCGGCCGGGGGACGGGCCAGACCCGACAGCACCAGGGCGACGAGGGTCGCCACCAGGAGCGGTCCTGCGGGGGCGCGAGCCCGTCGGATGCGGCGGCCCGTCATCCGTGGTCCCGGCGTCGTCCCTCGGCGGCCGGACGTCCGGCCGGCGTCAGCCGCTCGTCCTCCAGCCAGGGGTCGGGCCGGACTCCGAACCGGTGCTCGCTGTGGGGATCGAAGCGCCCCCGATCGCCCCGCCACAGGTAGTGGGTGACGAAGATCTCCTCCATGTCGGCCCGGATCACGTTCAGGCTGTTTCGCTGCGACTCGCGGCCCCGCCCCCGCTCCGACGTCGTCGTGCCGCACTGGACGATGACCACCGAACGGTCGCGGGAGTCGCCGGGGAAGAAGTCCAGGGAGTCGCCGATGTAGGAGCGGTGCATGTGTCCGGCCATGACCAGGTGCATCCCGGCGTCGGTGAGCCGCCGGAGGGCGCGCCGGGCGCCGGGCATGACGCTGTGCCGCGACTCCAGGTCCGGGGGCGGCGCCAGGTGGTGATGGGTCACCAGGGCCCGGAGGTCCGCCTCCGGGGCGGACTCGAAGGCCTCCTCCGCGAAGGACAGCTGCTCGGAGGTGAGCCGGCCGTTGTCCAGGGTGAAGCTGCGGGAGGAGTTGAGGCACACCACGGTGAGCCCCTCCAGCCGATGCACCACGTCCAGGTCCGGGGAGATCAGCTCGCCGTAGTGGCGGTAGGGATCCAGGAAGCGCTCCCACACGCGGTAGAGGGGCACGTCGTGGTTCCCCGGCGTCACGGCCACCGGGGGCCCGAACTCGGCCAGGAACTCGGCCGCCGCCTCGAACTCCGGCCGCTTCGCCCGCTGCGTCAGGTCGCCCGAGACCACCACCAGGTCCGGGTCCCGCTGCCGGGCCAGCGCATGCACCGCACCGGCCCGGTCGGGCATGAAGGGGTCGCCGAAATGGAGATCCGAGATGTGCAGGATCTCGATCATCGCGGCGCCGGGCTCCCCGCCTGGCCCGCTTCCGTCGCCCGTCCCCCGGGGGCCGCGGCTCCGTCCTCCGGCGGCGCGGGGTCCCGCCGGAGACCGGGAAACGGAAGGGACGGGTCCGCGTTCAGGTCCAGACCGCTCCGCTCGCCCCGGGCCAGGCGGTAGGCGCCGGCCCGGGCCACCATGGCGGCGTTGTCCGTGGAGAGCCGGGGCGAGGGCACGAAGAGCCGCCCCTCCCCGCCCAGGCGCTCCCGCAGGGAGCCGCGGAGCCGGCCGTTGCACGCCACCCCGCCGCCCAGGAGGACGCGCCGGCAGCCCGTGTGACGCACGGCGCGGAGCGTCTTCTCCACCAGCGTGTCGACCACGGCGGCCTGGAACTCGGCGGCCAGGTCCGGGCGGGCGTCGTCCAGGGGTCGGTCGCCCCCCTCCCGGACCTCCTCGACGAGCAGCGCCGTCGCCGTCTTCAGCCCGGAGAAGGAGAAGTCGAAGTAGGCGGGGTCGCCGGGAGCGTCGCCGGGGGAGAGCATGGGGCGCGGCAGGTCGTAGACGCCGGGACGGCCCTCCCGGGCGGCCCGCTCGATCTCGGGTCCCCCGGGATAGCCGAGCCCCAGGATCCGCGCCGCCTTGTCGAAGGCCTCCCCGGCCGCGTCGTCCCGGGTCTCGCCCAGCAGGCGGTAGTCGGACCAGGCCGCAGCGTGGAGGAGCAGGGTGTGGCCGCCGGAGACGAGCAGCGCCACCAGGGGCGGCCGGGCCTCCGGCTCCTCCAGGGAGTTGGCGAAGAGGTGGGCCTCCATGTGGTGGACGCCGAGGAGCGGGAGCTGCCGGGACCAGGCGAAGGCCTTGGCCCAGTTCACCCCCACCAGGAGCGAGCCCACGAGCCCGGGTCCCGCCGTGACCGCCACGGCGTCCACGGCGCCGGCGCCGACGCCGGCCTCCTCCAGCGCCCCCCGGACCGCGGGCTCCAGCTGCCGGAGGTGCGCCCGGGCGGCGATCTCCGGCACCACGCCGCCGAAGCGCTCGTGGGCGTCCTGGGTGGCCACCACGTGTCCGGCCAGCTCCCCCCCGCGGACGACGGCCGCCGACGTCTCGTCGCACGACGTCTCCACGCCCAGGACGGTCCCCGGGAAGAAGGGGTCGTCGCTCACGGCGCGCCGCTCCGCCCGACCTCCACCTCGGTGGGCTCCACCGCGGCGGAGACGCGCGGGAAGCCGGAGACCTCAACGGAGAGCTCCAGGGTCCGGGTCTCGCCGATCTCCGGCACGCCGCCGGTCAGGTCCACCCAGGCGGCCACGGAGTCGTCCGGAAGAGCCTCCAGCACGGAGCTCGGTCCGCTGAGCTCCACGGTGGCGCTGTCCGGGGCCAGGATGACGTCCGCCGCGTCGACGCCGCGGACCCCGATCCCGACCCGGACGGAGCGCCGGGCCACCGAATCCACGTCGGCGGTGACCAGCACGATCTCCGGGTCCGCCCGCACGTTCGGAGCATCGTCGGGCAGCCGCACCGGCACGTCGCGGCTCACGCGACCGTGCAGGTCGCCGAAGGTGACCTCCTCCGTGGTGAGCGCGGTGATGCCCGCCACCTCCGACTCGGCCCCCACCACGGTGACGGAATCCGGCTGCAGGGTGGGCGAATCGGCCACGGCGTATCCGTCGGCCGGCGAGATCTCCACCGCCGCCGAGACCGGCACCCTCCGACGCACGCGGGGCTCGAACCGGAGCACGACCTCGGCGGGGCGGACCGCGACGGCCCGGGCGTTCCCCGCCTGGCCGTACCGCACCATCCCCGTGGAGAGGGAGACCCGCATCTCCGGCCCGGGCACCGAATCCACGGCGTACCGGATCACGGGGTTGTTGCCCACGAAGGAGAGGAGCTCGCCCATCCGGGCCTGGAAGACCGTCTGGACCTGCCCCGGGGCCTCGACGAGGACGTAGGAGGAATCGCGGATGACCCAGTCGACGCGCGTCGGGACGGCCTGCTCCTGCTGCTCGTCCGTGGTGACGGTGACCCACAGGAGCACCGCCACGAAGAGCGCGGCCACCTTGTACTGCCAGCGCCGGGTGACGGCCTCGCGCCAGTCCACGGCCGGCTACCTCCCCTCCCGCCCGTCGGTCCCGTCGACGGTGTCCGGACGGCTCTCCCGGTTCCCCCCGGGAAGCGTGTCGGTGCCACCGGCCGGCGGCTCCGGCGGTCGGCCGGCCACCCGCACGCTGACCCTCTCCCCCTCGCGGAGGGAGAAGCCGGTCGGCGGCGACTGACCCACGATCCGCCCCGGCGCGCTGAACGCCGTGGTGTCGTAGCTCACCGCGCCCAGCGCCAGGCCGACGTCGGACAGGATCGCGCGCACGTCGTCGATGTGGCGTCCCACCAGCTCCGGCACGCCGGCCACCGGCGGCCCCTGGCTCAGGACCACGCGGACGCTGGATCCCGGGGCGGCGGCCTCGCCGGCCGGGGGCACCGTGCGGACGACCTCGCCCCGGGGCACCGACGCCTCCTCCCGGGTCGTCGTCACCCGAAAGCCCATGCCGGTCAGGACGCTGCGCGCCTGCTGCTCCCGGAGGGCGCGGAGCGCCGGGATCCGCAGCGGGCCCTCCGGGGCGGCCACGGTCAGGGAGACGGTGTCCCCCGGGGACGACAGCTGTCCCCCGAGGGGGCGCTGCGCCAGCACCTGCCCCTCGGAGGCCTCCGTGCCGGGGGGGACGCGGGCGGAGATCCGGACGGAGAGCCCCGCCTCCCGGAGGCGCGCCCGGCCGTCCTCCAGGCTGCCCCCCACCAGGTCGGGCACCGGGGTCAGGGACTCGGTCTCGGCCGGGGAGGCGGCGGGAAAGAGGAACTCCGCGGCCATGAGGTAGCCGCCGCCGGCGGCCGCCAGCACCAGCGCCGCCGCCAGGCCCCAGCGCCGGAGGGTACCGCTGCCCCCGCCGGAGCCCCCCGTCCGGCTCCCGCGCGGCCGCCCGGGGGAGCGGCCTTCTCCGCCCTCCTCCGGGCCCTCCTTCTGGCCCCGCCCCATCCCCTTCCGTCGTCGGAAGTTCATACGCTCCTCATCCCCTCATCCCGTCCGGTCCGCACGCCGGAGGCGTGCCGCGTACGACCCGTCCGTGCCGCGAGACCAGGGAAGCACGCGCAGGTCGCCCCGGTCGTCCACGACGCCCGGCGGGAGGTCGGAACCGTCCTCCGGCTCCTCGCGCCGGAACTCGGGATGACGCTCCAGGAAGCGCTCCACCTGCTCCTCGTTCTCTTCGGGCTCCAGGGAACACGTAGAATACACGAGCAGACCGCCCGATTCCACCAGCGGCGCGGCCCCCTCGAGGATCTCCTCCTGCAGCCGCACCAGGCTCCGGAGACGGTCCGGGCCCTGGCGCCAGCGGAGGCCCGGACGGCGGCGGAGGGTACCGGTGCCGGTGCACGGGACGTCCAGGAGGAGCGTCCCGACGCTGGCGGGGCGGAGCGCGGGCCTGCGGGCGTCGGCGGCCACCAGCCGAACGTCGGCGCCGGCCCGGCCGCCGGCCCGTCCCACGGCCTCGAGCCGCGCCCGGTCCGAGTCGCCGCACACCTGCAGGGAGCCGGCCTCCCGCCGGGCCGCCAGCCCCACGCACTTGGTGCCCGGCGCGGCGCACAGGTCCGCCACGGGCGGGCGGGGCTCGCGCCCGACGAAGTCCACCACCGAGAAGGACGCCGGATCCTGGATCACGGCCCGGGGCACGCGCCGCAGCAGCTCGCCGGGATCCCCCTCCACCAGTCGGAACCCGCCGCTCCACTCGTCCAGCGGCCGGATCTCCACGCCCGTCCCCTCCAGGGCGCGGCGGGCCGACTCGACGCCGTCCTCGTCGCCGTCCAGGACGCGGCCCGTGACCGCCGGCGGTCGGTTGTCGACCTCCACCAGCGACTCGACGGTCCCGGCGGGCCAGCGGTCCAGCCACCGACGCACGAGCCACTCCGGATGCGAGCCCCACCCGGTGAGCCGGGCCACGGGATCCTCGTCCAGGGGTGGAGGGTCGGCCTCGCCGGCCCGGAGCGCGCTCCGGAGGACGGCGTTGACCAGGCCGGTGACGTGGCGCCCCTCGGTGCGGCCGGCGCCCTCCACCGTCTCGTTCACGGCGGCGTGCTCCGGGATCCGCGTCTCACGGCACTGGTAGAGGCCCAGGCGCAGCCAGTCCAGGACGCCGGGGTCGAGCTCCTCCAGGGGACGGTCCACGTGGCGGGCCAGCTCCGCGTCCAGCCGTCCCCGCAGGCGGAGGACGCCGTAGGCCAGCTCCCGGGCCAGGCTCCGCTCGCGGTCGTCGAGCGCCTGCAGGTGCTCCGCGGCGGAGCGGTCCGCGTGGGCGCCCGACCGGACGTCCTGCAGGACCCGGAAGGCCGCCGTCCGCGCCTCCGCCTGCCCCCGGGTCCGACCTCGGGTCTCGGCCGCGGGCGTCAATCCAGCGTGCCCTCGCGAGGGGAGGAGGGCACCGCGTACTCCCGACTCGGCATGCGGCCCGCCAGGTACGCCATGCGGCCCGCCTCCACGGCCCGGCGCATGGCCCCGGCCATCCGCACCGGGTCGTCGGCCTCGGCCAGCGCCGTGTTCATCAGGATCCCGTCCACGCCCTGCTCCATCGTCTCGCAGGCGTCGGAGGCCGTGCCCACGCCGGCGTCCACGATCACCGGCACGTCCAGCCGCCGCTTGAGGATCCTCACGTTCACGGGATTCAGGAGGCCGAGCCCGCTGCCGATGGGCGAGGCCAGCGGCATGACGGCGGTCACGCCGATCTCCTGCAGCCGGAGGGCCGTGACCAGGTCGTCGTTGGTGTAGGCCAGCACCTCGAAGCCCTCGTCCACCAGGCGCTCGGCCGCCTCCAGGGTCTCCGAGACGTCCGGGAGCAGCGTCTCGTCGTCGCCGACGACCTCCAGCTTCACCCAGTCGCCCACGCCGGCCTCCCGGCCGAGCCGGGCGTAGCGGACCGCCTCCTCCGCGGTGGTGCAGCCGGCGGTGTTGGGGAGCAGGAAGAACTCGTCCCCGCCCAGCTGTCCCAGGATGCTCGCGTCGTCGGAGGCGTCCAGGTCCACGCGGCGGACCGCCACCGTCACCATCTCGGCCCCCGAGGCCCGGAGCGCGGCCAGCCGCGTCTCCGGATCCGGGTACTTGCCGGTGCCGGCGATCAGGCGCGACCGGAAGGTCCGCCCGCCGAGCTCCAGAACGTCCTCGTCGCCGGCGGGACGCTCGCCGTCGCCGCCGTCGGTCTTCGTCTTGGTCCGCTGTGTAGACATGTGGTCAGGATCGTGGGGGTTGTCAGTCCTGGCGGTTCGCTCGGGTGGGGGAGGCCCGCGGCGCCCGGGAAGCGGGAGCCCCGGCGGAGTCGGCCCGTCGGGGGCCCGGCTCCGAGGAAGGGAGGATCAGCCGCCGCCCACGAAGTGGACGATCTCGATCTCGTCCCCGGCCCGGACCTCGGTCTCGTCGCGGTCGTCGCCGCGCACGATCTCCCGGTTGCGCTCCACCACGACGGCCGCCGGGTCCTGGTCCAGGTGCTCCAGGAGGCCGGTCAGGCTCAGGCCCGCGGGGACGCCCCGGGCCTCTCCGTTCAGCGTCACCTCGATCTCGTCCGAAGCGGTGGCCTCGCTCATGGCTGGTCCCTGCGTCTCCCTCGTCAGCTCTCCGTCCAGGCGGCGCGCAGCTCGCGGACGGCCTCCGCCGGGTCCCCGGCCTCCCACACGGCGCGACGCACGGCGATTCCCCGGGCGCCGGCGGAGCGCACCTCCGGCACCCGGCCGGCGTCGATCCCGCCGATGGCGACCACCGGCGGTCCGATCTCCGCCACCTCCTCCACCAGGCCGGGGCCCGCGCCGGGCCGCTCCGGGTGGCTGGGCGTCGGGAAAATCGTACCCAGCACCAGGTAATCTGCTCCATCGCGCGCCGCCCGGCGCGCCGCCCCGACGCCGTGTACCGAGCGGCCCACGGCAGTCGCCCCCTCGAGCACACGGCGGGCGGCGGTCACCGGCAGGCTCTCGCCGCCGAGCTGGACGGCGTCGGCGTCGGCGGTGAGCGCCACGTCCACCCGGTCGTTGACCACGCACCACCCGCCGTGCCGGTCGACGCCCTCCCGCACCCGGGCCGCCAGCTCGTGGATCCGCCGACCCGGGAGCTCCCGGAGGCGGAGGTGGATCGCCACGTCCCCCTCCCCGGCGGCCAGCATCCCGTCGGCCAGGGAGCCGACGTCCCCGCGGGCGACCTCGGCGTCCCCCACGAGCACGTGGAGGGGCGGGACGTCGACGGGCTCCCGCGCGCCGGCAGCCGATGTCATTCGAAGCGCTCCCCCCGATCGACCCCGCGCCCCCGCACCCAGGCGGCGGCCCCCATGCGGGAGCTCCCGGCGGGCTTCACGTCGCCCAGGCGGACGGCTCCGCTCCCGGCGGCCACCAGCACGCCCCGCCGCGGGTCGGCCTCCAGCACCCGTCCGGCGTCATCGGCGGCTCCCTCCCGATCCTCCGCCGGGGGCTCCTCCACGCCCTCCGGGGCGTACAGCCCCACCCGCGTCTCGCCGTCGAGCATCGACCACGCCCCGGGCCACGGGTCCAGGCCGCGGATCCAGCGGTCCACCTCCTCCGCCGTGAGGCTCCAGTCCACCCGGGCGGTCCCGGAGTCGAGCTTCGGGGCGTAGGTGGCCCGGTCGTGGTCCTGCTCCCGCGCCTCGACCTCGTCCCGCTCCAGCCGGTCCAGGGTCCGCACCAGGGCCTCGCCCCCCAGGCGCGCCAGGCGCTCGAAGAGCTGGCCGGCGGTGGCCCGCGGACCGATCTCGACCTCCTCCTGCAGCAGGATCGGCCCGGCGTCCAGCTCCTCCACCATGCGCATGATGGTCACCCCCGTCCGCTCGTGTCCCCGGATCACGGCCCAGTTTATGGGCGCCGCGCCGCGGAGCTCGGGGAGCAGGGAGGCGTGGACGTTGAGCGACCCCCGCTCCGGGAGCTCCAGCACCTCCGGCCGCAGGATCTGGCCGTAGGCGGCCACGGCGGAGACGTCGGGGGAGAGGTCCCGCAGCCGGGCCAGGAACTCCTCGCCCCGCGGGCGCTCGGGCTGCAGCACCGGCAGGTCGTGGCGGAGGGCCTCCTCCTTGACCGGGGTCGGCCGCGGCTCGCGCCCGCGGCCCGCAGGCCGGTCGGGGTTGGTGACCACCCCCACCACGTCGTGTCCGGCGTCCAGGAGGGCGCCCAGCGAGGGGAGGGCGAAGTCCGGCGAGCCCCAGAAGAGGACCTTCATCGGAGCGAGCTCACCGGTCGTCGGACGCGCGGGATCGTGCGGGGCGGCGCGCGCCGGGACGTCAGCGGGCGGGGAGGGATCAGAGGGCGCCGGCGGCGGAGCGGCGCTCCTCCTCGGACATCTTCGACCACTTGTCCAGGGCCATCTTGCGCTTGAAGGCGCTGATCCGGTCCAGGAAGAGCACGCCGTCCAGGTGGTCGTACTCGTGCTGGAGACAGCGGGCCAGCAGGCCGTCGGCCTCGAGGCGCACTTCCCGGCCGTGGGGGTCCGTCCCCTCCATCACCACGCGCGTCGGCCGCTCGACGACCTCCCGGATGCCGGGGATGCTCAGGCACCCTTCGGGCTCCTTCTCCGTCTCGTCGCTCTGCTCGACGATCTCCGGGTTGATGATCACGCCCGCCGGCGCCTCCGGGTCCCGGACGTCGTAGGCGAACATGCGCAGCTCGACGCCCACCTGCGGGGCGGCGAGGCCGATCCCGTCGGCCTCGTACATGGTCTCCTGCAGGTCGTCGGCGAGGCGACGGACCTCGTCGTCCACCGTCTCCACGGGCTCGCACTCCGCCCGCAGGACGTCGTCGCCGAGCAGCTTGATGGTACGGACGCTCATGTTCGGTCCGGGTTTCGGTCGGAGCAGGTGATGGAACGGCCGGGATGAACCTCGTCGCACCGGGGTGATACCGCCCGGGGGACGTTCCGTTCGCCCTCCCGGCCCGCGGGCCCCGCGCCGGGGCGGGGCGGAGCGACCGGCCGGAGGAGGACCTGCTCCCCTGGATCTACTCCTCGTCCTCCTCTTCCTCCTCGGCTCCGAGGCGGCTCCCGATCTTCTCGCGCTGGACCTCGATGCGCGTGTCGCCGGCCGTCTTGACGGTGAGGACGTCGCCCTCGACGTGGATGATCTCGCCGCGGATGCCGCCGACGGTGATGACCTCGTCGCCCTTGTCCAGCGCCTCCACCATCTCCTCGTGCTCCTGCTGCTGCTTCCGCTGCGGGCGGATGAGGAGGAAGTAGAAGATGGCGAAGATGGCGGCGAACATGATCAGGGTGCCCCAGGGGCTGCCGCCTCCCTGGCCGCCTCCCGCCATGGCCAGCATCGTGAATGCGCTCACGTTGTGTCTCCCGGTTGGTGGATGTCGACGATCGTCGGATCTCGAGGTCGATGTCAGATGTCGCGGGCCCGGTACCGCTCGAGCCAGGCCGCGGACCAGCGCTCCAGCTCGCCGCGCAGGATCGCCCGGCGCGCGGCGCGGGTCAAATCGAGCAAGAAGTGTACGTTGTGGAGGGAGAGGAGGCGCATGCCGAGGATCTCCTCCACGTTGAACAGGTGGCGCAGGTAGGCGCGCGAGTACCGGCGGCAACAGGGGCAGCCGCAGTCGGGATCCAGCGGGCGCGTGTCGTCGCGGAAGCGGGCCACCTCCACGTTGACCCGGCCGCGGGAGGTGAAGGCGGTGCCGTTGCGCCCGTTCCGGGTGGGGGCCACGCAGTCGAACATGTCCACCCCGCGGCGGACGGCCTCCAGCACGTCGTCCGGGTAGCCCACCCCCATCAGGTAGCGGGGCGTGCCGGCGGGCAGCGCATCCTCGCAGCGGTCCAGGACGTTCATCGTGACCTCCTTCGGCTCGCCCACCGAGAGCCCGCCGATGCCGATGCCCGGCCAGTCGCCCATCTCCATGGTCCGCTCGATGGACTCCACCCGGAGGTCCGGATAGGAGGCCCCCTGGAAGATGGGGAAGAGCAGCCCGGGGTGGGGCCCGTCGCCCCCTCCGGCTCCGGCCCCGCTGCGCAGCTCCCGGTGGCGGCGCCGGGAGCGCTCCAGCCAGGCCAGGGTCCGTTCCAGGGCCTCCCGCGCCCGCTCCCGTCCCGCCTCGCCGGGCGGGCACTCGTCCAGGGCCATGATGACGTCCGAGCCCAGGGCGGCCTGGATCTCCACCGATCGCTCCGGCGTCATGCGGTGGTAGGAGCCGTCGATGTGGCTCTGGAAGGTGACGCCGTCGTCGTCGATCTCGTTGATCTCGGCCAGGGAGAAGACCTGGAAGCCGCCGGAGTCGGTGAGGATCGGCCGGTCCCAGTTCATGAACCGGTGCAGGCCGCCGGCCTCCTCGATCACCTCCACGCCGGGGCGGAGCAGCAGGTGGTAGGCGTTGGAGAGGACGATCTCGGCGCCGCTCTCCTCGAGCTCGCCGGGGGTGAGGGCCTTCACGGTGGCCTTGGTGCCCACGGGCATGAAGGCCGGGGTGCGGATCGTGCCGTGGCGGAGGCCCAGGCGGCCGGCGCGGGCCGGGCCGTCGGTGCCCTCGAGGTCGAACTCGCCCTCGGGCAGGGGCTCGCTCACAGGAAGAGGCAGGCGTCGCCGTAGGAGTAGAAGCGGTAGCCCCCCTCCACGGCGTGGCGGTAGGCCGCCTCGTTCAGCTCCCGGCCGGCGAAGGCCGAGACCAGCATCAGGAGGCTGGAGCGGGGCAGGTGGAAGTTGGTGATCAGCCGGTCCACGCCCCGGAACCGGTACGGCGGGTGGATGAAGAGGTCGGTCTCGCCGTGGCCGGGGCGGTAGCTCCCCTCCTCCGAGGCCACCGTCTCCAGCACCCGGGTGGAGGTGGTGCCCACGGCCCACACGTTCCCCCCGCCCCCCCGGACCCGATTCAGGCGCTCCGCCGTCTCCGCGGAGACGCGGTAGCGCTCGGCGTGGAGCTCGGCCTCCTCCGGCCGCTCCTCGTCCACGGGCCGGAAGGTGCCGATCCCCACGTGCAGGGTGACGCGGGCGATCTCGACGCCCTTCTCCCGGAGGCGGTCCAGGAGACCGTCGGTGAAGTGGAGCCCGGCCGTGGGCGCGGCGACGCTCCCCTCGCGCCGGGGGTCGGCGTAGACGGTCTGGTAGCGGCGGCGGTCGCCGGGCTCCGGCTCCCGGTCGATGTAGGGCGGGAGCGGGGTCTCTCCGTGGCGCTCCACCAGCTCCCGGGGATCGCCGTCGCCGACGAGCCGGACCACCCGGGCGCCGTCGGCGGCGAAGGCTTCGATCTCCACCCGGAGCTCGGGGCTCACCACCACGGTGCGCCCGGGCTTGAGCTTGCCGCCGGGGCGGACCAGGGCCTTCCACCGGCGGCCGAAGCCCGGGCCGTCGTCGGGACCGGAGGAATTGCCCCAGGAATCGGGGGAATCGCCCTCGGCGACAGGCCGGAGCAGGAAGACCTCGCAGGAGGCGCCGGTGGGCTTCTCGCCCCGGAGGCGGGCGGGAATCACCCGGGTGTCGTTCAGGACCAGGGCGTCGCCGGCGGGGACCAGGTCGGCCAGGTCGCGGAAGCGTCGGTCCGAGACCTCGCCGGTGGCGCGGTCGGCCACCAGCAGCCGGCTCCGGTCGCGGCGGTCCGCCGGATAGCGGGCCACCCGCTCCTCCGGGAGCGGATAGTCGTAGTGGGCGGTGCGGGAGCCGTCGCCCGGAAACCAGCCCACTCCGTCGGCGGCTGTCGGCGACGCCCCGGGCTCAGCCATCGCCGGCGGCGCTCTCCGCCTCCCCGCCGCCCTCGCCCTCTCCTCCGGCCCCGTCCTCTCCACCGGCCTCGTCCCCGTCCCCCTCCACGAAGAGGTGCCCCTGCCCGTTGCCCCCCTGCTCGTCCGGGAGGCTGTAGCCGAAGCGCCGGTAGGCCTTCCGGGTGGCGGTGCGCCCCTGCTGGGTCCGCTGCAGGTAGCCGTTCTGGATCAGGTAGGGCTCGTAGACCTCCTCCAGGGTCCCGGCGTCCTCGCCGATGGCCACCGCCAGGGACTCCACGCCCACGGGGCCACCGTCGAAGTTCTCGATGATGGCGCGGAGCAGCCGGGCGTCCATCTCCCCCAGGCCGTACTCGTCCACGTTCAGCATCTCCAGGGCGCCGGCGGCGGTGCCCTCGTCCACGGTGCCGTCGGACTTCACCTCGGCGAAGTCCCGGACCCGGCGCAGGAGCCGGTTGGCGATGCGGGGCGTGCCGCGGGCCCGGCGGGCGATCTCCATGGCCCCGTCGTCGGTGACCGGGACGCCCAGGATCTTCGCCGAGCGCTCGACGATGCGCTTCAGGTCGTCGGACGGGTAGTAGTCGAGCCGCTCGATGACCCCGAAGCGGGCCCGCATGGGGGCGGTGAGGAGCCCGAAGCGGGTGGTGGCCCCCACCAGGGTGAAGCGCTCCAGGTTCATGGAGACCGTCTTCGCCCGGGGCCCGTCCCCGAGCCGGATCTCGATGCGGTAGTCCTCCATGGCCGGGTAGAGGAACTCCTCGATCACCGGCCGGAGGCGGTGGATCTCGTCGATGAAGAGGAGGTCCCGCCGCTCCAGGTTGGTGAGCAGCGCGGCCAGGTCGCCGGGCTTCTCCAGCGCCGGGCCGGAGGTGGTCTTGATCTCCACGCCGAGTTCGTTGGCCATGAGCATGGCCAGCGTGGTCTTCCCCAGCCCCGGTGGGCCGAAGAAGAGGGTGTGGTCCAGGGCCTCGCCGCGGCCCCGGGCGGCCCGGATGTAGACGTCCAGGCTCTCCTTCACCTTCTGCTGTCCGACGAACTCCGACAGCTCGCCGGGGCGCAGCGACCGCTCGTCCGCCGACTCCTCCTCGTCCAGGGACTCCGGCGTCGTGATCTCGGCCGGTGCCTCGTCGTCGCTCATCGTCGGCCCGCGGTCACAGGTGCTGGAGGGCGGCGCGGATCAGCGGCTCGGTGTCGTCGAAGGAGCCGTCGGCGTCCTCCCGGGCGCGGCTCACCGCCTTCTGGCTGTCCATGCGGTCGTAGCCCAGGGCCACCAGCGCCTCCACGGCGGAGGTGCCCTCCTCGCCTCCCGGAGCGCCCACGGTGTCCTCGACCTGGAGGTCGTCCAGCTTGTCGTTCAGGTCCACGACGATGCGCTCCGCGGTCTTCCGGCCGACGCCGGTGACCATCTCCAGGGAGTCGTAGTCCTTGGTGCGGATGGCCTCCACCAGGCGGCCGGAGGAGAGGGTACCGAGCATCGCCAGCGCCAGCTGCGGGCCGACGCCGCTGGCGTCCTGCAGCCGCAGGAAGAGCTCCCGCTCCCGTCCCGATCCGAAGCCGAAGAGCTGCATGGCGTCGTCGCGGACCACCATGGCGCAGTCCAGCTCCACCTCCTGGCCCTTCTCGGGGAGCTGGTCCAGGAGCGCCGTGGGCACCTGCACCTCGTAGCCCACGCCGCCGGGGGTCATGACCTCGACCTTCTCGGTGCCCCGGTGGGCCAGCGTTCCTCGGAGACGTCGGATCATCTGCGGGAGGTCGTGGGCGGGGAGTGACGGGCGCGGCGTCGGGCGAGGTCGGGCGGAACGACGCCCTCCTCTTCGCCCCTAAGAATGGGGTCAGCGTCGCCGCTCGGCCAGCGGGCCCGTGCCCAGGAAGAAGTGGCAGAGGGCCGCGGCGCAGCCGTCCGCGGCGTCCTCCGGGCTCGGGGGCTCCTTCAGGTTCAGGTGGTCCTGCACCAGGAGCCCCACCTGCTCCTTGGAGGCCCGCCCGCTGCCGGTGACCGCCTTCTTGATCTCCGAGGCGGGGTACTCGACGACCTCCACCTCGCTCAGGGCCCCCGCCAGCACCGCGGCGCCCCGGGCGTGCCCCAGGACCACCGCCGTTCGGACGTTGGGGCCCGAGTAGACGCCCTCCACCACGACGCAGGCCGGCTCGTGGCGGTCCACCACGTCGACGAGCCCTCGGTGGATCTTCGCCAGCCGCTCGGAGAGGGGATCGTCCGAGTCGGTCCGCACGACGCCGCACTCCAGCAGTCGGTAGCTGTCCCCGCCCCCCCGGACGACGCCGTAGCCCGTGGCCGCCGTGCCGGGATCGACCCCCAGGACCTTCACGCGCGCCTCAGCCCGCCGCCGTCAGGAGGCGTCGACGCTGACCGTCTCGGCGCCGTCGATCTCGAAGTTCGAGTAGACGTGCTGGACGTCGTCGTGGTCCTCGAGCTCCTCCAGGAGGTCCAGGAGACGGCCGGCGTCGTCGCCGTCCACGTCCATGGTGGAGTCCGGCACCATCTCGAGCCGGGCCTCGTCGAAGCTGATCCCCTGCTTCTTCAGGGACTCCTGGACGTCGTGGAAGTCCTGCGTGGCGGTGGTGATGACGTAGCTGCCGTTCAGGGGCGACATGTCCTCCGCGCCGGCGGCCAGGGCCGCCTCGAAGGCCGCCTCCTCGGTGTAGCGGTCGCCGTCCAGGTAGATCTGGCCCTTCCGGTCGAACATCCAGGCCACCGAGCCGTCCTGCCCCAGGTTGCCGCCGTACTCCTCCAGGATGTTGCGGATCTCCTGGACCGTGCGGTTCTGGTTGTCGGTGAGGCACTCCAGGTAGAGCGCCGCGCCCCCGGGGCCGTAGCCCTCGTAGGAGTACTCCTCGTAGTCGACGCCCTCGAGCTCGCCGGTGCCGCGCTTGATGGCGCGCTCGATGGTGTCGCTGGGCATCTCCTCCGACTCCGCGTTCTCGATGGCGGTGCGGAGCCGGGGGTTGTACTCGGGATCGCCGCCTCCCTCGCGGGCGGCCACCGTGATCTCGCGACTGAGCTTCCCCCAGATGCGGCTCTTCTGGCGGTCGTTCTTCTTCTTCTTGCGCTTGATCTTCGACCACTTGTTGTGACCGGCCAAGTGCCACCACCTCGCTGGCGTTGAAGGAGCCGCGACGGGAACGTCGTGCGATCGGGGGGAGGAATCGAGGCGGCCGGGGCGCGCGTTGCCGGGCGCCGTCCCTCGCCCGCCTCACGTACCCGAATTCCCGGGACGAGTGCCGGGGTCCAGGTCGAAGAGACGGAGGAGCCGGATCCTGTTGTAGCGCTGGATCAGGACGGGATACGCGTTCACGAGGAGGTTGACGGCCAGCGCCCCTCCGGCGCCCCACCAGTCCCCGGCGGCGAGTCGTCCGGCGGCCGTCGCCTGGCACGATCACCGCGCGGGTGCTCCCTCCTCCGGGCTGGACGGCACGCTCGGCCTCGAGGCCCCACATTGGAGACACGGGAGGGCCCGCGCCAACAGCTCCGGACGAAATCGGAGGGTACGACCATGACCCCCACCGCCGCCCCGACCAGCCGGACGGTCCAGCCGGAAGCCCTCGACGACGGAACCACGGTCGCCTCCTGGCTCGCCGCGGCCGCGCTCGCCGGTCTCCTCCAGTGGGGCGCCGTCGCCGGCGGCATCGTCCTCGGGCCGGGCCAGGACTCGCTCCTGGCGGCCGCCGGATTCGCGGCGCTCGGGAGCCTGCTGCTGGCTCTGGCCCTGCCGGTGGCGCGCTTCCAGGCGCAGCGCCTGGCCTCGATCGGAGGGATCGGCGGGAGAGACGCCCTCACCCTCGGCGTGCACGCCGCCCTGGGCGTCCTCCTGGTGGTGCTCGTGCGGGCGTCGGCCCTCTCCGTCTCCCTCCTCGTGGAGATCGGCTCCGTTCCGCTGGCCCAGCTCGAGCTGTGGTGGCGCCACGCCGGCCCCTGGCAGCTGCAGGCGGACCTCCTGCTCTACGCGGCCATGCTCGGTGCGCTGGTGGCGACGGTGAGGCGGCGGTCCGGCCGCTTCCCCCCGGGCGACCCCGCCGTGCGGGCCGGGTCAACGACCACGTCGGAGCTCCAGCGGCTCCCGGTCCGGGCGGGCGATCGGGTGGAGCTGATCCCCGTGCAGGAGATCCTGTGGATCGAGGGCGCCGGCTCGTACGCTCGCGTCCACCTGGAAGGCACCTCCCACCTGACCCGCGAGACGCTGACGGAGCTCGCCCGCCGGCTGGAACCCGCCGGCTTCCTCCGTGTGCACCGCTCGTCCATCGTCAACCTCCGGCACCTGGAGTCGCTCGAGTCCGCCGGGCGCGGTGCGCTCCGGGCCCGGCTGGCGGACGGCACCTCCGTACGCGTCGCCGCGAGCCGCACCGACCGGCTCGAGAGCGCCGTCGGTGCCACCGGGGGATCCATCGGCGATTAGCCCACGCCCCCGCAACGCGAAAGCACAGTTCCACGACGGATTCGGCCGGTTTCGTCGATCGGCGTCTGGTGGGGGAGGGAGGGCAGGCGTCCGTTGTGTCACGGTGCCGGGACGTTCCCGGCGGCGCCGGACGAACTCCTTCTCCTCCGACGGGAGCACTTCCATGGATGCATCGAACGCGTCGAGCGCGTCGAGCGCGGCCTCGGCTCCGGCGCGACGAATCCTCCTCTCGGCGGCCGGACTGGCCGCGGGCATCGCGGTCGGTCTCGCCCTCGCCGGGCCGACCGAGACCCTGCTGGGAGTGATGTTCGTGCTCCCCGTGGTCGGGGTCGCCGCCGGCCTCGCCCTCGGAGGCGCACAGCTCGCCTCGGAGGTGCGTGAACATGTCCACGCTGCACTGTGGACCACGGGCACCGCCGTCGGACTGGCCCTCGGGCTCACCGGTGGTACGGTGCTGGTGGAGGCGGTGGGCCTGGAAGGGGGACGACTGCCCGCCGACCTGGCTGCCCTGTTGCTGGTGGGAAGCCTCGCCGGGGCGGGCGTGGGACTGGCGAAGTGGGTCGCCCTCCGCGCCGGCGCGGCCCCGCCGGTTCCCGCGGGGCGCTGGGTCGCCGGAGAAGCCCTGGCCCTGGCGACCGGCGCCCTGCTCGGCGGGATGCTCTGCTACCTGGCGCTGGGGACGATCCGCTCGGTCCCGGCCATCGTGCTCATCGCTGTGGCCGGAGGTATGGCCGAGGGACTGATCTTCGACCGGAACTGGAGAGCAGCCGCCGCGTCGACCGACTGACCGACCGTCCCCGCGGAGACGGTCGCGCCCGACCGTGGACGGCCGGGCCGGGGTCCCGAAGGAGCAACTCTACGAGGAGGCCGCCGTGTGGCCTCCGACGCTACGACGCCTCCCGCCGCTCCTCCCGCCCGTCGATGATCTGCTGCGCCACGTCGTGGGGCACCTGCTCGTAGGCGTGGAAGGAGCGGGTGTGGGCGCCGGCGCCGTGGGTGATGGAGCGCAGCGCCGCCGAGTAGCGGTAGAGCTCGGCCTGGGGCACCTGGGCGCGGACCACCTGCCAGTGGCCGTCGGTGTCGATGCCCAGCACCCTCCCCCGGCGTCCGTTCAGGTCGCCGATGACGTCGCCCATGTACTCGTCGGGCGTCTTGACCTCCACGTCCATCACCGGCTCCAGGAGGACTGGCCGGGCGTCCTGCGCCACCTTCTTGAAGGCCTTCGACCCGGCGATCTTGAAGGCCTGCTCGGAGCTGTCCACGGAGTGGTGGGAGCCGTCGACGAGCTCCACCTGGAAGTCGACCACCGGATAGCCGGCCAGCACGCCGTCCTCGGCGGCCTCCTGGATCCCCTGGTCCACGGCCGGGATGAACTTGCTGGGAATGGATCCGCCCTTGATGGAGTCCAGGAACTCGTAGCCGCTCCCCCGCGGCCGGGGCGCCAGCCGTATGGCGCAGTCCCCGAACTGGCCGCGCCCTCCCGACTGCTTCTTGTGTCGGGCCTTGCCCTCTGCCCGCTGCGTGATGGTCTCCCGGTACGGGACCCGGGGCTGCTCGGTGATCACGTCCACGCCGAACTTCCGCTCCAGGCGCTCCAGGCAGACCGTCAGGTGGAGCTCGCCCAGCCCCCGGGCGATGGTCTGTCCCAGCTCGGCGTCGTACTCCGAGCGGAAGGTCGGATCCGTCTCGTGCAGGGCCGAGAGGCCCGTGGCCAGCTTGTCCTCCTGGGCCCGGGAGGCGGGGCGCACCGCCACGGAGATGTCGGGGTCCGGCCAGTCCACGCCCTCCAGGATCACCGGCGTCTCCCGGCGGCAGAGGGTGTCGCCGGCGTGGGTGTCCTTGAGCCGGGCGGCCACGCCGATGTCCCCGGCGTGCAGCCGGTCCACCTCGGTGCGCTCCTCGCCGTCGACGACGCTCAGGTGGGTCATTCGCTCCGTGGCCTGCCGCCCGGGGTTGTAGACGGTCTCCCCGTTCTCCAGGCTGCCGGAGAAGATCCGCAGGAAGCTGAGCTCGCCGGCGTGGGCCTCGGAGGTGACCTTGAAGGCCAGGGCGGCCAGCGGGTCGCCGTCTGTGCCGCCCAGCTCCACGTAGTCGCCGCCGGGCCCCTCGGCCAGGTGCGGCGCCGTCTCCACCGGCGAGGGGAGGAGCTCCACCACCTTCTTCATCAGCGCCCGCACGCCCCACCCCGACTCGCCGGAGCCGCAGAAGACCGGGAAGAGCTCGCCCCGGAGCATGGCGCCGGAGAGTGCGTCCAGCACCTGCTCGCGGGGCAGGTCGTCCCCCTCCAGGTAGGCCTCCAGGAGCTCGTCGTCGGTGGTGGCGATGGTCTCGATGAGCTCCCGGTGGTACTCGTGGGCGCCGTCCGTGAGCTCGTCCGGGATCTCCCCCTCGTCGTACTCCCCGGTGTCCGACTCCTCGCGGTAGAAGTGGGCCCGCTCGGAGAAGAGGTTCACGATGCCGCGGTACTCGGAGCCGGCGCCGATGGGCACCTCCACGGGGATGGCGCCGTCGTCGAGGGCCCCGTTGATCTGGTCGAAGGCCTCCTCGAAGGAGGCGTTGTCGCGGTCCATCCCCGTCACGAAGACGAGCCGGGGGAGGCCGTGCTCGTCGCACAGCTCCCACCCCCGCTCGGTCCCCACGTCCACGCCGGAGGCGGCGTCGACCACGATCACGGCTCCGTCGGCCACCCGCGCCCCGGCGTGCGCCTCGCCCCAGAAGTCCTGGTAGCCCGGGGTGTCGAGCAGGTTGATGCGGGCGTCCATCCACGGCAGCCGGGCCAGGCCCAGCTCGATGGACATCCCGTGCTCCCTCTCCTCGGGGGTGAAGTCCGTGTGGGCGGTGCCCTCGGTCACGGAGCCGCGGCGGGAGACGGCCCCGGAGATGTAGCTCATGGCGTCGGCCAGGGTGGTCTTCCCCGAGCCGCCGTGGCCCAGGAGCGCGACGTTGCGGAGTGCGTCCGAGTCGGTTTCCGCCGCCATGCTTCCTCCCGTCTCGTTGGTTGCGGGACTGTGTGGCCGTCCGTCAGTGCGTGGTCAGCTGGAGTCCTGGTACCGCTTGCTCACCTCGTCCAGGAACTCGCGCTCTTCCGCGGTCAGGGACTCGATCCCCTCCTCGCGGATCTTGTCCAGGAGCTCGTTCACCCGGTCCAGGTCGTCCTCCTCGTCCCCCGGGGCGTGGCGTCCCGTGGGGCGGCTGGATCCTCCGGCACGGCTCTCGCCCGCGCCGGAGAGGGCGCCGCCGTCCTCCACGCTGATGTCGGCCCCGCTCCGGGAGCGGCCTCGCCCGCCGAAGGGTTTCCGGACGCGGCGGGGCAGCTTCTTCCACAGGGTGCGGAGCGTGCGCTCGAAGCGGTCGCCCCACTTCAGGTAGAGAAAGCCGGTGGCCAGCCCGCCCAGGTGGGCCCAGCTCGCGACGCCGCTCTGGCCGCCGGAGAACGTGGACCAGACGGTCACGAGCCCCAGGATGCCGACGAACCACTTGGCGCGGAGCGGGAAGATGCCCCAGATGTAGACCGGGGCCTCGGGCCAGCGCATGGCGAAGGCCAGCATCACCCCGTATACGGCGCCGGACGCTCCCACGACCTGGCTCCCGGCGATCTCCGGGACCACCGGGATGAGGAGCATGGAGAGGAGCACGGCGCCCAGGCCCGACGCCACGTAGTACTTGATGAAGGCGCGCTCTCCCCAGGCCTGCTCCAGCGGCGGCCCGAAGAAGAAGAGCACGATCATGTTCATGAGGAGGTGCCAGAAGCCCCCGTGCACGAACATGTAGGTGAAGGGGGTCCACGGCTCCACGAGCAGGTCGCCGGGAGTGAACCCGAACGCGTGGAAGGTCCACCGCGGCTGAAGCAGTCCGACGGCGGTCAGGAGCCAGACGGCTGCGTTGGCGATGAGCAGCCGCTTCACCCAGGGGGTCAGGGTGAAGCCGAACAGGCCGCTCCCCGAGCCTCCGCCCTGGCCGAACCCTCCCTCGCCGAACCGGTAGCTGTACCGGCGCTCCGCGTAGCCCATGGGCCGTTGGTCTACCCCGCCCCGTGTGCCGCCGTTCCTGGCATCGCGGAACCGGCGACGAAGGGGACGATGATCGGGACGTTTCGGGTCACAGCGCGTCGCGAGCGATCCGCTCGCAGAGCTCGGGAAAGGGGATTCCGGCCGCGGCGGCCGCCTTGGGCAGCAGGCTGGTGGACGTCATGCCGGGCAGGCTGTTGGCCTCCAGGCAGTAGAAGCGATCGTCCTCCTCGGAGAGCAGGAAGTCGATGCGGCTGTAGCTCTCCTGGCGGAGCAGGCGGTAGGCCCGGAGGGCCAGCTCCTGGACCCGCTCGACCTGCCCCGGATCCAGGTCCGCCGGCACGTCGTAGTGCGAGAGGCCCGGCGTGTACTTCGACTCGTAGTCGTAGATCTCGTGCCCCGGGTGGATCTCCACCACCGGGAGCGCCTCGCCGCCCAGCACGCCCACGGTGATCTCCCGGCCGGGAACGTAGCGCTCGGCCAGGGGGTCCTCTCCCCAGCGGGCCGCCCGGTCCAGGGCGGCGGACAGCTCTCCCGGCTCCCGGACCACGGTGACCCCCACCGTGGAGCCGCCGGCGGCGGGCTTCACCACCACGGGGGTGCCGAGCTCCTCCTCGATCCGCTCCGGGCCGGCGCCGGGCTCGCTCCACGCCGGCGTGGGGACGCCGCCCCGCTCCAGCAGCTCCTTCGAGACCCGCTTGTCCATGGCCACGGCGGAGCCCAGGTGGCCGCTACCGGTGTACCGGACGCCGGCCACGTCCAGGACGGCCTGCAGGCGCCCGTCCTCGCCCTGTCCTCCGTGCAGGGCCAGGAAGGCCACGTCGGCCTCCTCCACCACCGGCACGTCGGCCACCCCGAGGCTGAGCTCGCCGCGGCCGGCCTCCAGCAGCGCCTCCTCGTCCGGGGGCTCCCGCCCCACGGCCTGGCCCAGCAGGCGCTCCTCCTCGTCCCGGGGCACGTAGCCGCGGGCCGTGTCCACGGCGTACGCCTCGTGTCCGCGGTCCCGGAGGGCCTCCAGCACCGCCCGGCCCGTGGCCAGGGAGACCTGGCGCTCCACGCTGGTCCCTCCCATCAGGACCGCGACCTTCACGCCGCCTCCCTCACATGCCCGTGACGCTGAACCCGGCGTCCACGTGCACCGTCTCGCCGGTGATGGCGCTGGCCCGGTCCGAGAGGAGGAAGGCCACGGTGTCGCCGACCTCGTCGCCCTCGATGTTGCGCCCCAGCGGAGCGCGCTCCTCCTGGATGTCGAACATCTCCCGGATGCCTCCCACCGCCATGGCCGCTGCCGTCTTCAGGGGGCCGCCGCTGATGGTGTTCACCCGCACGCCCTTCTCGCCCAGGTCCGCGGCCAGGTAGCGGGTGCTGTGCTCCAGGGCCGCCTTGGCGATCCCCATGATGTTGTAGCCCGGCACCACCTTCTCGCCCCCGTAGTAGGTCATGGAGACGATGCTTCCGTTGCCGTCCATGAGCGGGGCCGCCCGCTGCGCCATGGCCACCAGCGAGTACGCGCTGATCTCCAGCGCCTCGGTCCACGCCTCCCGCGGCGTCTCCCAGAAGTTGCCGTCCTTCAGGTAGTCGCGGTCGGCGAAGGCCACGGAGTGGACCACGAAGTCGAGCTCGCCGATCTCGTCGGCGTAGCGGTCGAAGACGTTGTCCAGGTGCTCGTCCTCGCTCACGTCGCAGGGCTCCATCCACGGGTCCTCGAGCCCCAGGTCGGACGTGGCGTCCACGAGCCGCCGCTCCATCTTCTCGCCCGGGAGGTGGGAGAAGTGCGGCTCGCCCCCGGCCTCCAGGATCTTCTTCGTGATGTAGTAGGCGTAGGACCGCTGGTTGGCGATCCCGAAGACGAGGCCCTTCTTGCCCTCGAGCAGCGTTCCGTCGTCGGTCATCGAAGTCTCCTCTATTCGTCCATCAGGTGATGCAGCACGTCGTAGCGCGTCAGGATCCCCACGATCTCGCCGTCCCGCTCCACCAGCACCGCCGGGGCGCCCCGGCTGAGCTGTCGCGAGACCACGGGCAGCTCGACCTCCTCCTCCACGACGGGAAAGGCCTCGTCGGCCACCGACTCCACGGAGGCGTCCAGCAGCGAGGGGTCCTCGATGACGGCGGACATGACCTCGCCCTCCAGCACCGAGCCCACCGGCCTGCCGTCCTGCAGCACCGGGAGCTGGGAGACGTTGTTGGCCTCGATGAGCTCGATGGCCTTCCGGACCTTCTCGCCCACCTGGACGGCGATGACCTCGCGGCCGGGACGCTCCTTCCGGTCCATGAGGTCGTCGGCCGTCACCCGCTCGGGCCCCAGGATCTGGTGCTCCCGGAGCCACTCCTCGTTGTAGACCTTGGAGAGGTACCGCTCGCCGGTGTCGCACAGGAGGCAGACCACACAGGCGTCCGGGTCGTCGACCTCCTCGGCCACCTCCAGGGCCACGTTCACGATGAGCCCGGTGGACCCGCCGGAGAGCAGCCCCTCCTGTCGGGTGAGCCTCCGCGCCATGAGGAACGACTCCCGGTCGCCCACGGTGCGGAAGTCGTCGATGACGTCGAAGTCGATGGTCCCGACGATCTTGTCGTGGCCGATCCCCTCGACCTTGTAGGGGGCGTGGGGACCGAGCTCGCCGGTGTGAAAGTAATGGGCGTAGACCGAGCCCGCCGGGTCGCCGGCGATGATCCGGATCCCGGGGTCCCTTTCCTTCAGGTAGCGCCCCACCCCGCTGATGGTGCCGCCGGTGCCCGGCGACGCCACGAAGTGGGTGATGCGGCCGTCGGTCTGCTCCCAGAGCTCGGGCCCGGTGGTGCGGTAGTGGGCGCGGGGGTTCTCCTCGTTGTAGAACTGGTCGGCCAGCACCGCGTCGTCCCGCTCCTCGGCGATGCTCCGCGCCCGGTTCTCGTAGTAGTCCGGGTGGTCGGGCTCCACCGCCGTCGGCGTGACGATCACCTCGGCGCCGTAGGCCTTGAGCAGCCGGACCTTCTCGGCGCTCATCTTGTCCGGGATCGTGAAGATGCAGTCGTAGCCCTTCACCGCGGCGGCCATGGCCAGCCCGACGCCGGTATTGCCGGAGGTGCCCTCCACGATGGTCCCGCCCGGCTGGAGACGCCCGTCCTCCTCGGCCTGCTCGATGATGGCCTCGCCGATCCGGTCCTTGACGGACCCTCCGGGGTTGTAGGACTCGCCCTTGATGTAGACCGGGGTCCGGAGCCCCTCGGTGACCCGGTTCAGGCGGATCAGGGGCGTCCACCCGACGGTCTCCAGGACGTCGTCGTAGGGGCGGGTGTGGGGCGGATCCTCTCGCTCCGACGGGTCACTCATCGGTCCTCCTCGGGCTTCTGGGGGGCGGGGTATCGAACGGGGAGGGTGGCCCACACGTCCACGGGATCCTCCCCCTGGCGCGCCGGCCGGAAGCGGAGGCGGCGGGCGTCCCGACGGGCCGCCGAGTCGAGGGCCGCCGCCCCGGACCCGCTCTTCACGTAGACCGAGTCCACGACGCCCCGGCGGTCGATGTGGATCCGGAGCACCACGACGCCTCCGGCCCCGGACTCCCAGGCCGCGTCGGGGTAGCCGAAGGGAGGCGCCTCGTTCTCCATGACCGGCATCTCGAACGCGGCGCCCGGGCGACCGATGGTCAGGCCGCCCAGCGCCGGCTGCACGGCGTCCGAGCAGCCCATGACCGCCGGCGCCAGGAGCACCAGGACCGCGGGCGTCCACGCCGGCCACGTGGCCCGGCGCCGGGCACGGGACCTCACGCCCCTGCCTCCTCTCCCCCGTCGTCTCCGCGGGCCATTCGCGCCAGCTCGTCCAGCCGGTTCAGCGCCTCCAGGGGCGTCAGCCGGTCCGTGTCCAGCTCCCGCAGCCGGCGGACGGCCTCGGGCTCCCGGGTGTCGGCCCCGGACTCGCCGTCCTCGCCGGCCCCGTCGCCGTTTTCGGGCGAGGGCGAATCCTCGGCCACGCGGAAGAGCGGGATCTGGTCCTGCTCGTCGTCCATGAAGCGGGCCAGGCGGCTCCCGGCGCGGTCGGGCCCGTTCTCCAGCTGGTCCAGCACCTCCCGGGCGCGGTCGATGACGCCCCCGGGCAGGCCGGCCAGCTCGCCCACGTGCACCCCGTAGGAGCGGTCGCAGCCGCCCTCCTCCAGCCGGCGCAGGAAGACGATTCCGTCGTCGGTCTCCCGCACCGAGACGTTGTAGGCGCCCACGCCCTCCAGGCGGTCCGCCAGCTCCACGAGCTCGTGGTAGTGCGTGGCGAAGATGGTCCTCGCCCCCACGTGCTCGTGGATGTACTCGGTCACGGCCCAGGCGATGGAGACGCCGTCATAGGTGGAGGTGCCCCGCCCGATCTCGTCCAGCAGGACCAGGCTGCGGTCGCTGGCGCTGTTCAGGATGGTGGCGGTCTCGGTCATCTCCACCATGAACGTGCTCTGGCCACGGACCAGGTTGTCCGAGGCCCCCACCCGGGTGAAGACCCGGTCGCAGATGCCGACCCGGGCCGAGGACGCCGGGACGAAGCTCCCCATCTGGGCCAGCAGGGCGATGAGCCCCACCTGCCGGAGGACGGTGGACTTGCCGGACATGTTCGGCCCGGTGAGCACCATGAGGTGCATGTCCTCGTCCAGGACCACGTCGTTGGGGATGAACTCCTCCCGGGCGATCATCCGCTCCACCACGGGATGTCGCCCCTCGCGGATCTCCAGGCCGAACTCCCCGGTCACCTCCGGCCGGGTGTAGTCGTGGCGGTCCGCCACGTCGGCCAGGCCGGCCAGGACGTCCAGCGCGGCCACCCGGCGGGCCGTCTCCTGGACCCGCTCCACCTCGGCGCCCAGCTCCTCCCGGAGCTCCCGGTAGAGCCGGACCTCCAGCTCCTCGATGCGCTCCTCGGCGCCGACGACCTTCTCCTCCCACTCCTTGAGCTCGGGGGTGAAGTACCGCTCGGCGTTCTTGAGCGTCTGCTTGCGGTGGTAGTCGTCCGGAACCCGGTCCAGGTTGGCCTTCGTGACCTCGATGTAGTACCCGAAGACCTTGTTGTGGCCGATCTTCAGGCTGTCGATGCCGGTTCGCTCGCGCTCCCGGGACTGCATCTCGGCGATGAACTCCACCGCCCCGTCCCGGGTCTCCCGGATCTCGTCCAGCTCCTCCGAGTAGCCCTCCCGGATCACGCCGCCGTCCTTGAGGTTCGGCGGCGCCTCCGGGTCGATGGCCTCCCGCACCGTCTCCCGGACGTCGGCCAGCGGATCCAGCTCCTCGGCCAGCGTGGCCAGACGCCCCGAGTCCGGATCCCCCAGCGCCTCCAGCACGTCGGGGAGCACCTCCAGGGAGTCGGCCAGCGAGAGGAGGTCCCGGGGGGCGGCGCGGCCCGAGGAGATCTTCCCGGCCAGCCGCTCCAGGTCGCGGACCCGCGAGAGCTCCTCCCGGACCTCCGCCCGGAGCGGGCCGTCCGCCTCGAGCTCGGCCACGGCGTCGTGCCGGGCCCGGATCTCCTCCGCGTCCACCAGCGGATGGAGGACCCGACGCCGGAGCAGACGCCCGCCCATGGAGGTCTCGGTCCGATCGATCACCTCGAGCAGGGTCCCGCCGCCCTCGTTCCGGAGCGGCTGCACCAGCTCCAGGTTTCGGCGGGTCATCTCGTCCAGGTGCATGTACCGGCCGCGGCGGTGGACCTCCGGCACCTGCAGGTGCTCCAGACCCGCCGGCCGCACCTCGTCCAGGTAGGCCACCAGCGCCCCGGCGGCGCGCAGCATGTGGGCGTCGCGGTCGGGCTCGAAGCCGAAGCCCTCGGTGCTCTGGACGTCGAACTCCCGGCAGAGGGTCTCCTCGGCGAAGGCCTCCTCGAAGCGCCAGGCCTCGCGCCGGGTGACGCTCCACGGGCCGTCGGGCGTCCCCTCGCGCTCGTCCGGCACCAGCACCTCGGCGGGCTCCAGGCGGCCGAGCTCGTCCCGGAGGCTGTCGGCGGCGCTCTCCCAGGTCCCGAACTCGCCGGTGGAGACGTCCAGGGTGGCGATCCCCACCGGGTCCGAGCCGGCGACGGCGGCCACGAAGTTGTTCTTCTTGGCCGAGAGGAGCGTGTCCTCCAGCACCGTGCCGGGGGTGATGACCTCGATGACCTCGCGGTCCACCAGCCCCTCGGCCTGCGAGGAGTCCTCCACCTGCTCGCAGATGGCCACGCGCCGGCCCTGGCGCAGGAGCTCCGGCAGGTACTCGTCCACCGCCTTCACCGGCACGCCGGCCAGCGGCACGTCGTTGTTGCCGTTGTTGCGGGAGGTGAGGTTGATCCCCAGCAGCCGGCTGCAGTCCTTCGCGTCGTCGAAGAACATCTCGTAGAAGTCGCCGACCCGGAAGAAGAGGATCGTGTCCGGGTGACGCGCCTTGATGTCCAGGAACTGCTGGATGAGGGGCGTCGGCGAGGACTCCGTGTCGGTCATGGAGTCGGTCGTGGTGGGGTCGGTCGTGAACGGGTCATGGACGCGTGCGGACGACGATGGCGGAGATCTGCCGGGACTCGAGATCCTCGGCGAGGCTCCGGGCGGAGGCCCGGTCGCCGGGGGGGAAGGTCTGGACCCGGTGGAGCTTCTCGTCGGCGCCGGGCGGCACGATCACCAGCTCCACGTCGGGGACCCTCTCCCCCACGGTGCGCCTCAACTTCTCCGCCCCCGACCGGTGGCGAAAGGCCCCGAGCTGGACCACCCAGCCGGAGCGGCGAGCGGCGGTGTCGGCGGGGGCTCCCTCCGGCGCGGGATCGGCTTCCGCGTCCCCGGCCTCGTCCGCCCCCTCGGCCCGGTCGGAATCCTCGGCCGCCGCCGCGGAGCCGCATCCGTCCAGGGCCGCCCGCGCCCTGCGGCGGACCGGCGCCCCGTCGGGGCCGGCGGTCTCCACGGCCCTCCGCCACGCCGCGCACGCCTCCTCGCCCTGTCCGGACGCCCGGCGGGCGTGTCCGGTCCACAGCCAGGACTCCGCCGTGAGGCCCGTGGTCGGGTAGTCGGAGCGGAGCCGGTCCAGGACCTGGAGCGCCCGGCCCGGCTCGCCGGCGGCCAGCCGGAGCTGGGCCAGCCGGAGCCACGCCCGGTCGCCGTACCCGGGACCGCCGTCGACGGCGACGCGCAGGTAGCGGCTGGCGGCGGAGTCGGCGTCCCGGGTCAGGCGGGCGCGGAGGAAGCTCGCCCGGGTCCGCTGCTCCGGCGACGCGTCCCCCTCCCGGGCCTCGCGCCACCGATCCAGCATGGCCCGGGCGCTGTCGGTGTACCCGGAGTCGGCCGCGGCCTCGATGGCGTCCAGGGCCGGCGGATCCTGGGCGAGGGCACCCGCGGGAACCAGGAGGACGGCGGCAGCCGCCAGGAGCACCGCCGCGGCGGCCCGGACGGAGCGCGGCGCGGGACGCCGGTGACGCCGCCGACGGGCCCCCGCGCTCACGTCGACCCCTGCCGCTTCAGCGTCCGGAGCTCGCCCAGGAGCTCCTGCAGGACCGCCCGGTCGCCGATCCCGGACTTGGCGTGGCGGTCGGCGCGGCGCATCAGCGACACGGCCCGCCGGAGCTGGCCCCGGGACCACCGCCTGGACTGCCGGTCGTAGATCCTGGCCTTCCACTTCAGATACGGCTTGCCCGCCGACACCAGGGCGTCGGACACCTCCCGGCGCCCGCCCTCCAGCGCCAGGCCGATGTACAGGTGCTGCTCGATCATCCCGATGAGCAGGCCCACGGCGGACTCCGAGGGCTCCTGGAGGAGCGTCGGCAGGTCCTCCAGCGCGGAGCCGTACTCCCGCCCCGCCACCCGGTCGAGCCAGTCCCAGCGGTCCACCGGCCGGACGTTGGGCACCAGCTGGCGGACGTCCTCCCGGTCCACCTCGCCGCCGTCGGCGGCGCCGCCGAGCTTCTCCAGCTCGGCGTCCAGCAGCGACAGGTCGTCCCCCACGGCCGCCGCCAGCGCCCGGGCCGCCTCCCGGGTGAGGGAGTAGCCGTACTCCTCCTCGGCCCGCTCCATGAGCCAGCCGGGAATCTCCTCCTCCTTCGGAGCCGACCACCCGAAGCTCCGGGCGTGCTCCTTCAGCGTGCTGTACAGCGACGCGCTGGAGCCGTCGGGGATCCGCGCCGTGACGATGAAGGTGAGCCCGCGGGGGAGGTCGGAGACCGTGTCCTCGACCACGCCCCGGCCGGTGGGGGTCAGCTCCTCGGCGCCGAAGAGCACCACCACGCGCCGGTCGGCCATCATGGGCGGCGTGGAGAGGGCCGACGAGAGGTCGGCGGGTTCGACGTCGTCGCCGTCGAACCGGTCCAGGTTGAAGTCGCGGGTCCCGTCCTCCACGGCGGCCTCCATCAGACGCTTGGCCGCGTCGTCCCGGAGACGCTCGTCTTCGCCGTGCAGGAAGAAGGCGCCGTCGAGGTCCCCCTCCCGGACGACCCGGTCCAGCTCGGCGTCGGCGCTCAGAGCCATGGTGCTCCCGCGGCACCCGCGGCCGTCGGCGGCGACGCCCGGCGGGCGGGGCTCTCCGTCACGATCGCGGGAGGAGCGCTACCGGAGTCCGCGCGAGAGGCCCGCCGACCCGCTCCCGAGGGTGGAGACTCCCATGGACGACGAACCCTCGTCGCGCCAGAGGAGCGAGCTCCCCTGCCGGTCGCCGTCGGACCGCCAGCTCCGGTCCCCGGAACGGGAGGGGGTGAGGAAGGGGCCGGACTGGAAGAGCGAGGGCGTCTCACGCTCCGCGCTCCTCTCGACCGCCGCGTCCGGCCTCTCGACGGAGACCGGCTGCAGCTGCACCTCGACCGGCACCTGGCTCACGAAGGGGACCCATGCCAGGGCCAGGAGACCGGCGGCGGCCACGGCCAGCACGGCCGCGCTCCCGGTGGGCCAGGAACCGGCCCCGGGGATGCCGTCCTCGAGGTGATAGATGCGGTGCTTCAGGCGGTCGTAGAAGTCGGGAGAGGGGGAGGGGGAGGGAAGGTCGCGGAAGACCTCGACGCCACGGCAGATGACCCGGTGATACCGGGCACAGGCCTCACATTCCTCCAGGTGGCGCTCGAATTCCCGCAGCCCGTCGGCGGCGGTGCGCTCGTCCCGGTACTCGGAGTACCGTTCGTGAAACTCCTCGCAGTTCATACCACCGTACACTCCGGAAACGAGGTGACGTCCGTCCAGGCGGCGGATACTACGCTATTCGCCCGATCGAGTTCCTGCCCGAACGCCGAAGGGGGCGGCCTGTTCGGCCGCCCCCCTGTTCGGCCCGTCGCGGGCCCTTCGTCCGTCGTTTTCCCCGGAGCCGCCTACTCGAGCATCGGGGCGATGATCTCGGCGAACTTGTTCCGGGCCCGGTTCAGCCGGGACTTGACCGTCCCCAGCGTCACGCCGGTGATCTCCGAGATCTCCTCGTAGGTCTTCCCCTCCATCTCCCGGAGGACGAAGACGACCCGGTGATGCTCCGGCAGCTCCTCCACGGCCTCCTCCACGGTCTCCCGCAGGAAGCGCTTCTTGTAGAGGTCGTCCGGCGAGTAGGACTCGTCCTCCCACTGCAGCGGACGGTGGTCGTCGTCCCAGTTCTTCTTGATGGCCTGGAAGAGCACCAGCGGGTTCCGCGACCGGTTCCGGAGCTCGTTCTTCGCCAGGTTGCTGGCGATCGTGTAGATCCAGGTGGAGAACTTCTTGTCCGGGTCGAAGCGGTGGAGGTGCCGGTACACGCGCACGAAGGTCTCCTGGACCAGGTCCTCCGAGCGGTCCCGGTCTCCGACCGTGCGGTAGATGAAGTTCAGGAGCCGGTCGTGGTATCGCTCGGTGAGCTGGTGGAAAGCGCGCTCGCTCCCCTCCAGGTAGCGCTCGACGAGCTGTGCGTCGTCGAGCTCCTCCCAGTCGACCCGCCCCCGCTCCTCGCGCTGTGCGTTCAGGTCGATGGCCTCGGCCATCGCAATCACCTCCAGTGTCCGCCGGCCCCGTGCATCGGGACTCGTGCGGCGTCCTGTGAACATCCGGGCCCCGGCCGGAGTTCCCGCCCGCCGGGAGCCGCTTTCGTGGCCGCCTCTCGTTGTGTGAGACGTTCGAGTGCGCCTCAGCGTTGTCCGCCGAATCGAGAAACGGGGTCCTCGCTTTCGCGTACGGCCCCGTCGAGACGGGCCGTTCGGCTTTGCACTCTGTTGTCGCAAGGCGGGTGCCGTGCGCCCCGGACGGGGCGGGCGAGGGGTGAGGAGGGGGTGGAGAGGGGAAGACCCGGAAGAAATGCGTGCCGCGGCCTCCTGCCGGCCGCGCCACGCGGTATGTGGATCCTGCGGGACAGCCTCGCGGTCTACGAGCCGGCCTCCAGGCTGAAGCTCCGCTCCACCGTGTGGTCACAGACGCGTCCGCCGGTGGTGGCGTCCACGCTGCCCGCGGACGGATCCCCCACGCCGGTCACCGTGATGTCGGTGGCCAGGTCGAGGCTGCACGTGCCGCTCTCCCCGTCGAGAGCCCACTCGACGCTGCCGGTCAGGTCGCTGGACCACTGAATCGTGGAGTCGGCCGTCGACCGCAGCCACAGCCCGCTGTAGGCGAACGCGGAATCGTCCACCGACGTGAGCGTCACCGTGGAGCTGTCCACGGTGGACGTGCAGGCGTCGTACTCGAGCGTCCCGTCGATGGTGACCGAGTCACGGGCCTCGCTGCGGAAGGCGTCCACCTCCACCGACCAGGCGGCGGTGCCGCCTCCCCGGCAGGGCCCGTCGCCGGACGCCTCGTACTGGAGCGTCGTGTCGGCAGAGATGCCCCCGGACAGGTTCAGGCTCAGCGGCGTCGGCTGGACCGCCGCGCTCCCCGCGGCGGTGAAGTCCTGCTGGTAGGCGTTCTGCGAGGCGGCCTGGGCGATCTTCTCCGCCTGCTCCCGGGTCAGGTCCGCATCGGGGCCCGTTCCGTCACTGCATCCCGACAGCAACCCGACGGCCAGGGCGACCGTGAGGACTCCGACGCGCCGGATCTCGATCCTGTTCATGGCGACCATCCCGGTGAGTGGAGGAAGCGGTCGCCCGGTCGGCGGAACCAGCCGTGTGCCGACGGACGACGATGTGCGATGTCTCCGGAGAAAGGGTATTCCCGTCTAGCCCGAACGGTCCCGATCGGCTCCGACACCGGCTTCGAGCGCGTCGGTGAACCGGGCGGCGTAGAGGAGGGCCGCCACGCTCTTCGCGTCCTCGATGCCGCCGGACTCCACCATCTCCAGGGCCCGGGAGACGGGCACCTCGCGCCGCTCGATGAACTCGCTGTCCTCGTGGTCGGTGGGCACGTCCTCCAGCTCCGTGGCCAGGAACAGGTGGAGCCGCTCGTCGCAGAACCCCGGCGTGGTGAGGATGGAGGTGAGCCTCCGGAGGCTTCCGGCGCGGACGCCGGCCTCCTCCTCCAGCTCCCTCAGCGCGCAGGCCTCCGGGTCCTCCCCGTCGGAGAGCTTGCCCGCCGGGACCTCCCAGATGTGGCCGCCGGCGGCGTAGCGGTACTGCCGCAGCAGGAGGACGGAGGGCTCGGCGCCGGCCTCGCCGTCCGGCTGCCGGAGGGGGACGACGGCGGCGCCGCCGGGATGGCGGACGATCTCCAGCTCCCCCTCGGATCCGTCGGGGAAGCGTACGCGGTCGACCTCCAGGTGGACGACGTCTCCGTCGTAGATCTCCCGCCCCTCGATCCGGGTCACCGCGGGCCCCGCGTCCCGCTCAGTCCCGGAGCTCGAGCTGGCCGAGCTCCTCCAGGTCCTCCCGCACCTCCGACGCGTCGGAGACGGCCACCCGCACCATGCGGTCCGGGTCCAGGTACCGCTCGGCGACCTCGGCCACCTGGTCCCGGGTGACGGCCTCCACCCGCTCGCGGTACCGCTCCCAGTAGTCCTCCTCCAGGCCGTAGAGGAGCTGGGTGATCATCCGGCGGCTCACCTGGCTCGGCGTCTCGAACTTCCGCGGGAGGGAGAGCGTCAGGTTGTTCTTCGCGAGCTCCAGCTCGTCGCCCTCCGGCGGGCGCTCCGACATGCCGCGCATCTCCTCCTCCATCTCGCGGAGGGCGTCGGCGGTGACGCCGGTCTCCACGGCGGCGGAGGCCACGAAGGGCCCGGCCCCGCGCCGGTGACGGAAGAGGGTGCGGGCGCCGTAGGTCCACCCCTTCTCCTCCCGCAGGTTCATGTTGACGCGGGAGTTGAAGAGCCCGCCGAGCACGGCGTTCATCACCCTGAGCGGGAAGTAGTCCGCGGTGCTCCGGGGCGCGCCCACGCCGCCGATCCGGATCTCCGACTGGGCGCTGCCGGGGCGGTCCACCAGCACCGTGTCGCCGGCGGCCACGGGGCGGTCCGGCGTCTCCGGCGGGTCCTCCGCCCCCTCGCCGCGGCCCCAGTCTCCGAAGCGCTCCTCCAGCAGGCGGCGGACGCGGCGCGCGTCCACGTCGCCGCAGACGGCCAGCGCCGCGCCGTCGGCGCCGTAGCGGCGCCGGTGGAAGGAGCGCACGGCATCGGCGTCCAGCGCCTCGACGGTGGGCTTCAGCCCGTCGGAGGGCCGGCCGTAGGGGTGAGAGCCGTAGACGGAGGCGATGAGCGTCTCCTCGGCCACCGTGTCCGGCTCGTCCCGGTCGCGCTCGATCTCGTCCAGCCGCTCGTCCCGGATCCGCTCCACCTCGTCCGGCTCGAAGGCGGGGTCGCGGACCACGGCCCGGAGGAAGTCCAGCGACTCCTCCAGGGTGTCCTCCAGCAGGTGCATGGAGACGACGGCGGCGTCGTACGTGACCCCGGCGCTGAACCCGGCGCCGAGCCGGTCCAGCCACTCGGCCACCTCCATGGCCGATCGGCCGTCGGCGCCCTCGGTCAGGAGCCGGCCGGTGAGCTCGGCCACGCCGCTCCGGTCGGCGGCCTCGGAGGCGGCTCCGGCATCGATGGCCAGCCGCACCGAGACCTCGGGCAGCCTCGGCCGCTCCAGCACCCACACCCGGACGCCGCTGGAGAGCCGGAACCGCTCCACCGGCGGCAGCTCGAGCTCCCGGGGGGTCTCCGGGCGGGGCGGACGGCTCCGGTCGACGGTCGCTTCGCTGCTCATGCCTGGCTCCCTCCGGGCCGGCCGGCCACGGCCGGCGTCTCCACCTCTTCGTCGTCGGCAGGCACCTCGTCCGACTCGGGCACGACCCGGGTGACCGTGAGCCGCTCCGGCCGCAGGACCTCCCGGGCCAGCCGGTCCACCTCCTCCCGGCCCACCCGGTCGTAGCGCTCGAACACCTCGTTCACGTAACCCGGCTCGTCGCGGAGCACGGCGGCGTGCGCGAAGGCGTCCGCGCGTCCTCCCACGCTGTTGAGCTGTCCCACCAGGGAGCGCTCGGCCCGGTGGCGGGCTCCCGCGGCCTCGTCCTCGGAGAAGCCCTCCTCCCGGGCCTCGTCCAGCACCGACCGGGTGGCCTCCTCCAGCCGGTCGGCGCTCACCCCGGGACGGGCCGTGACCACGGCCCACACCATGCCGGTCTCCTCGGTGGGCCAGGTGAAGGCCTGCGCCTCGGCGGCCACCTGCCGCTCGTAGACCAGCTCCCGGTGCAGGCGCGAGCTCTTGCCGTCGGCCAGGAGGCTGGTGAGCACGTCGGCCGCCTCGAACTCGTCGTCGCGGTACGACGGCGCGTGGTACATCAGGTAGACCCGGGGAACCGCCACCTGGTCGGTGAGCTCCGCCCGACGCTCGCCGGGGGCCTCCACCTCCGGCACCTCCACCGGAGGCGGCGTCTCCCGGGCCTCGAAGGGCCCGAAGTAGCGCTCGACCCGGTCCAGGGCGTCGTCGGCGTCGAAATCGCCGGCCAGGACCAGCGTGGCGTTGTTCGGGCCGTAGTAGTCGCGGAAGAAGTCCCGCACGTCCCCCAGGTCCGCCGCGTCCAGGTCCTCCATGTACCCGATGGTGGGGTGGCGGTAGGGGTGACCCTCGTCGAAGGCGGCGTGCAGGGCCTCCTCGAAGGCCAGGCCGTAGGGCCGGTTCTCGTACGCCTGCCGCCGCTCGTTCTTCACCACGCCGCGCTGGTTGTCCAGCTTCTCCTGCGTGATGCTCGGCAGGAAGTGGCCCATGCGGTCCGACTCCAGCCACAGGGCCAGGTCCAGCTGGTTCGAGGGGAGGATCTCGAAGTAGTTCGTTCGGTCGAACCAGGTGGAGCCGTTCAGGGTCCCGCCGGCGTTCTGCACGAGCCGGAAGTGCTCCCCCTTGGGCACGTTCTCGGAGCCCTGGAAGAGCAGGTGCTCGAACAGGTGCGCGAAGCCCGTCCGGCCCGGCCGCTCGTCCTTGCTCCCCACGTGGTACATGAGGTGAACGGCCACCACCGGCGTGGAGCGATCCTCGTGCAGGATCACCTCCAGCCCGTTGTCCAGTGTCTCGCGCCGGTACGGGAAGTACACCCCTCCGTCGGGATCACCCGCCGGGGGGCTCGTGCGATCGTCCATGTATCTCTCGACCCTGGAGATGGATGGGGGCGCCGCGCCGGTGCGCGGGCGCCGCTGGCTCGGTGCTGACGGCGCAGTGCCCTCGCGCGGCACTGCGACAGGGCGGACGGGATCGGGTCCGGATCGGGCGGTTGGAGTTGCAAGCTCCGATCCATTCCGGCTCCGGCGAAGTGCCGGGACAGCCGGAGCGACGCCGTGGACCGGCCGACCGTGGCGGAGGGGAGTAAGCCGGGTTCTGTTCCCGGGCGCTGCCCGGGGAGGTCATCTCTCTCGGACGCCGGTCGCCCGACGCCTCGCGCGGCCTACCCGAAGCTCGTCGCGGCGGGTCGCCGCTCGCTTCCTATTTGGCCTTGCTGCCGGAGGGGTTTGCCGTGCCGCCCGCCGTTGCCGGCGAGCGCGGTGGGCTCTTACCCCACCCTTGCACCCTTGCCCGTGCGTCCGGCGCCCGCTCTCGCGGAACGCGCGGCCGCCGTCGGCGGTCTGCTCTCTGTTGCACTGGCCGTCGCCTCGCGGCGCCCGGGTCTTCCCCGGCTCCGTACCCTGTGCAGCCCGGACTTTCCTCGAGCCGCGCCTCCGACGCCCGAAGGCGACGGGGCCGGCCCGCGACCTCTCACTTCCTCCGCTCACGGTCGGCCGGCAGGCGAATGGCCTGCGTCGGCGTACGTTGCTACCGGTCGGGGCGCGGAAGAGTTCCGCTCGCCGGCTACCTGAGGTCCAGCCGGTAGGTGATGCCGGCGGCGAAGAGCACGCCACGGTAGGTGTCCGGGCTGTCCAGCTCACCGGCCAGGTAGCGCACCCACTGGTACTGCACGTCCGCCACCAGGCCGACGGCGGGCGTCAGCTCCAGGTCCACCCCGCCGCCGGCCTCGGCGCCGGCGCCCACCGCCGCCGTCCATCCGGACTCCAGGGAGCCGAACCCGGAGCTCCGGCGCTGCTCGAACCCCAGCGCCGGGCCTCCCGCCACGGACAGATACGGGTCGACGGCGCCGTCCGGGCCGCCCACCGGATAGTACCGGATCCCGCCGAAGACCGGCCCGACCCACATGGCCACCGTCCCGGCGCTGCTGACCTGTCCCCTCCGCCACAGCCCCAGGCCGAGCTGGAGCGCGGTCCTCCGGCCGAGCTCGCGCTCGTAGTACAGGTCCACCGCGGGAATCTCGGAGTAGCTGGTCTGGGGCGCCCGCTCCAGGCCGGTCACCTCCCAGCGCCCGAACCGGAGGCCGGCCACCTCCCGCGCGGCGCTGTCCCCCGGCAGCGGCCCGGCCACGGCCTCGCCCTCCTCCTGCGCGGAGACCGGGTAGGCCCCGGCGAGCAGGCCGGCCGCGAGCCAGGACGCGGCCACGAGGACGCGCAGCGCCCCTCGTCCGGACGCGGTGCGCCCTGATGAGCTGTTCGTCGATGGGGTCAAGGAGATGCCTCGATCGAAAACCGGCGGCTCCGGCCCGGAACGGCCGCGACTGCCGGTTCAGTTGCCCGGGCCCCTGCCGTATAATCACACGGCGAACCGGACCGGTACGTGTCCGAGCAGAACGCGTCCAACCAAGAGGAAACGCGCGGGCCCCGGATGTTCCGCTTCACAACGGTTTCAGCTCTGGCCGTCGGGCTGCTGGCCCTGGCCGCCGGGGCGTGCAGCGACGGGCCGGCCGGGCCGGGGTCGACGAGGCCCGCCCGGATCGTGGCCGTCTCGCCCCGGTCCGCACCGGTGGACGCCGACGCCCCGGCCGGTTCCCCGCTGGAAGTCCGGGTCGTGAGCGAGGACGGGGACCCCCGGGAGGACGTGGAGGTCCGCTTCCTCCTCACGAGCGGTCCCGGCCGGGCCGTTCCGCAGACCGCGTCCACGGGACGGGACGGGACGGCCGAAGCGGCCTACCTGCCCGGCGGCCGACTCGGCGAGGCCGCGCTCCGGGCCGACGTCCCGGACGCCCCGTGGGTCTCCCCGGTCACCTTCCGCCGCGACGCCCGGCCGACCCGCCGTCTCCGGCTCTCCGCCGGGGGCGGCGGGGACCAGCGGGCCGAGGCCGGGAGCCAGCTCCCGCGCCCGCTCTCCGTGACCGCCGCCACGCCCGGGGGCGAGGCCGAGGCCGGCGCCCGGATCGCCTTCGAGGTGGTCTCCTCCCCGGGCGGCGCCGCGCTCTCGGCCGACACGGTCCTCACCGACGGGTCCGGGTCCGCCGGGGTCCTGCTCACGCTGGCGGACGAGCCCGGCGAGCATCGGGTCCGGGCCGTCGTCGCCGCTCCCGCCGCCGGCGACACCGTCCGCTTCCGGGTCCGGGGGGTGGACTCCCTCTCCTCCGGAATGCGGCTGGACTCGGTCCGGCCCCGCCCCGCCCGCTCCGGGCGTGAGGTCACGCTCTACGGCCGGGGGCTGGGCGCCGCCGGCGAGCTGTGGCTCGACGGATCCTCCGTGCCCGTGACCTCGGCGGAGGCGGGCCGGGTCCGGGTCCGCCTGCCCGAGGACGACGGCTGCCGCCCCCGGCGGGCCGCCACGCTCCGCCTCCGGGACGGGAGCGGCGGGTGGAGCGACGGCCTGGAGGCCGAGGTGGCCCCGGCCGATCCCGCCCTGGACCTGGCCGTGGGCGAGGCCCGGACGCTGGCGGCGCCGGGCGGCGGCGAGTGCCTGCGCCTTCCCTCCTCCTCGGGACGGGGCTACCGGCTGGCGCTGGTGAGCGCCGCCCGCTCCGCCGGATCCCGCACGCCGCTGGCGTTCCGCGTCCGGAGCGGCGTCGGCGGCCTGGAGGGCGACGCCTCCGCGGGCTCTCCGGGCGCCTCCCTCTCGCTGGCCTCCCTGCGAGAAGAAGCCCGCTCCCTCTCCGGCGACGCGACCCGGGGCGACCGGTCGGCCATGGAGGTCCGCCTCCGCCGCGGGGCCCGGGCGGAGCTCCTCGCCCGGGACGCCCGCCCCGTGCGCCGGGCCGATCTCGAGCTCGACGGCGACACGGACCTCCGGGCCTCGACCAGCGTCCGCCCGCGCTCCGATCCCGGCGACACGCTGCGCCTCGACTTCGCGGTCTCCGGGGACATGTCGATCTCCTGCACCGACACCGCGGACGCCGTGACCGGCGTGGTGCGCGCCACCGGCCCGGACGTGGCCGTGGTGCAGGACACGGAGGCGCCCGCGGGACTCACCGGGGAGGACTTCCGGCTCATCCGGGACGAATTCCAGAGCCTGGTCCTCCCCACCGACACCGCCTACTTCGGGCCGCCGGCGGACATCGACGGCAACGGCCGGGTGATCGTCCTCCTCACGCCGAGGGTGAACGACCTCACGCCCCGCGGCGCCGACTCCCGCATCGGCGGCTTCTTCCTCCCCCTGGACCTGGCCGACGCGGGCCCGGGCGGGGACGGGATCGCGCCCGAGAGCGGCGCCACCTGTCCGGCCAGCAACGAGGGCGAGGTTCTCTACCTGGCCACGGCCGACCCGGAGGGCAGCTTCGGACCCGCCCTGGACCGGACCGGGGCCCTGCGGAACGCCCGCTCCATCGGGTCCCACGAGCTGGAGCACCTGCTCAGCGCCGAGCAGCGGGTGGTCCTGGGCGACGGCGACTTCGGCGACCTGCAGGAGGTGTGGCTGGCCGAGGGGATGGCGCACCTGGCCGAGGAGGCCGTGGGACACGCGGCCCTGGGCATGGAGACCGGCTCCAACCTGGACTTCGAGCCCTTCGACGACACCCGGGAGCGCCTGGAGGCGTTCAACGTCTTCCACCTGCAGAACTTCGGCCGCCTCCAGCTGTTCCTCCGGACTCCCACCCTGACGCCGGCCCTGGCGACCGTGGACCCGGGCGGCCCCCTCGGCCTGCGGATGAGGGGCTTCGCCTGGCTCTTCAGCCGCTGGCTGGGCGATCACCTCTCGTCCGGGGACGAGGCCGCCCTCTTCCGCCGTCTCTCCGCCGGCGGACCGGACCACCTGCAGGGCATCGAGAACGTGGAGCGGGTCACCGGGGCCGCCTGGGAGGACCTCCTCCTGGACTTCGTGCGCGTGCCCCTCCTGGACGACCGCGAGACCGCCGCCGGGACCCGCCTCTCGACGTCGCCCCGGAGCCAGCTCGCGACCTGGGACCTGCCCGGCCTCTACGAGGGGCTGCAGGACAACCCCTCGGCCGGGCGGCTCTTCCCGGCCGGATACCCCCTGGACCCCGTCCGGCTGGGGGAGGAGCTGGACCTCCTGAGCCTGGACCTGCCGGCGGCCGCGCCGGCGTACTTCTCCGTCGGCGGCTCCGGGCGCACGCCGGCGCTGGCCCTGCGCCTCACCTCCGTCACCGGCGGCTCGCCGCCGGCCTCCGCCCGCCTCCACCTCACGGTGATCCGAGTACGATGACCCGAACCCCATGACCCCACCCGCACCGAGATGATGCCGCCGAACCCCCGCGACGCCGTGCTCCTCGCCGCGGCCGCCGCCCTGCTCCTCGCCCCGGAGACGGCCCGGACCCAG
This sequence comes from Candidatus Caribbeanibacter nitroreducens, assembly GCA_947581645.1. Lineage (GTDB taxonomy): Bacteria > Gemmatimonadota > Gemmatimonadetes > Palauibacterales > Palauibacteraceae > Caribbeanibacter > Caribbeanibacter nitroreducens. The sequence goes on along the minus strand of CANPVF010000134.1, from coordinate 6,113 downwards.
GCCGTCTCCGACGCCGGGGCGGACCCGGATCCCCGGCCTCCGGCGGGCCCCCGGATGGAGGCCACCGCCTTCGCCGGGGTCCTGGCGCCACTGTCGCGGCTCACGGCCGACCCCGAGACCTTCGAGACGGAGATCTCCTCCTCCGCCCTGTTCGGTGCGGAGGGGACCTGGTGGCCCCGCCGGCGGCTGGGCGTCGCGCTCCAGGGGGTGTGGGCCCCGGCCCAGCTCAGCCTGATCCCCACGGACTTCACCGGCGCGCTCCCCAGCGACCTCGGCTCCGCCGACTACCTGGCGGCCTCCGCCGAGGTGCGGTACCGGGTCGCGCTGCCGCCGGAGGTGAGCGTGGTGCGGCCCTACCTGGCCCTGGGCGGCGGCGTGCGTCGCCTCGACGTCCAGGCCATCGCCTCGCCGGAGGTCACCGACGCCACCGATCCCATGGCCACGGCCGCCGCCGGGGCCCACGTTCGGCTGGCCGGACGCTTCGAGCTCCGCGTCGAGCTCCGGGACCGGGTCACGATCTACGGGAGCCCCACCGGCGGCGAGGACCGGGTCCAGAACGACCTGGGGGTCTCCGTCGGACTCGCGGTCCGGCGGTTCTGAAGTCGCCCCGGACGCGGACGTCGCACAGGGCCCTCTGCACATTTGCACACTGAGACGGGAGACAGCGTGACGGACGGAGGAGACGGAGCGGACGGACCGGGCGAGGGAGCCGGCCAGTACCGGACCCGGATCGGCGACCGGGAGCTGGCGCCCGAGAGCCTGATGATGAGCTACGGGTACCGCCCGGAGTGGTCGGAGGGGGCGCTCAAGTCGCCCATCTTCCAGACCTCCACCTTCGTCTTCGACTCCGCCGAGGACGGGAAGGACTTCTTCGAGGTGGCCTACGGCCTCCGCGAGCAGGACCCCGCGGAGACGCCGGGCCTGATCTACAGCCGCCTCAACAACCCGGACCTGGAGATCCTCGAGGACCGGCTCACGGTCTGGGACGACGCCGGGGCCGCCGGCGTCTTCGAGAGCGGGATGGCCGCCATCTCCACCACCCTCCTGGCCCATCTCCGCCCCGGCGACGTGCTCCTGCACTCGGAGCCGCTGTACGGCGGCACCGACCACCTGCTGCGGCACGTGCTCACCGAGTTCGGCATCCAGCCCGTCTCCTTCCCCGTGGGCAGCGACCGCGCGGAGATCGAGGAGACGCTGGACCGGCTCGACGGGGGGCGCGACAGGCTGGCCATGATCTACGTGGAGACCCCGGCCAACCCCACGAACACGCTGGTGGACCTGGAGGCGTGCCGGGCCGTGGCCGACGCCGCCGCCGGGGACGGGGACCGCCCCATCGTGGCGGTGGACAACACCTTCCTCGGCCCCCTGTGGCAGCACCCGCTGGACCACGGCGCCGACCTGGTCCTGTACTCGCTCACCAAGTACGTCGGCGGCCACAGCGACCTGATCGCCGGCGCGTGCCTGGGCTCCGAGGAGCTGCTGGAGCCGGTGCTGGGCCTGCGGACCTTCATGGGCACCATGGCGGGGCCCTGGACCGGATGGCTGGTCATGCGGAGCCTGGAGACGCTGAAGCTCCGCATGGAGCGCCAGACGGAGAACGCCGTCCGCGTGGCCGACTTCCTGGCGGACCACCCCGCCGTGGAGGAGGTCCACTACCTGGGGCACCTGGAGGAGGGGACCGCCCAGCAGGAGATCTACCGACGCCAGTGCGACGCACCCGGCGCCATGGTGAGCTTCGAGGTGGACGGCGGCGAGGAGGAGGCCTTCCGGGTGCTGAACGCCCTGAAGCTGGTCAAGCTGGCCGTGAGCCTGGGCAGCACCGAGTCCCTGGCCGAGCACCCGGCCACGATGACCCACGCCGACGTCCCCCCGGAGGACAAGGAGCGGATGGGGATCTCCCACGCCATGATCCGGCTGTCCATCGGGATCGAGAGCCCGGACGACCTGATCGCCGACCTGGAGCAGGCGCTGGCCGAGGTGTGAGCGGCCGCCGGTAGCCGCGAGTCCGACGACGGGACCCCCGTCCCACCCGACGTATCGCGATTTGCAGCGACCCTCGTCTTGAATTAGAATAATTCCACGAACGTGAGGAGTTACAATCGGGGCCTTCGCCATGAGCGACGCCACAGAGACAGAGCGGGGCGGGTCGGTCGACGAGGCCGCCGAGGACCACTGCGTCCGGACCCTCCGGGATCAGGGGCTGCGCCCCACCCGCCCCCGGATCGCCGTCTACCGCGTCCTGGCGGAGGCCGACGACCACCCCACGGCGGGCGAGGTGGAGCGGCGCGTGCGCGAGCAGCTGCCGGACGTCTCCACGGCCACCGTCTACAACTGCCTGGACGCCCTGCAGTCGGCGGGCCTGGTCGGGGTGATGAACGAGGTGCACCGGGCGGCGCGCTACGACGCCGTCACCGACCAGCACCACCACCTGGTGTGCCGGTCGTGCGGACAGGTCACCGACCTCCACGACCCGGACCTGGACCTGCTCGCCCCCACCGACGACCGGGGCTTCGAGATCAGCGACCACTCGGTCCACTTCTACGGCCTCTGCCCCGACTGCGCCTCGCAGCAGGAGCCCGCGTAGGGCGCGCCGCAGGCGGGCTCACGGAGAAGAGCCGCAGACGAAGAGAAGAAGAGAAGACGACGCGAGAGGAAACGAGTACAGAGACCGGTCCCGTCATCCGAACCGGACCGCACGACCCTCAATCACAACTGCTTCGGGAGTGACAGACATGTCGGAAGAGTACGTATCGTCGGAGCGGCCTGCTGACATCAGCCAGTGCCCGGTGACGGGCGGAACGGAGAACCAGGGGGTCGAGGAATCGACCACCCGCAACCAGGAGTGGTGGCCGAACAAGCTGCAGCTGTCGGTCCTGGAGCAGAACTCTCCCCACCTCGACCCCACGGACGAGGACTTCGACTACGCCGAGGCGTTCGAGTCGCTCGACCTCGCCGAGGTGAAGGCGGACATCAGCGAGGTGATGACGAGCTCCGAGGACTGGTGGCCGGCCGACTACGGACACTACGGGCCGCTGTGGATCCGGATGGCGTGGCACGCGGCGGGCACCTACCGCGTCGTCGACGGCCGCGGCGGCGCCGGCGGCGGAACGCAGCGCTTCGCCCCGCTCAACAGCTGGCCCGACAACGCCAACCTGGACAAGGCGCGCCGCCTCCTGTGGCCCGTCAAGCAGAAGTACGGCCGGGCGCTCTCGTGGGGTGACCTGATCATCCTGGCCGGCAACGTCGCCCTGGAGTCGATGGGCTTCCCGACCTACGGCTTCGGCGGCGGGCGAGAGGACGAGTGGGAGCCGAACGACGTCTACTGGGGCGCCGAGAAGGACTGGCTGACCAACGAGGATCGCTACAACGAGCGGGACGAGCTCGAGAAGCCGCTGGGCGCCTCCGAGATCGGGCTGATCTACGTCAACCCGGAGGGTCCCAACGGCGAGCCGGACCCGGAGTGGGCCGCGCACCGGATCCGACAGACCTTCGGCCGCATGGCCATGAACGACGAGGAGACCTTCGCGCTCATCGCCGGCGGACACACCTTCGGCAAGGTCCACGGCGCCGACGACGACGCGGTGCACCTCGGTCCCGAGCCCGAGGCGGCGCCGCTCGAGCAGCAGGGCCTCGGCTGGAAGAACGACCTGGGCCCGTACGCGGGTGACGTGATGATCACCAGCGGGCTGGAGGGCCCGTGGACCCAGACGCCCACGTGGTGGGACACCACCTACCTCGACAACCTGCTCGACTACGAGTGGGAGCTGACGAAGAGCCCCGGCGGCGCGTACCAGTGGACCCCGAAGAACGCGGAGGCCGTGAACAGCGCGCCGGACGCCCACGACCCGAACAAACGGGTCACCCCCATGATGCTCACCACCGACATCGCGCTGAAGCGGGACCCGGGCTTCCGCGAGATCGCGGAGCACTTCCAGGAGAACCCGGACGAGTACGAGGAGGCCTTCGCGAAGGCCTGGTACAAGCTGACGCACCGGGACATGGGCCGGAAGGTCCGCCTCAAGGGGCCGGAGGTCCCCGACGAGGAGCTCATCTGGCAGGACCCCGTGCCCGAGGTGGACCACGAGCTGGTCGGGGACGCGGAGGTCGCCGAGCTGAAGGAGAGGATCCTCGATTCGGACCTCTCCGTCTCCGAGCTGGTCCGGACCGCCTGGGCGTCGGCCTGGACCTACCGCGACAGCGACAAGCGGGGCGGACCGAACGGAGCCCGCCTCCGCCTGGAGCCCCAGAGGAGCTGGGAGGTCAACGAGCCCGAGAAGCTGGCGTCCGTGCTGGAGACCCTGGAGGGGATCCAGGCGGACTTCAACGATTCGCGGTCCGACGACGTCCGGGTCTCGCTGGCCGACCTGATCGTGCTGGGCGGCTACGCGGCCGTGGAGAAGGCCGCCGCGGACGCCGGCCACGACGTGGACTTCGACTTCGAGCCGGGTCGCACCGACGCCACGCCGGAGCAGACCGAGGAGGACTCCTTCGAGTGGCTCCGGTCCCCGGCGGACGGTTTCCGGAACTACCTCGGCGACGGTCAGGAGCGGTCCGCCGAAGAGCTGATGGTCGACAAGGCGGCGCTCCTGACGCTGACGGCTCCCGAGATGACGGTGCTCGTCGGCGGCATGCGCGCCCTGGACGCCAACCACGGCGACACCGATCTCGGCGTCCTGACGGACCGACCGGAGACGCTGACCAACGACTTCTTCGTGAACCTGCTGGACATGGGCACCGAGTGGGAGCCGGCCTCGGAGTCCGGGGACGTCTTCGAGGGACGCGACCGGGAGACGGGCGAGCTCGAGTGGAGGGCGAGCCGGGTGGACCTGACGTTCGGCCACAGCTCCGAGCTCCGGGCCATCGCGGAGAACTACGCCTACGAGGGCGCCGAGGAGACGTTCGTCCGTGACTTCGCGGACGCCTGGGAGAAGGTGATGAAGCTGGATCGCTTCGAGCTCGACTGATCCCGCCCGGGCAGGGGACACCGTCCCCGGACAGGGAAACACCGCCGGTCCCCGGTGGGCCGCTCCGGCCTGCCGGGGCCGTGGTGTATGTGGCGTACACGGACGACAGGCGTGTACCCCTACCCCGAGCGACCGGAGGCGTCCCGAGCATCGAACCGCCGGCCACGGACGAGATGAACGCCGAGATCGCAGGAGCGGGGTGACCGGCCGTGGCGCTCCGCAGGCTCCGCGACTGGAAGTGGCTCCTGCCGTTGCTGGCCGTGCTGGCGCTGCTGGCCTTCCTGGGCCGCCGGCACCTGGTCCCCGGCTCCGGCGCCGGGCCACCGGCCCGACCCGGCGACGGCCCCACGCTCCGGCCCGAACAGGCCGCGGCCCACGTGGGGGAGACGGCCACCGTGTGCGGCACCGTGGCGGAGGCCACCTACGTGCCGGAGGTCGACGGCCGCCCCACCTTCCTCAACTTCGGGGCACCGAACCCCGACCAGGCGTTCACGGCCGTGATCTGGGGGGAGCGCAGGGGGCGGTTCGACGCTCCGCCGGAGCGGACGTACCGCCGGGCCCGGATCTGCGTGGCGGGACGGATCACCGAGCACGAGGGCGTGCCGCAGATCGAGGTCCGGGGCCCCGGACAGATTCGGATCGAATGAGATGTCGAACGAGAGGGAGACCGCCGTGGACGGAGGCATGCTGCGGACGGCCGTCGGAGCGGTCCTCGCCGTGACGCTCCTGGCCGCGGGCTGGGGCCTCCTTCCGGAGATCGCCTCCCGGGTCGCCCCGGCCCTGACGTACTATCCCGCGGGCCTCCCGAGCTCCGCCGCCGACCCCGCCGCGCACGGCCTCACCCGGGGCGAGCAGCTCCGAATCACCGCCGACGACGGCCCCACCCTCCACGCGTGGTGGATTCCGGCCCGCCCGGAGGAGGACGGCGGCGGGAGCCGCGGCGCCGTGCTCTACTTCCACGGCAACGCGGGTCATCTGGCCGGCCGCGCCGAGATCGCCCGCCGGTGGTCCGAGCGGGGCCTCGACGTGCTCCTCTTCGATTACCGGGGCTACGGGCTCAGCGAGGGGAGCCCCTCGGAGGCCGGCCTCTACGCCGACGCCCGGGCCGCCTACCGGCACCTGCGCCGGGAGCGGCACGTCTCCGCGAGG
>CANPVF010000133.1 GCA_947581645.1 Candidatus Caribbeanibacter nitroreducens | reverse complement strand
GCCGGGCTTCGAACCGGGCCTCGGCCGGCGACGTCGACGACCTCCTCCTCTCGGTCGTCATGCCGGTCTACAACGAGCGGGACACCGTGGAGGAGATCGTCCGCCGGGTGAACGAGTCCCCCGCCCGCACCCGCCTGATCGCCGTGGACGACGGCTCCACCGACGGGTCCCGGGAGGTCCTGCAGGAGCTGGCCGAGGAGGGTGCGGTGGACCGGCTGATCCTCCAGCCGCGTAATATGGGGAAGGGGGCGGCCGTCCAGGCCGGATTCGACGCGGCCGAGGGAGACGCCGTCATCATCCAGGACGCGGACCTGGAGTACGATCCGGACGAGTATCCGGTCCTCCTGGGCCCCATCCGCGAGGGCGTGGCGGACGTGGTCTTCGGCTCGCGGTTCATGAGCGGCCGGCCGCACCGCGTCCTGTACTTCTGGCACTCCGTGGGGAACCGGTTCCTGACCCTGCTCTCGAACATGGTCACGAACCTGAACCTCACGGACATGGAGACCTGCTACAAATGCTTCCGGCGCGAGGTCGTGGAGGAGATCGAGATCGAGGAGGACGCCTTCGGGCTGGAGCCCGAGCTCACGGCCAAGGTGGCCCTGGCCGGATGGCGCGTCTACGAGGTGGGGATCTCCTACTCGGGCCGGACGTATGCCGAGGGGAAGAAGATCGGATGGACCGACGGCGTGTGGGCCATCGTGAGCATCCTCCGGTACGGCCTGTGGCGCCGGCTCTTCCCGCATCGTGCGAGAGGCGGCGCCTCCGGGTGACCCTCCTCCGGCCCGGGAATCCATGTTCGGAATGATCTCCAGGGGAAGGGGCCTGCTGGCCCTGTCGCTGTCCGCCGTCCTGGCGCTGGGCGCCTCGGGCTGCGGCGAGGCCGCGGAGGACGCCCTGGCCCGCGGCGACCGCATGCTGGCGGCGGGGAACGTCCAGGAGGCCGTGGCCGAGTACAAGCTCGCGGTCCGGCAGCGGGGAGAGACGCCGCAGGTCCTCCTGCGGCTGGCCGACTCCTATGCCCGCCAGGGCGAGGTGGAGGAGACGGTCCGCTACGTGGAGCGCCTGCTGGCCGCCGACTCCAGCTACACCCACGAGGCCGGGTCGGAGCTGCTGGAGCTGGCCCGGGAGGCCCGGGCCGGCGGCGAGCGCGACCGCATGGTGCGGGCCCTGGAGCCGGTGGTGGAGCTGGGCGCCGGCATGATCCCGGCGGAGATGCGCCTGGCCCTGGCCGAGGCGTACTGGGAGCGCGGCGAGCACGAACGGGCGCTGCCGCTCTACCTCTCCGTCGTCGAGCCGCCGGACCCGCCGCCGCTGGAGCCCGCCGTCCTGGACTCGGTGGGGAGGGCCGCCCGCCCCCGTGGGGCCGGCGGCTTCCTGGAGCCGGGCCCGGCCGACGAGTCCGGGGACGCCGGGGGGCAGGAGGCCGCGGGGACGGAGCGGGGCACCCTGCTGCCCGACTCCGCCTCCTCCCCGGCGGTCCTCTATCACGTGGGCCGCAGCTACGAGGAGCTGGGGTCGTGCGCCGAGGCCCTCCCCTACTTCCGTGCCTACCTGGGACGCAGGGAGGCGGGACGGCGCACGGCGGAGCGGACGACGGCCGAGTGGCACTACGGCAACTGCCTGTACGCCGTGGCGGAGCGCGAGCGCCGCTCCGGCGAGGACGAGGCGGCCCTGGCCAAGCTGACGCGGCTGATCGAGCTGGGCATCCCACGCACCCTGATGGATCGTGCCCACTTTGCGCGGGGTGCGGTGTACGAGGAGCTGGGTCGGAACGACCTGGCCCTGCAGGAGTTCGATCAGGTGCTGCGCCTGAACCCCGCTCGCAGCGGCCCGCTCGTGCAGATGGCGGAGCAGCGCATCAGGGAGCTCCGGTACGGATCTCCGTGACCGGGACGACTCGACGGGAAGCGAGAATCGGAAGGACCGAGGGACCGGACGTTTCATGAAGAGCGAATCGACCAGCAGCGATGGACGCCGGGCATCGGGGGCGGAGACGTCCCGCGGGCGATCGTGGACGAGCCTGGTCCTGGCGCTGGCCGGCGCCGCCGTCCTCCTGGGCGCCTGCTCGGGATCCGGGCCCCCGGAAACGGCGCCGGCGCCCGAGCGCTTCGAGTGGGCGGTGCAGCACTACCGCGCCGGCGACTACGGCTCCGCCGTGGAGGGCTTCCGGTCGTTCATGGTCCGCAACCCGCTGCACGAGAACGCGGACAGCGCCCAGTACCTCCTGGCCAGCTCCTTCCTGGAGCAGGGCAAGGCGGTGCAGGCGGCGAACGAGTTCTCGCAGCTGGCCAGCACGCGGCCCGGGAGCTCCCTGGCCGACGACGCCCAGTTCGGGGCCTGCCGCGCCTACTGGGAGGCGTCGCCCGGGGTGGCACGGACCCAGGAGAACACCCGGGCGGCCATCGACGCGTGCCGGAGGCTCACGGAGTTCTTCCCCGAGAGCCCGCTCATCTCCGACGCCGAGGGGCTGATCCAGGAGGCCCGGGAGAAACTGGCGGCGAAGCAGTACCGCATCGCCCGCTACTACTTCGACCAGGGCTTCTACGAGTCGGCCAACATCTACCTGGAGACCGTGCTCTCGGACTACCCGGAGTCCCCGGTGGTCCCCGAGGTCCTGGCGACCCTGTACCGGAGCTACACGGAGCTCGGCTTCGAGTCCGAGGCGCAGTCGGTCCGGGAGCGGCTCCTGAGCGAGTACTCCGACAGCCCGGAGGCGCAGCGGCTCGAGGGCATGTCCGACAACGGGGGCGGAGGATAGCGTGGGGGCCCGCCTCGGCGTCCTGGGCGGGACCTTCGATCCCATCCACGTCGGGCACCGGATCGTCGCGCAGGACGTGGTGGAGGCCCTGGAGCTGGATCGCATGCTGGTGGTCCCGTCGGCGCGTCCCCCGCACCGGGACGCGGCCCTGGGGCCCGAGCGCCGCCTCCGGATCACGCGGGAGGCCTTCCGGGGCGACCCCCGGATGGAGGTCAGCGACATGGAGCTCCGGCGATCGGGGCCCTCCTACACGGTGGACACGCTGGAGGAGCTCCGGGAGTCGCGGTCGCCCTCGGAGCTGTACTGCGTCATCGGCGCCGACCAGCTCGCGGAGTTCGCCAGCTGGCGTCGGCCCGGTCGGATCGTCGAGCTGGCGGAGCTGGTCGTCATGAACCGGGGCGTCCGGGAGCCGGATCCGCCGGCGGAGCTGCCCGACCTCCCGTTCCGGAGCGTCGAGGTGACACGGGTCGAGCTCTCCAGCACGCGGATCCGGGAGCGGCTCGACGCCGGGCGCCCGATCCGCTACCTGGTGCCGGAGTCCGTTCGTCCGGAGATCGAGGCCGCCTACCGGGGAGGACGCGTCCGGACGTGACGCGAACCTCCGCCGCGCCGCATCACTTCATCGACACGATACTGAAGCCGGAAACGATATGCTGAAGACGATCGAGGACGTGATCAGCCGGGTGATGGGAACCCGGTTCGAGCGGGAGATGAAGCAGCTCCAGCCCATCGTGGAGGACATCCACGAGGCGGAGGAGCGCGTCGGCGAGATGAGCGAGGAGGAGCTCAAGGCGCAGACCGAGAAGTTCCGCCAGCGCGTCCAGGAGAAGACGGCACCGATCCAGGACGAGATCGACGAGCTGCGGGACGAGCGCCGGCAGACCGAGGACCCGGGACGCCGCGACACGCTCACCTCGCAGATCGAGGACGCCCAGGAGGAGTACCGGGAGGTCACCGACCGGGTCCTGGACGAGCTCCTGCCCGAGGCCTTCGCCACCGTGCGGGAGGCCTGCCGGCGGCTGCTGGGGACCGAGATCGAGGTCACCGGCAACACCATGGAGTGGGACATGGTCCCCTACGACGTCCAGCTCATCGGGGCCATCGTCCTCCACCAGGGCCGCATCGCCGAGATGTCCACCGGTGAGGGTAAGACCCTGGTCGCCACCATGCCCCTCTACCTGAACGCGCTCCCCGGCGACGGCGCCCACCTGGTCACCGTGAACGAGTACCTGGCCCGCCGGGACGCCCAGTGGATGGGCACCGTCTACGAGTACCTGGGGATGCAGGTGGAGTGCATCGACGAGTACGACCCCGGGTCCGAGGCCCGCCGCGAGGCCTACGAGGCCGACATCACCTACGGCACCAACAACGAGTTCGGCTTCGACTACCTGCGGGACAACATGGTCGTCCGGCTGGACGACCGGGTACAGCGCGGCCACAACTACGCCATCATCGACGAGATCGACTCGGTCCTCATCGACGAGGCGCGGACGCCGCTCATCATCAGCGGACCGGCCCAGAAGGACGACAACCAGACCTACGAGCGGTACAACAGCCAGGTGGCGAACCTGGTCCGGAAGCAGCAGCGCGAGGCCCGGAAGCTCGTGTCCCGGGCCGAGGACCTGCTGGAAGAGGTCCGGGAGGCCGACGAGGACGAGGACGTCGGCGGAAAGCGGTTCGAGGCGGGCAAGCTCCTGCTGGCCGTGCAGAAGGGGACCCCCAAGAACAAGCGGCTCCAGAAGCTGCTGAACCAGGAGGGCGTCGCGAAGCTCGTCCAGAGCGTGGAGGACGCGCTCATGCGGGAGAAGCGCCTCCCCGAGGTGGACGAGATGCTCCTCTACTCCACCGACGAGAAGGGCCACACCATCCAGCTCAGCGACAACGGGCTGGAGGTGCTGAGCCCCGGGGACCCCGACGCCTTCACGGTGCCGGACATCTCCGAGAAGGTGAAGGAGATCGAGGAGAGCGAGGAGCTGGATCCGGACGAGAAGCGCGAGCGCCTGGCCGAGGTGGAGCAGGAATACGCGGAGAAGTCCGAGAAGATCCACGTCGTCCACCAGCTGGTGAAGGCCCACGCCCTGTACGAGAAGGACGTGGAGTACGTGGTGGAGGACGGCCAGGTGGTCATCGTGGACGAGTTCACCGGCCGCAAGATGCCCGGCCGCCGGTGGAGCGACGGCCTGCACCAGGCCGTGGAGGCCAAGGAGGGCGTCAGCGTCCAGGGCGAGACGCAGACCCTGGCCAGCATCACCATCCAGAACTACTTCCGGATGTACGACAAGCTGGCCGGGATGACCGGGACGGCGGAGACCGAAGAGGGCGAGTTCATGGAGATCTACGACCTGGACGTCGTGGTCATCCCCACGAACCGCCCCGACCGCCGTGTGGACCAGGAAGACCTGATCTTCCAGACCAAGCGGGAGAAGTTCGCGGCGCTCCTGGACGAGATCGAGCGTCTCCACCGGAAGGGGCTGCCCACCCTGGTCGGGACCACCAGCGTGGACGTCTCCGAGAAGATCTCTCGCATGCTCAAGCGCCGGGGCCTGGACCACGAGGTCCTGAACGCCAAGAACCACGAGCGCGAGGCCCAGATCGTGGCCAACGCCGGACAGCCCGGCGCCATCACCATCGCCACGAACATGGCCGGCCGGGGCACCGACATTAAGCTCGGCCCGGGCGTGGTGAAGTGTCAGGTGTGCGGCATCGAGTCCGACCGGCCGTCCTTCGGCCAGGTGCAGGAGGAGGCGGACCTGACGGACCGCCAGGTGGCGGAGCTCGGCTGCCAGACCGACCCGCCCTGCGGGCTGCAGATCCTGGGCACCGAGCGGCACGAGTCCCGCCGCATCGACCGCCAGCTCCGGGGCCGCTCCGGTCGACAGGGGGATCCGGGCAGCGCCCGCTTCTTCCTCTCCCTGGAGGACGACCTGATGCGGCTCTTCGGGTCGGACCGGATCGCCAAGGTCATGGACAAGCTGGGGGCCGAGGAGGGCGAGGTCATCACCCACCCCTGGGTCACCAAGTCCATCGAGAAGGCGCAGCGCCGCGTGGAGATGCAGAACTTCGAGGCGCGGAAGAAGCTGCTGGAGTACGACGACGTCAACAATCAGCAGCGGGAGGTCATCTACGACCTGCGGCTCTTCGCGCTGCAGGGCGGCGACGACCTGAAGGGCGAGGCGTGGGAGATGATCGACGAGGCCCTGCGCACCGAGGTCGAGAACCACGTTCCGCCGGGCTCCCGTCCCGAGGAGTGGGACCTGACGGGCCTGCGCGAGAGCCTCCTCATCGACTACTTCCTCCTGGCGGACTTCCTGCCCGAGGAGTCGCAGGACTCCATGGAGGTCCGGACGGAGTGGGGCTCCCCGGGGGAGATCGAGACGCAGGTGGTGGAGTTCGCCCACGAGGCGTACGACCAGAAGCTGGAGAGCTTCGGCGAGGAGGCCGGGGACATCCTCCGGTTCATCGTCCTCTCGGTGATCGACGACAAGTGGAAGGACCACCTGTACGACCTGGACCAGCTCCGGGACTCCATCCGCTACCGGGCCTACGGCCAGCGGGACCCGGAGGTGGAGTACAAGAAGGAAGCCTTCGAGATGTTCGTCGACCTGATGAGGGACATCCGGAAGAGCGTGGCCAACCTGGTCTTCCGGGCGCAGGTCGAGAGGGAGGCCCAGCAGCTCCGGGCGCCGGAGATCACCGAGGAGAGCGGCCCGTCCGACAGCTTCGCCACCGGCGTCTCCTCCGCCGACGTCATGGGCGACGGCGGCGGCCAGGGAGGCGACGGCGCCGGCCAGCGCCAGATGGCCGCCACCGGCGTCTCGGCCTCGGCCAAGACCGAGGAGGAGGGCACCGCCCGCGCCGGGAGCGCCCGCGTCGTCCAGCCCGACGAGCCGCTCGACGTGGAGGAGGAGCCCGGCCGCAACGATCCCTGCCCCTGCGGCAGCGGCGACAAGTACAAGAACTGCCACGGCAGTCTGGCCTGACCGGAGCCACGCCCTCGACCGCAGCCCGGCCCCGGCCACTCGTCCGGGACCGGCGCCCGCATCCACCGCGACCCCGACCCCGGGAGCCCATGCGTACCGCTCACCCTCGTCCGAGCCGTCGACCGGAGCCAGGCGCGTCCATCTTCCGAGCGAGAGCGCCGGTGGCCGTCCTCACGGCCCTGGCGGCGGCCCTCGCCCTGGGCTGCGCCAGCTCGCCCTCGTCTCCCGTCTCCGCGTCGTCGTCCCCGGTCTCCGGGATGGGCGTCGACGCCGGCCCGGACGCGAGCCAGCAGGTCGTCGCCCGGAACGGGCTGGCCGCCACCGCGAACCCCTACGCGAGCGAGGCCGCTGTCGCCACCATGCGCCGGGGCGGCAACGCCGTGGACGCCGCGGTGGCGACGGCGTTCGCCCTGGGCGTCGTGGAGCCGCAGATGTCCGGGCTCGGCGGCGGCGGGGCCATGCTGATCTGGCTGGAAGACGAGGGCCGGGCCGAGTACCTGGACTTCTACGCGGCGAAGCCGGCGGCGCCGTACCGGGACCTGCCGGAGGCGGATTCCGCCGCGCCGCTGCGCGAGACCGCGGTGCCCGGCACGGTGGCGGGGCTGCTGGCGGCGCACGACCGCTTCGGCAGCCTGCCGCTGGCCGAGGTCATGGAGCCGGCGATCCGCCTGGCCGAGGACGGCGTGCCGGTGAACCAGATCCTGGCGCAGATGATCGCGCGCGACTCCGCGAAGCTGGGGCGCTGGTCCGAGTCGAGGCGGCTCCTTTGGCCGGACGGCGAGCCCCTGGGCCCGGGCGAGACGCTGCGCCAGCCCGAGCTGGCGGCCACGCTCCGGACGATCGCCGAGGAGGGGCGGGAGGGGTTCTACCGCGGGCCCGTGGCCCGTGACGTCGTTCGCCGGCTGAACGAGGGCGGCAACCCGATCACGGTCGACCGGTTCGCCGGCTACGAGCCGGAGTGGAAGCGTCCGCTCTGCGGCGACTACCGGGGGCGTGCCGTGCTCTCCGCGCCGCCGCCCCAGACCGGCCACCAGGTCATCCACACGCTGAACCTGCTGGAGGCGCACGACCTCCGGTCGCTGGGACTCCCGACGCGCTCGGCCGACGCCTTCGACGTGCTCGCCTCGGCGCTTCGCGCCGGCATCGCCGCCAACGAGCACAACACCGACCCCGCCTGGGCCACGGTGCCGGCGGTCGGGCTCACGTCGAACGCCTTCGCCGACGCCCGCGCGGACCTGGTCGGCGTGGAGAGCGTGCCCGGGGAGGTCGACGGCGGCGATCCCCTCGAGTACGATGACGAGCTGCCGC
>CANPVF010000132.1 GCA_947581645.1 Candidatus Caribbeanibacter nitroreducens | reverse complement strand
CTGGTGGGCGCCTCCTTCGGGCGCGGCATCTTCGTCCTGGACGACTACACGCCGCTCCGGGAGCTCACGCCTGAACTGCTGAACCAGGAGGCGGTTCTCTTCGACAGCCGCGACGCGCTCTGGTACGTGCCCAACGACGAGGTGGGCTCACAGGGCAGCGCCGAGTGGGCGGCCGAGAACCCGCCCTACGGCGCCACCTTCACCTACTACCTCAAGGAGGGCCTGCAGTCGCTGGAGGACCAGCGCAAGGCCGAGGAGCGCGCCCTGGGCGAGGACGAGGACGTGCCGTTCGTGGGATGGGACAGCCTGGAAGCCGAGATGCGCGAAGAGGGTCCCACCATCCTCCTCACCATCAGGGACGAGAATGGAGAGGTGGTGAACCGGATCACCGGTCCCTCCTCCGCGGGCTTCCATCGCGTCAACTGGGAGCTGGACTATCACAGCGAGAGCATCATCGAGGTGGGCGAGGAGGCCGGCGGCTTCTTCGGCGGCGGCTTCCGGGTCACGCCCGGCACCTACACGGCCGAACTCTCGAAGGTGGTGCGCGGCGAACACACCGAGCTCAGCGAGCCCGTGACCTTCGAGGTGACGCCTCTCTTCGACGGAGCCCTCGAGCGTGCCCCCACTTCGGAGTTCGCCTCCTTCCGGGAAGAGCTCACGCAGTTCCAGCGCGACCTCACCCGGGCCGAGGAGAACATGCAGGAACAGATCGACCTGGTGAACGCCATGCAGACCGCCCTCCGGCGCGCCCCCGAGGAGAACCCGGAACTGGCCGAGCGCCTCAACGACACGCGCCTCGAGCTGCTCGAGCTGAACGAGGAGTTCGAGGGCAGCGAGGCGAAGGACGAAATCGGTGAGAGGGGTCCCCCAACCCCATCCGACCGGATGTTCGTGGGCTTCCGTGCCCTCTTCACCACCCACGGCCCCACCGAATCGCACAAGCAGACGGTGGCCGCGGGACAGCGTGAGCTGGCCGACATTCGCGAGCGCCTGCAGGAGTATTCCGAGAACGTCGTTCCGGAGCTGCGCAAGGCGGTCCAGGCCACCGGCGCGCCGCCCATAGAGAACTTCTAGGACGAAGTTTCGAGCCAGGCGGCCGGCCGGCGTCTCCGCGGAGACGTCCGACCAGCGAGGCGCAAGGCACGGGCGAAGGGCGCCTCGCTCCCGGCCCCCGAAAGCGCGACTCTAAAGGGGCCGCTGTTTGGCCCCGACGCGACGGCGAGGAGATCCACTTCGGAGACGTTCCGAAGTTAGCTCCGAGCCCTGAGCTTCGGAGCGCGGAGGGGGCACGGGAGCAGGCGCGCGAGCCCGCTACTTCTTCCGCACCGGCGCCGCCTGATAGCCGGCCCAGCACCCGATGACCCCGGTCACGAGCTGCACCAGCAGCGCCACCGCCGCGCTCCGGGTTCCGATGAGCGCGAAGGAGCCGGTGTCCCCGGTGAGCCCACCGACGGCCAGGCTCAGGACGAACCACGCGACGAAGCTCAGCACGGCCATCCCGACGCCGTGGAGGATGGGAGCGGCCGCCACCTGGCGCCCCACCAGGTAGCCGCCGGCGGCCCAGCCCACGGCCACGCCGCCGCCCACGATCAGCGCCTCCATCACGGGGGACGCCTCGAGCAGCCCCGCCCCGGCGGAGACCAGCACGATGCTGCTGGCCACGCTCAGGGCGACGAACCACCCGAAGAAGAGCCAGCCGGACCGGACGTTGTTCAGGTGCTCGGTGTGCAAATGCTGCCTCCTACAGCTCCAGCTCGAACTGGGAAACGGGGGCGAAGGTGCGGCGGTGGTGAGGCGTCGGGCCGAGCCGCGCCAGGGCGTCGGTGTGCTCCGGGGTATGGTAGCCCTTGTTGGAGGCCCACCCGTACTCGGGATACCGCGGCGAGAGCCGCTCCATGAGACGATCGCGGATCACCTTGGCCACGATCGAGGCGCAGGCCACGGTGCGCGAGCGACGGTCCCCCTCCACCAGGGGACGGTGATCGGGGAGGTCGGGGATGCCCTTGCCGTCCACCAGCAGGAGCTCGGGGTCGGCGTCGAGGCCGGCCAGGGCACGGCGCATGGCCAGCGACGTGGCCCGCAGGATGTCGAGGTGCTCGATCTCCCGGGTGGACGCGGCCCCCACTGAGCAGGCCCTCGCCTCCCGGCGGATCCGCGCGCAGAGCTCCTCCCGCCGGGCGGCGGGGAGGGCCTTGCTGTCGGTGGCGCCCTCGAAGGTGGTATCCGGCGAGAGGACCACGGCCGCCGTCACCACGGGACCGGCGAGCGGCCCACGGCCGGCCTCGTCCATCCCGGCCACGACGCGATGGCCCTCCGTCCAGGCCTCGCGTTCGATGTCGAGCGGGGCGCCGGCGGCCATGGCGACGGACGCCCGGCGACCCGGGCGCTACTCCTCGTCCTTCTCGGCCTCGGGCTCTGCCCCGGCCTCCGCGGCCGGCTCCCCGCCGGTCGGCTCCGCCTCGGGGGCCGCCCCGCCGGCGGCGTCTTCCCAATCGCGCCGCTCGCGCACGCGGGCGGCCTTCCCCCGGCGTCCGCGGAGGTAGTAGAGCTTGGCGCGGCGGACCTGCCCGCGGCGCACCACCTTGATCTCCTCCACGGTGGGAGCGTGGAGCGGGAAGATCCGCTCGACGCCGACGCCGCCCGAGATGCGGCGCACGGTGAAGGTCTCGTTCAGGCCGGAGCCGCTCTTGGCGATGCACACGCCCTCGAAGGCCTGGAGGCGCGACTTGTCGCCCTCGGTGACCCGCACGCGGACGCGCACGGTGTCGCCCGGCGAGAAGGACGGGACCCCCGACCGCATGTACTCCTCTTCGATCTCCCGGACTTTCGGATCCATTTTGGTCCTCCTCTGCCACGGCGGGCGCGTCTCGGTCGTCCGTCGACCCGCCTCACAATGTATCGAAAACGTCTCGTCGTGCTATCGTCAGCCGGCGGACTCGTGGTCCGCCGGGTCCTCGTCGTCGGCACCGTCACCGGAGTCCTCGACCAGATCCGGCCGGCGTTCTCGGGTGAGCCGCAAGGCCTGTTCCCGCCGCCACTCCGCGATCCGGCCGTGGTCTCCCGACCGCAGCACCTCGGGCACCTCCATGCCCCGGTACTCCGGCGGCCGGGTGTAGACCGGCGGGGCCAGCAGCTCCCCGTCGTAGAAGGAGTCGCTGGCCGCCGACTGGTGGTCGCCCAGCACCCCGGGCAGCAGCCGGACCACGGCGTCCACCACGACCAGAGCCGCCGGCTCGCCGCCGGAGAGCACGTAGTCGCCGATGGACAGCTCGTGGGTGACCAGCTCCTCGGCCACCCGCTCGTCCACTCCCTTGTAGTGTCCGCAGAGGAGCGTGAGCTCCTCCTCGAGCGAGAGCTTCACCGCTCCGTCGTGGTCGAAGCGCTCGCCCCGCGGCGTCAGCAGGACGATCGGCCCGTCCGGATCGATCTCCTCCACGGCCTCGAAGTAGGGCTCCGGCTTCATCACCATGCCGGCGCCCCCTCCATAGGGCGCGTCGTCCACCGTGTTGTGCCGGTCGTGCGTGTAGTCCCGGAGGTCCTCGACCCGGTACTCGACGTGGCCCTGCTCCCGGGCCCTCGCCGGTATGCTCACTTCGCGGAGCACGTCGAAGTACTCCGGGAAGATGGTCAGGATGTTGATGCGCATCGTCCGTCTCTCCCGCCCCCGGCCGGTCGTTGAACTCTGCTCCGCCACCACGGCCCCACGACCCGACCGGCGCCCGCTACATCTCCAGGAGCCCTCCGGGCGGGTCGATCACGACGCATCCCTCTTCCAGGTCGACCTCCTTCACGATCTCCCCGTCGAAGGGGACCAGCTGCTCGCCGTGCTCCTCGGTGTAGACGGCGAGCAGCGGGGTGCTGGGTGCGTCGTAGAACGCCCTCACCTCGCCCACCGTCTCGCCGCTCTCCAGCCGGACCTCCAGGCCCAGCAGGTCGTGGAGCAGGAACTCGCCCTCGCCCAGGGCGGCCAGCTCCTCCCGGGGGAGCGTCAGCTGTGCCCCCCGGTACCGCTCGGCCAGCGTCCGGTCCTTCAGCTCCTCGAAGTGCAGCAGCAGCCCGCCGCCGTGGGGCTGCACGGCGTCCAGCGTCAGCTCCCGGTTGAGGAGCGGACCGGCGCCGGTGACCCCGAAGCGCCGCTCGAGCTGGAAGGTCTCGTCCGGGTAGTCGGTCTCGACACGGACGATCACGCCTCCCTCGAGGCCGTGGGCGCGCTGGATCTCCGCGACCACGATCTGGTCGTCCGCGGGCTCCGTTCGTGGTTCTCTCACTGGGCGGGACGGTCGGTGGAGGTCGTCGTTCGCTCGGACCGGGACGGAGGGCCGTCAGCCCTCCTTCTCTTCCTCGTCCTCCTCCTCTTCATCCTCGTCGGCGGACGCCTCCGGCTCGTCCTCGTCGTCCTCTTCTTCCTCGTCGTCCTCTTCCGCTTCGTCTTCCTCGCCGTCGTCCTCGTCCTCGGCGCTGGCCTCGGGCTCGGGCTCCTCCACCTCTTCTTCGGCCTCGACCTCTTCGTCCGCTTCGGCCTCCGGCTCTTCCTCGGCCTCGGCTTCCGGCTCCTCTTCCTCTTCCTCGGCCTCAGCCTCGGGTTCGGGCTCCGGCTCGGGCTCGGGCTCCTCCTCTTCGGCGGCTTCCGCGGCCGCTTCCTCTGCCGCTGCCTCCACTTCCGCCTCCTCGGCGGCCTCCGCGGCGGCCTCCTCCTGGGCGCCCCGGCGGCTGGTCTTGGCCTCGCCGGGCTTCGGTCCGCGGAGGATCTGCGCCTCCTCGGGCGACAGGTCCTCGGGCGCGGCTCCCTCGTGGAAGCGCTCCCAGAGTCCCACCTCCTGGAGGATGGAGCGGACCGTGTCGCTGGGTTTGGCACCGTCCCGCAGCCAGTGCAGCGCCCGGGCCCCGTCCATGCGGACCACGGAGGGCTGGGTGCGGGGGTTGTAGACCCCCAGCGACTCGATGTACTTGCCCGTGGCCGCGTCCGACTTGTTGGCCACGACGATGCGGAAGGCCGCCTGCTTCTTGCGGCCGACCCTGCGGAGTCTGATCGTAGCTGGCATCTCTGTGTTGTCCGTTTCTGGCGCGATTCGTCTGCGTCTGCGTCGTCGTTCGGTCGTCCGTCGTGCGGTACGTCGCTCGGGCCCGGTCGGTCTCAGCTCAGCATCTGCTTCATCTGGCTCAGCTTGCCGCCGCCCCCGCCGCCCATGAGGGAGCCCATTCCGCCGCCGGGACCGCCTCCCCCCTGCATCTTCTTCATCATCTTCTTCATCTCGCCGAAGCGCTTGACGAGCTGGTTCACCTCGTGCACCGGGCGGCCGGCTCCCTCGGCGATCCGGGCGCGGCGGGATCCGTTCAGCACCCGCGGCTTCCGGCGCTCCTCGGGGGTCATGGAGAGCACGATGGCCTCCATGTGCTTGATGCGCTCGGGGTCGGTGTCCACCGCCTCGAGCATCTCCGGCTTCACGCCGGGCAGCATCTTCAGGATGTTGTCCAGCGGCCCCATGTTCTGGAGCTGGCGGAGGGAGGTGAGGAAGTCCTCGAGGTCGAACTCGCCGTCCCCGCGGATCTTCTCCTCCATCCGCTTCGTGGCGTCCTCGTCGATGGTCTGCTGCGCCCGCTCGACGAGACCCACGATGTCTCCCATCTGCAAGATGCGGCCCGCCATGCGCTCGGCGGAGAACACCTGCAGGTCCTCGGGACGCTCGCCGATGCCGACGAACTTCACGGGAATCCCGAGGACACCGTAGATCGAGAGGGCGGCGCCGCCGCGGGCGTCGCCCTCCATCTTCGTGAGGACCACGCCGGTGAGGCCCACGCTGTCGTGGAAGCCCTCGGCGATCTTCACGGCCTCCTGCCCGGTCATGGCGTCGGCCACCAGGAGGACCTCCTCGGGGTCCACCCGCTCCTTCACGGCCTCCAGCTCCCCCATCATCTCCTCGTCGGCCTGCACGCGGCCGGCCATGTCCAGGATCAGGTGGGAGGCGCCCTCGCGCTTGGCCTGCTGGCGGGCGCGGTCGGCGAACGCGGCCACCTCCTCGCTCTTCCGCTCGCCGTCGGGCCCCGCGGCGCGCCCGCCGCCGTCGGCCGGCTCGGCGCCGTCCGGTCGGTCCACGCGCAGCACCGGCACGTCCACGTCCTCGCCCAGCTCTGCCAGCTGGTCGGCGGCCGCCGGCCGGTACGGGTCGCAGGCGGCCAGCACCGGGCTCCGCCCCTCGCGGGATAGGCGCCGGGCCAGCTTCACGGCGGTGGTGGTCTTACCCGAGCCCTGCAGCCCCACCAGCATGATCACCGTGGGCGGGACCGCGGCCGTCTCCATGCCGGTCTCGCCCTCGCCCAGGATAGAGGACAGCTCGTCGTGGACGATCTTCACGACCTGGTCGCCCGGGTCCACGGAGTCCATGACGTCCTCGCCCAGGGCCCGCTCCCGCACGCGGCCCAGGAAGTCCTTGGCCACGCGGTAGTTGACGTCGGCCTCCAGCAGGGCGCGCCGCACGTCGCGGAGGCCCTCGTCGAGCATTTCCTCGGTGAGGATCCCCCGCTCGGTGAACTGCGAGAGGGCGTTGTCCAGGCGCTTGGAGAGCTGTTCGAACATCCTCGGGCGTCGGTGTCTGGTGGTCGGCGGAGCGGCGGCGGGGCCGCGGCTCCACGGTCATGAGCGCCCGCGCGAGCGGCGCGGACGGGCTCGTCTCAATGCCTGATGCGTCGGCTGTGAGCTGGGATGCGGGAGGTTCCCGGGGAAACTGATCGAGAAAGCTGCTCAGCTTTCTGAAGCGACTGCGAGGCCGATCGGCGCCGATCGGAAGCCTCGGCCCGGTTGCCGGTTCGCCAGAGTGCCCCCAGCAACCCGCGTAGCCTACTCTGTTACGGCCGAATCGTCAACGAGGTCCCGGACCGGGGCGTCCTCCCCGCCGGCGGCACCGTCAAGTCACCCGCTCACGTCACCCGCCGACGCGGACGAAGTCGCTGCGGGCGGCCCCCACGGAGACGTACCGGATCGGTGTGTCGGCGATCTCCTCCAGGCGCTTCAGGTAGCGGCGGGCTCCTTCCGGCAGGGCGCGCCACCCCGTGCACCCGGCGGTGGATCCGTCCCATCCCTCCCAGGTCTCGTAGACCGGATCCACCCGGTCCAGGTCGTCCGCACGGGCCGGGAAGCTCTCCACCGGCTCCCCGTCGAGCTCGTATCCGTCGCCGACGCGGATCTCGTCGAACTCGTCCAGGACGTCGAGCTTGGTGACGGCCAGGGCCGTGAGCCCGTTGACGCCGGCCGCGTAGTCCACCACGCCCCCGTCGAACCAACCCACCCGGCGCGGGCGGCCGGTGGTGGCGCCGAACTCGGAGCCCAGCTCCCGCAGCCGCTCCTCGGCCTCGCCCTCGAGCTCCGTGGGCAGGGGGCCGTTGCCGACCCGCGTCGTGTACGCCTTCACCACGCCCACCACCTCGTCGATGACCCGCGGGCCGATTCCCACGCCGGCGGCGGCCCCGGCGGCGGTGGTGGTGGAGGAGGTCACGTAGGGGTAGGTGCCGTGGTCGATGTCGAGGAGCGAGCCCTGGGCGCCCTCCAGCAGCACGCGTCCCGCCGCCCGGTCCAGCTCCCGGCGGATCTCCTGGCCGGTGTCGGTGGCCAGCCCCAGGATCTCGTCCCGGATCTCGTCCAGGCGCTCCAGGATCTCGTCGGCGTCCGCCCGCTCCTCGACGCCGGCCTTCTCGAGCAGCGTGTTGGCGTCGTCGACCCGGCCCTCCACCACCCGGCGGCAGCGGTCCTCGTCGGCCAGGTCCGCCACGCGGAGGCCGGTCCGCCCGGCCTTGTCCCGGTAGGCGGGACCGATGCCGCGGCCCGTGGTGCCGATCCTGTCGCTGCCCCGGTTCTCCTCCTGGGCCCCGTCCAGCAGCTGGTGGTAGGGAAGCACCAGGTGGGCCCGGGCGGAGACGCCCAGCCGCCCGTCCATGGCCACGCCTCGCTCCTCCAGGGCGTCGCGCTCCTCCAGCAGGGTCCACGGATCCACGACGACGCCGTTGCCCAGCAGGCAGCGGACGTCCTCGTACAGGACCCCGGAGGGGATGAGGTGGAGGATGAACTCGTCGCCGTCGACCCGCACCGTGTGGCCGGCGTTGGCACCCCCCTGGTAGCGGGCCACCAGCGTGGCCTCCTCCGAGAGGACGTCGATGATCTTGCCCTTCCCCTCGTCGCCCCACTGGGCCCCGACGACGGCCACGCACCGGCCGGAGGTGTCCGCCTTCACGCTTCCGCCCCCGCAGCCTCCAGGGCGCGCTCCACGTCCTCGCGGCCGCCGGCCTCCAGGGGCAGGAAGGGCGGGCGGGGCGGCCCGCCGTCCAGGCCCAGGACGTCCAGGGCGTGCTTCACGCCGGGCACGCCGTGGCGCCCCACCACCTTCCGGTGGAGCGGCCCGATGCGCTCCTGCAGGGCGCCGGCGCGCTGGCTGTCGCCCTCGCGCCAGGCCCGCTCCAGCTCGCAGCACAGGCCCGTGGCCACGTTCCCCACGGCCACGATGCCGCCGGCGGCGCCCACCTCGAGCCCGCCGTACAGCAGGGTGCCGGAGCCCACGAGCACGTCCAGGTCGTCGCCGGCCGTCTCGACGTAGGTGCCCAGGCGCTTCACGTCGCCGGAGGAGTCCTTGAGCGCCGTCACGTTCTCGTGCGCGGCCAGCTCCTCCACCAGCTCCGGCTCCAGGTCCACGGGCACGTACCGGGGGATGTGGTAGAGGAAGACCGGCACCGGGGACTCGTCGGCCACGGTGCGGTAGTGGCGCTTGAGAGCGGCGTGGCTCATGGCGTCGGCGTAGTAGGCCGGCGGGCGGACCAGCACCGCGTCGGCGCCCCGGGCGCCCACCTCCCGGCAGCGGGAGACGGTGCGGCGGGTGGACTCGGCGCCGGTGCCCACCACCAGCTCCCGCCCCTTCGGGATCTCCTCCCGGGCGGCGTCCACCAGGGCCCACAGCTCGCGGTCGTCCAGGAGCGGCGCCTCGCCGGTGGAGCCGGCCACCACGATCCCGGCCACGCCGTGGTCCAGCCACGCCCCCAGGTTCCGGCGGAAGGCGTCCAGGTCGGGGGCGCCGTCCTCCTCGTCGAAGGGCGTGGTGACGGGCAGGTAGACGCCCCGGACCTGTCCGGCGCGCTTCGGGCCCTCGGTCTTCGTGTGTCGCTCGGTGTCGGCGGTCATGCTCAGTATCCTCGGCTCTTGTCGACCCGGTTCCGGAGGGGCTCCCCCGCCCGGTACCGGCGAACGTTCTCTTCGATCAGGTCCAGCTCGCGGTCCCAGTAGCCCGGCGACTGACCCGCCACGTGGGGCGTGATCAGGACGTTCTCGA
Organism: Candidatus Caribbeanibacter nitroreducens; assembly: GCA_947581645.1. Classification (GTDB taxonomy): domain Bacteria; phylum Gemmatimonadota; class Gemmatimonadetes; order Palauibacterales; family Palauibacteraceae; genus Caribbeanibacter; species Caribbeanibacter nitroreducens. The sequence goes on along the minus strand of CANPVF010000132.1, from coordinate 4,088 downwards.
GCGTCCACAGCGGACTGGAGGGCGGGAGCGGCTCCTCGCGGAAGACGTCCAGCCCGGCACCCCGGATCTCGCCGTCCCGCAGCGCCCGGGCCAGGGCCGCCTCGTCCACCAGCTCGCCGCGCCCCACGTTCACCAGGGTCGCGCTCTCCTTCATCCGCGCCAGCTCCGCGGCGCCGATGAGGCCCCGCGTCTCCTCGGTGCCGGGCAGGGTGAGCACCAGGAAGTCGGCGCCCTCCAGCACCTCGCCGGTCCCCTCCGGCCCCAGCATCCGATCCACCTCTCCCGGCGGCTCCTCCGAGGGGGAGCGGCGCGTGGCCCACACCCGCATGCCCAGCGCCGAGGCGCGCCGACCCACGGCCCGCCCCGTGGCGCCGTACCCCAGCACGCCGGCCACCTTGCCCGGGAGCTCCACCTGGGGCCGCCCCCGGCGGGCCAGGTCGGCGTGGCGCCACTCGCCGCGGCTCTGGCCGGCGGCCGCCACGTCCAGCCCCCGGGCGAAGTGGTGAATCATGGCCAGGGCGTGCTCGGCCATGGGCTCGGCGTAGGCCCCGGCGGAGTTGGTGAGCACCACGTCGCTCTCCCGCATCTCCGGGTAGAGCGTCCCGCCGACGCCCGCGGCGCCGGAGTGGACCCACCGGAGCCGCCCGGCGGCCCGGAAGGCCTCCCGGGGGAGCCCCCATCCGCAGTAGACCTCGGCGTCCCCGATCTCCTCCAGGAGCCGGGGCGGCACGTCCTCCGCGCCGTCCCCCATGGCCTCCACCGGCACGTCGACGCTGGTGAGCTCCCACTCCTCGCCCAGGGCGTCCCGGAGCCGCTCCCGGCCCTCGTCGGGCATGTGCCAGCCCGGGTACTCCGGGGCGTGCATCCAGACCAGGAACCTCCGGGTCCCCTCACGATCCGTCATTCGATCTCCGCGCTCCGGATCCGCTCCTGCTCGGCCAGCCGGCGGAGCAGCTCGTCGCAGTCCTGCGGGGCCGCCTTCAGGGCGTAGCGGAAGGTGGCCGTCTCCTCGCCCCGCTCCCACCCCAGGGGGCGGCCCTCGTAGCCCATGCGGCCGAACAGCTCCTCCAGGGTGTCCGTGTCGGCGCCGGGCTCGTCCATCACCACTTCCACCGTGGTCACCGCACCCTCGGGCAGGAGCCTCTGCTCGATCCGCCCCAGCACGAAGAGCGTGATCACCACCAGCACCGTGGCGCCCACGGCCACGACGTAGGCCCCGATGCCCACGGCCATCCCGATGGCGGCCACCACCCAGATGGTGGCCGCCGTGGTGAGCCCCACCACGTTGCCCCGCATGACGAGGATCGTCCCGGCGCCCAGGAAGCCGATGCCGGAGACGATCTGGGCGGCGATCCGCGCCGGGTCGGAGCGGATCAGCTCGTGGGGCGCCACCTGCGAGGCCACGAACACGGAGATCTCGGTCAGGAGGGCGGCACCCACGCAGATCAGGATGTTGGTCCGGAGCCCCGCCGGCTTGCCCGACAGCTCCCGCTCCAGCCCCACCGCCGCGCCCAGGGCCAGGGCCAGGAGCAGGCGGCCCAGGACGTCCAGCTCCAGGGCCCCCGTCCACCCCGGAAGCCCCGGGATCCCCTGGGCCAGGGCGGCCTGCACCTGGGGCCACGCCTCCGCGGCGGCGGACACCGGGGCGTCAGCTCCCGGACCCGGCGCCGTCGGCGTCGGCCCGCACGGCGTCGGGCACGTGCCGGCGGCGGAGCCCCATCAGCTCGTACGCCTCCTCCAGCGTCTCGGAGGCGATCTCCCGGCACCGCTCGGCGCCGGCCTCCAGGATCTGGTACACCCGGTCCGGGTTCGCCTTCAGCTCCTTCGCCCGCTCACGAATGGGACGGAGCTGCTCGCCCATGTTCTCCGCCAGCCGCTCCTTGCAGGCCACGCAGCCGATGTCCGCCGTCTGACAGCGGACCTCCACCTCCTCGCGGGTCTCCCCGTCGGAGAAGTGGCCGTGGAGCGCGAACACGTTGCACACGTTCGGGTTGCCGGGATCCGAGAGCCGGACGCGCGCCGGGTCGGTCACCGCCGCCGAGAGCCGGTCGCGGATCTCCTCCGGCTCGGCCAGCAGGCGGATGGTGTTCCCCCGGGACTTCGACATCTTCGAGACGCCCTCCAGCCCCAGGATCCTCGCCCCGCCGCCGATCAGCGGCTCCGGCTCCGGGAAGACCTCGCCGAAGCGGTGGTTCCAGCGGCGGGCGATCTCCCGGGTGAGCTCCAGGTGCTGCAGCTGGTCCTCGCCCACCGGCACCAGCTCGCCCCGGTACAGGAGGATGTCCGCCGCCTGCAGCACGGGGTAGTTCAGCAGCCCGGCTCCCACCGACTCCTGGCGCGCCGACTTGTCCTTGAACTGCGTCATCCGCGTCAGGTCGCCCAGCGGCGTCACCGAGTTCAGGATCCACATCAGCTCCGCGTGCTCCGGCACGTCCGACTGGACGAAGAGGGTGCACCGCTCCGGGTCCAGCCCCGCCGCCAGCAGGGAGACCGCCAGGTCGAACACCTGCCGCGGCATCTCGTCCGGCTCGAAGTCGCCGGTGATGGCGTGCAGGTCGACGATGCAGTAGATGCAGTCGTACTCGTCGACCAGCTCCACCCAGTTCCTGATCGCCCCCAGGTAGTTGCCCAGGTGCGCCTCGCCGGAGGGCTGGATCCCGCTGAAGACTCGCTTCTGATCGTCGCTCATCGGGCACGTCCCGGGCGTTCGCCTCCGGCGCGCGTTCCGGCCGCGATCGCGGGCGGCCGACGGGGACGTCGGAGGGCCGGTCGGTCGGGCGACCGCCGGCGGTGCGTCGGTGGAAGTCGGACTCAGGCCGCCGCTAACTTAGGCGCGCCCACGGGGCGGATCAACGAGCGAAGCCGGCGCCTCCCTGCCGCCCCGCCCCCGCGCCCGTCCATCACCGAGGCCGGACCGACATGAGCCCCGAGGATCCGACGATCGATTTCGAGGACGAGGACGTGACCGCCGACGACCGCGCGCTGCTGGAGGTGGCCGTGGAGGCCGCCTCGCGTGCGGCGGAGATCCACCGGGAGTCGCGGCTGGAGCCCGACGAGGAGTGGGTCGACAAGTCGCGCTCGGACTTCGTGACCCGGGTGGACGTCGAGGCCGAGCGGGCGGTCCAGGAGACCATCCTGGGCCGCTTCCCGGACCACGCCATCGTGGCCGAGGAGGCCGAGACGGGACCCGGGGAGCGCGCCGGCGGCGGGGACGGGGCGCCGGTGAGCTGGATCGTGGACCCGCTGGACGGCACCTCCAACTGGCTGCACGGCTACCCGGAGTACGCCGCCTCGGTGGCCGCCGAGGACGACCGGGGGCTCCGGGTGGCCTGCGTCGTGAACAGCGCCCGCGGCGAGCGCTTCACCGCCGTGCGCGGCGCCGGCGCCCGGATGGACGGCGAGCCGATCCGGGTCTCGGGCGCCGACGACCTCTCCCTGGCCCTGGTGGGCACCGGCTTTCCCTTCAAGAAGATGGACCAGATCGAGCCGTACATGGAGGTCTTCCGGCGGGTGATGACCTCCACCGCCGGCGTACGCCGGGCCGGCGCCGCCGCCCTGGACCTGTGCTCGGTGGCCTGCGGGCGGCTCGACGCCTTCTGGGAGCTGTGGCTGATGCCCTGGGACGTGGCCGCCGGGGCGCTGATCCTGCAGGAGGCCGGAGGCGTGGTGGAGCGGCTGGACGTGGAGCACGTGCTGGAGAGCACCGACCCGAGCGGCGCGCCGGAGCCCCTGGGCGGCTTCGCCCACGCCCGGGGCGGCGGCTACCTGGCGTGTACGCCGGAGCTCCTGGACGAGTTCAGGACGCTGGTGCGGGGGTAAGCCCCCTCGCTCAGGCGCTGCCGCGCCGCTCCTCCATCGCCGCCTGCACCGCCTCCGCCAGCGGCTCCGCCCCGTGGCGGACCGGGTCCGACGCGGGCAGCCCGGTGAGCTCGCGCGCACGCTCCACGGCCTCCCGCGCGGGCGTCTCCTCCATCTCGTAGGTGGTGCACGCCACCGCCACCACCCGCGGCGGCTCTCCGACGGCGCCACTCGGCCACGCCCAGCACGCCGCCTCCTCGTAGGCCCGGACGATGTCGTCGAGGCGGGGG
>CANPVF010000131.1 GCA_947581645.1 Candidatus Caribbeanibacter nitroreducens | reverse complement strand
GGTGTTCTGCTGGCTCGGGTGGTAGGAGGTGAGGAGGTGGAGCCCGTCGGCGCGCGGGCCGGCGGCTGACTCCGACGCGCCCGGGTTCTCCCCTTCTGCGTCCCGGCCGTCTCCGCCGCGCCGCAGCCGGAGCTCGCGCCCGTGGCCGAAGTCCGGCATCGGCGACGGCACGTCCCACCCCCGGTCCCGAAAGATCCGCATCACGTGACGGTAGGCGTATCCCCCGAGCGCCACGATCACCTCCACCTCCCGGAGCAGGTCGATCTCCCGCTCCAGGTACGACCGGCAGTTCGTCCGCTCGTCGGGCGTCGGGCGGTTCTCCGGCGGGGCGCAGCGGACGGCCGCGGTGATCCAGGTCCCGGAGAGCCTCAGCCCGTCGTCCCGCGAGCGGCCCTCCGCCTGGCTGGCCAGCCCCGCCCGGTGCAGGGCCCGGAAGAGCCAGTCGCCGGAGCGGTCCCCGGTGAACATCCGCCCCGTCCGGTTCGCCCCGTGCGCCGCGGGCGCCAGCCCTACGACCAGCAGCCAGGCGCCGGGATCCCCGAAGCCCGGGACGGGCCGCCCCCAGTACTCCTCGTCCTCGAACGCCGCCCGCTTCTCGTCGGCGACCTGCTCGCGCCACTCCACCAGGCGGGGACACGCCCGGCAGGCGACGACCTCGTCCCGGAGCTCCGCCAGGGCCTCCCGGCGGGGGCGGGGCGCGCCGCGACGCCCCCGGCCGTCGTCCTCCTCGACCGTCACGTCAGCGCCTCGGCCTCCAGGTCCTCGTCGATCTCCACGTCCAGCGTCTCCTTGGGGGAGGAGAGGACGATGGAGGTGTTCGTGCCCTCGATGCCCGGCAGGTTCAGGACCCTCTTGATCTCCCGGTTCATCTCCTGCTCGTCCCGAAAGCGGCCGATGGCCATGACGTCGAACTCGCCCGTGATCTCGTAGACCTGGGTGAGGCGGGGGTCCTCCACCAGCGAGTCCACGACGTTCTGGAGCGCCTCGCCCCGGGCCTTGATGCGGGTCACCGCCACGAGGCTGAAGCCGAGCTTCGCGTAGTCCACCACGGGGCGGAAGCCCGTGATCACGCCCCGCTCCTTCAGGCCGTCCAGGCGCTTGCTCACGGTGCTGGGCGAGACGTCGAGCTTTCGGGCCAGCTTCCTCAGCGACTGGCGGGCGTCGTCCTGGAGCTCCCGGATGAGTCGAATGTCCAGATTCTGATAGGTCATGTCCCTCCAATGTCGGGTCCGGTGGGCGATATCTGGACGCGTTGTGAATATCGGTGGCGGCCTTCAGATTCGCACCTGTCTGCCGGAGGCGTCGGCCGCGGGCAGCCGGCCGGCAGTGTCCCCGCGCAGAGCAGCCCGAATCCCCCCTTCGACGATCCCAGGGAGCTCACCATGGAGTACCCCGACTCTCCGCCCGAGCAGGTCGAGCGCCGCGCGGCGGGAGAGCCCTCGAATCCGCACGGTGCCGGTTCCGCGGCCCCCGCGCTCCTCGTTCTCCTGGTCGGGCTCCTCCTGACCCTCCCGCCGGCGGCCTCCGCCCAGGAGCAGCTCTTTCCCGGCGAGAGTCTCATGCCCCCTCTGGACGCGCCCCCCCTGGCACCGATCTCCCGCGGCGCCTTCGTACTGGCCGACCGCCCGGACTCGGACTACGAGGGCCGGAACATCGAGGCGGAGGTGAACCTGGGTCACGCCCTGCCGGTGCTCCTCATGCAGCCGGAGGCCGAGGGCCGACCGGCCCTGGGCCTGGAGTTCCGGGTGGCCGTCTTCTCCCGCTTCTTCATGGAAACGGCCACGCGGGACCTCATCGCCGCGGACTACCGCGTCGACATTCCCTTCACCTTCCGCTACGAGGCGTGGGAGGGACGGATCGGGTACCAGCACTACAGCGCCCACCTGGCCGACGACTTCGTCCGGCGGTTCGAACCGCCGCTCTTCCAGCACTCCCGCGACGGGTTCGAGGCCGTGGTGGCGCGGCGCGTGCCCGCGGCGGACGTCCGGATCTACCTGGGCGGCCGGTACGCCTTCCACGCCAACCCGGGCGTGCCGGAGTCCGCGGCCAGGGCCGGCGTCGAGTGGGATCCCGGCGACAGCCACGACGCGAGCGGCGGGGTGTGGCCGTTCCTGGCGGCGGACTTCGAGATCCGGGACGACACCGACGGGGTGGCGAGCACGGCCGTCGGGGGGCTCCGCATCCGCGTGCGGGGACAGGACTTTCGCCTGGAGGCCCGGGGACACGCGGGGCCCACGCCCATGGGACAGCTGGAGGGGACCGACGAGACCTTCGCCGGCCTGGGGCTGCGGATCGACTTCTGATCGGCCGCTCCCCCGCGGGCCGGGAGAGACGTGTGTGCGCGTATCCCGCCGACGCCCGCCCGCTCCGGCCGTGAGCACCTTCCCCGGCGCGTTCCTGGAGTTCGTCCGCCTCTTCAACGAGGGCCGGTACTGGGACAGCCACGAGGCCCTGGAGGACCGCTGGAGGGCGACGCAGTCCGACTTCTACCAGGGCCTGATCATCTACGCCAGCGCCTTCGTGCACGCCGGCCGCGGCAACCCGAACGGGGTCGAGGCCCAGCTGGAGAAGGCCCTCCGCTACCTGGAGCCGTACCCGGACCGCTACCACGGCATCGACGTGGGGGAGCTCCGCCGCGAGGCGGGCCGGTGCCTGGAGCTGGTCCGCGGGCGGCGGCGGGGCGGGGAGGACGAGCCGGCCGCGGGATGGGAGAGCCTCCTTCCGACGCCGCGGCTGCAGCCGGACGAGGCGCTGATCCGGGGCGACGAGCCCGAGCTCACCCCTCCCCGCGAATCCTCTTCGTGAGGGCCGGCATGCGGCCCATCAGGCGCTCGTAGGTGCAGAGCTGGCCGCGGTGATACATCTCCTGGGCGATACCGTGGTGGAGCCAGGCCAGGCGGGTGCCCCGCTCGCCGTCGAAGCGGCGGGCCGGACCCAGCATGTGTATCTCGCCGGCCTCCCGCAGGCGGGCCGTGCCGTCCTCCAGCGTCGCCCGCAGGGCCTCCACGAGCTCCTCCCGCGACTCCAGCCCTCGGATCGGGTCCCGGTGCGCGTCCACCAGCTCCGGGAAGGGCGCCCGGGTGAAGTCCGTGGTCTCGCGGGTGAGCTCCCCCACCATCATCAGCGACACCTCCATGATGTGGAGGAGGAGCTCCCGGACCGAGCGGACGTCCTCGTCCGGACGGAAGCCGTACCGCTCCGCCGGGACGTTCTCCGCCTCGGCGATCACTCCCTGCCGGGCGTCCTCCCACGCCTCGAGCGCCTCGTCCAGAAGGTCGTGCTGCATCGTCGGATCCTCCCTGCACGCGACAGTGTAGCTGGCGACGAAGCCCGCCTCTCCTCGAGCACATCATAACGGTCACCTTCGGGCCTCCGGAACGCCGCGCAGAACGCGTCGCGTGCCGCGGCGCCGGGCCCGGCCACCCGGGAGCCACATGCCGCAGTTTCCCCCCGAGCAGGACGACGTCGTCGTGGTGAGCAGCGAGCCCGACGGTGAAGGCGGGCGCCGGTTCCGCCTGGAGCCGGGCTCCGGGGAGGACGAGGAGCTCGAGCTGGACACCGGAGGCATCCGCCACGAGGACGACCTGGTGGCGGCGATGAAGGAGCAGGGCTACACGCTGACCATGGTGGGCGGGGGGAGCCGCTCCGACGAGGTGCGGCGCTTCTACTTCCGGGAGACGGGCTGAGGACCGAGCGGACCCTGCGCGGCACCGGAGCGCCGATCGGGCGTCAGGGTCCGCGGGCGCCCAGCCGGGACGCCGGGGGCCAGACCCGGTGGGAGAGGACCGTCGGCCGGCCTCTCCTCACCGTCACCGGTCCGATCTCGACCTCCCGGCGGCGGTCGGCGCCCGGGGTGTCGAGCTCCAGGGTCAGCCGGTGCTCCCCCGGCGGCAACCGGAGCCGGAGCACGGAGATGCGGGCGGGGAGCAGGTGCCAGGAGCGGGTGTCGGCGCGCTCGATCGCGGCGGCGAAGATGCTCGCGGCGGTGCCCAGGGCCTCGCCCCATCCGTCCTCGTCCTCGTCGTCGCCCGCCGCCTCCGAGACCGCCTCCGCGGCCGCCTGCTTCGCCGCGGCGCGCAGCAGGGTGCGGGCCAGCCGGCCCACCTGTCCGCCCCTGAACTCCGCGGCCACCGCCCCGGCCAGGTCGGCGTCCGCCGCCCCGGCGGGCTCCACCTCGACGTCCCCCGCCGGACGGAGGCCTCGGACCGGGCGCGCGGCCACCGGCGCAGCGAGCTCCGGCCACGCCAGCCGCAGCAGACGCACTCCCCCGTCGGAGTCCCCGGCCAGGCGGATCCGGCCTCCCCGGCGAGCGGACGCCTCGCCCAGGAGCTCCCGGGCCAGGCTCGTCGCCACGGCCGCGGAGTCTCCGGCCGCCTCCGGCGTGTCGGCCACGGCCGACAGGGCCGCCGACGTCCGCTCCTCCGTGCGGATCGCGTCCGCCTCGCGGTGGAGCCGTCGCACGTCGGCGAGGCCCAGCACCGCCACCGCCGACCGCTCGATCCGGTGCGGCGCGAAGCCCTGCTCGACGACCAGGACCACCTCGCCGGCAGGCTGCCGCGGGGCCGCGTCCACGGGATCGGGGGGAAGTGTATCCGCAAACGTCGAGTCCGCGGGCGTCGAATCTACGGCCGTGAGCCGCGCCCCCTCCCTCTCGCCGGTAGGCGCCACCCGCTCCGCCAGGCGGTAGGCCACGTCGGCGTCGTTCTCCTCGCCGGCCGCTTCGAAGACCGCGCCGGTGACGCGGCGGAGCACGGAGCGGAGGCTCCGGCCGGCGCGGGACTCTGCCCACCCCGGCGACTCGTCGGCGACCCGGTCCAGCATGTGGGCCAGGCGGCGCGCCTCGACGGCGGCCTCCTCCGGATCGCCGGCGGCCAAATAGTTGAGAGCCCCGTAGTGGTGGATCAGGAGGCGCTCGACGTCACCCGGACGATAGGGGCGGATCCGGTCGTTGGTGAGCAGCGACAGCGCCTCGTTGGTGAGGCTGCGGGTGTAGCGCTCCTCGGCCAGGAAGGCCGCGGACTCCAGGGCGTCGCTGCTGGCCCGGGGCCGGCCGGCGTAGTGAGCGGCGAGCCCGCGGAACTGCAGCCGGAGGAGCTCGTCGCCGATCCTGGCGGTGGAGTCGCTCAGCGCCCCCAGGGCCTGCTCGTACCGCCCCGCGGCCAGGGCCCGGCGCAGGTTCCGCTCGTAGTCCGGCAGACCTCCGCCGGATCCGATCCCGGGGAACAGGCTGGCGCACCCGGTGGCGGACGCCGCCAGCAGCAGGAGCAGCGCGGAGCCGCGGACGCCCGAACGCATTCCTGAACGGGCCACGGACGCATGGGGCGCGGCGCGGACGGGGAGTCCTTCCCCCGCCCGCTCAGCCGCCCCTCTTCTCCAGGACGATGATCCGCTCCCGCGCCCGGGCGATGGCCTCGGCGATGTTGGCCGCCACCTCGCCGCGGGCCCGGATCTTCTCCAGCTCCAGCCGGTGCAGGAAGAGCTTGTACTGGATCAGCGCCTGGATCGGACGCAGCTGCTTGTCCAGCGTGGTGGCGATCCGGTAGGTGACCATGGGATCGTCCCGGAGCAGGATGTCCGCCCGGTCGTACCGGTTCAGGGCCCGGTCCAGGTCACCGGCGGCCGCCAGCCGGTCGCCCTCCTCCAGCAGGGCCCGTCCCCGCGCCTCGGCGCGGCCCTCGAGCGTCGTGTCGGCGGGGTTCGACACCAGGCGCACGCCCTGGGCCTCGTTGTACGCGTACCGGATCACGTCGCCGTCCCGGATCTGCACCCAGGCCACCGGCGCCACGGCGTCGTCCGGCGGGCGCGCCATGTCGGCCGGCGACATGATCACGACGTCGCCGGAGCGGCGCACCTGCCAGGCGGACTCGCCGCTGTGGGTGGCGGCCAGCACCTGGGTCTCGTTCATGCCCAGCGCCAGCTCGCCCCGGGCCAGGGCGTCGCAGACCTGGCCGGTGCACTCCGCCAGGGCCGCCGCGCGGTCCGGCGAGCCGTCGGAGCCCGCCGTGCCGGGACGGACCGTGTCGGAGGCCGGCGGAACCCGGTCGCCCTGGTCGATGACGGGCTCCTCGTCCACGCGCCTCGTGGAGCAGCTCGCCGCCACGACCGCTGCCGCCGTGATCAGGAGGATCGGGACCGTGAGGCGGCTCCACGCCGCGCCGGGGTCCGAGTCATGGTTCTTCATCGTGTTCTCCCGGTCAGAAGCCGAAGCGGTCGCGCTCGATGTACTTCTTGATCCGGTGCTGGCCGGACCAGACCGTCACGTTCGACTGCAGGTCCACGAGGGTGGCGTCCGCCTGGTAGTAGACCACCTTCTCGTCCCCCTCCTCGTCCTCGATGGCCTGCAGCTCGCCCTGGAGGATGAAGTCCGCGCCGAGCTCCTGTCCCAGCTGCGCCCGCGTGTCGGCCCGGGCGTGCTCCTGCTGGTCCTCACGCTCCTCGCGGATCTCCTCCCGCTCCTCCCCGGCGGCCACCAGGGTGACGCGCCCCGAGTTGATGAAGGCCCGCTCCAGATCGTTGAGGAAGGTGTTCACCGGCACGTGCTCCATCGTCCGGTTCCGGAAGCGGCCCACGATGACGGTGGGGCGCTCGCCCCCGTTCCGCTCCGTGTACTCCCCCAGCCAGCGGGAATCGAGGCTCTGCTCGATGAGCGCGTTGGCCACCAGCCGGGAGTCGGTGTCGTTCCAGCGTCCCGAGAGGTCGGTGACGGACGACGGGTCGATCCGGGACACCTGCTTCCCACCGCAGGCGGCCAGCGAACCGCCCAGGAAGAGGGCGACGACCAGGAGCGTCGGTGCGACCCGACGCCAGCGACCGTTCCCTACCGACTTCTCACTGCGTGACATCACGTTCTCCCTCTCTATGGTTGGACGCGGCGTCCGGCCCGCCCCTCCTCCGGCCCGCGTTCCGGCCCTGAGACCACGGGACTCACGGACCTCTTCCGTCCCTGTGTCCCTTTGTTACACGAGCGGGCGCGGCGTTTTGTTACACGTGTTCACTACACGCCAACGTACAATTTGGGTGCGTTCGGACCCGGGCGACGTGGGGAAACCCCCGTATCGCCCCGTAAGGAAGCAGCCCAGGAGCCGGGAGCAGCATGACGAACGTCGCCGTCGCCGCCATATCCCAGGAGGCCGCCCGGGCAGGGACGAGGGTCGCCCGGGAAGGGGGAAGCGCCGTGGACGCGGCGCTCTCCGCCTCCCTGCTGGCCGTCATCAGCCACCCGGGCATGTGCTCCCTGGGCGGGGCCTGCTTCATCACGGTCTGGCCCCCCGACGGGGCGGATCCCGTGGTGGTCGACGGGGGGCACGAGATGCCCGGCCGGGGTCTCCCCGAGGCTCGCTTCGGCCGGGGCGGCGAGGACGTCGAGCTGGACTTCGCCGGCGGAATGCGCACCACCGTGGGGCCCGGCTCCGTGGCGACGCCCGGCCTCCTGGCCGCCTTCGACGCTGCGTCCGAACGCTTCGGCGCGGTGCCCTGGAAGGAGCTCTTCGGCCCCGCCCTCGATCTCGCCCGGTCCGGGTTTCCGCTGCCCGCCGCGTGCCGCGTCTTCCTGAAGCACGCCCACGAGGCGATCTACGGGGTGGACCCCCGCAGTCGGGGTGCCCTCCACGACGCGGAGGGGCGGCTGATCGAGGCCGGAGAGACGGTCCGCGTCGAGGGTCTCGCCCAGACCCTGGAGGTGCTGGCGGAGAGCGGGGCGCAGTCCTTCTACCGGGGAGAGGTGGCGCGCCGGATCGCCGATCACGTGCAGGCCGAGGGCGGCCTCCTCACGCGCCGGGACCTGGCCTCCTACGAGGCCGAGTGGCGGAGACCCCTGCGGGCGGCGGTGGACGAGTGGAGCGTGGCCACCAACCCGCCCCCCGCCATGGGCGGAGGGGTCCTGGCGGCGGCGCTGCGCCTGCTCCCCGGCACCCCCCGGAACCGGAACGGCTGGGCCGCCGGGGACGTGCGCCGGCTCGTGGACGCCCTGGAGGCCGTCGCCCGCTTCCGGGAGCGGGAGGTGCTCGGAGGCGACGACGTGGACGGCGCGATCCGCCGCCTCCTGGACCGGGCGGAGGCGGCCGCCGGGGACCCGACCCGCATGCAGGAGTCCGCCTCCACGATCCACACGTCCGTCGTGGACGAGAACGGACTGGCGTGCTCCGTCACCTGCTCCGACGGCTACGGCTCCGGGGTCATGCCGCCGGGAACGGGGCTGTGGCTGAACAACGCCCTGGGCGAGCGGGACCTGACCCGCGGGGAGTTCCACGCCCTGGAGCCCGGGGAGCGGCTGTCCTCGAACATGGCTCCCACGGCCGTCCGGCACCCCGACGGGCGGGTCCTGGCCATCGGCTCGCCGGGCGCCGACCGCATTCCCGGGATCATCCTGCAGGCGCTGCTCGGCCACCTGCGGGGCGGCCTCTCGCTCGAGGACGCCGTGGAGCACCCCAGGCTGCACGTGGAGGTGGAGTCCGGGGAGGCCCGCGTCGTGGCCGAGCCCGGCCTCCCGCTGGAGCAGGTCGACCTCCCCGTGAGCCGGGAGCCCGACCGGTCCCTCGCCTTCGGCGGCGTCACGGCCGCCGCCCTCTCCGACGGTCGCCTGGACGCCGCCTCGGACTCCCGACGCGACGGAGGAGCCGCCCTCTCATGAGCACGACCGACTTCCGCCCCCTGGAGGAGTACCGCCGCTACCCGGTGGAGGAGATGCGCCGCCGGGTTCGGAGCTTCCGGCAGGAGATGGAGCGGAGACGCACGGTGCGCGAGTACTCGGACGAGGACGTGCCCCGCGAGATCATCGAGGAGGCGATCCGGGCCGCGGGACGGGCGCCGAGCGGCGCCAACATGCAGCCCTGGCACTTCTCGGTGGTACAAAGCGGTGATGTAAAGCGTCAGATTCGGGAAGCGGCCGAGGCGGAAGAGCGCAGGTTCTACGAGGAGCGGGCCACCGAGGAGTGGCTCGAGGCACTGGAGCCCCTGGGGACCGACCCCGAGAAGCCGTTCCTGGAGCGGGCCCCCTACCTGATCGCCGTCTTCGCCGAGAGCTACGGGATCACCGACGACGGGGAGCAGCGGAAGCACTACTACGTGCAGGAGTCGGTGGGCATCGCCACCGGGGTCCTGATCACCGCCCTCCACCACGCCGGGCTGGCCACGCTGACCCACACGCCGAGCCCCATGAACTTCCTGAACGAGATCCTGGAGCGTCCCGAGAACGAGCGGCCGTTCCTCCTGCTGGTGACGGGCTTTCCCGCCGGGGACGCCCGCGTACCGGAGATCGGGAAGAAGTCCCTGGACGAGATCGCGACCTTCCTGTGATCCTCGACCGGCCGTTACACGGCCGTTACGCCCGACGTCGCCCGGCCGTTCGGGGCCCCCGGGTGCGCTGGAACAGTTTTTCCGCTGTAACGTAGGCGGTTCACGACGCGGGCCCGCTCCAGCGGCGGGTCCGCCGTCCCATTCGTGCCCGAAAGTGCGCGCCCGCGGGGGTTCGGATCCGCCGAGACGGACGAGGCGGCCGGCCGTCGCGGCGAACGTGTCTCGTTTTGCAGATGACACGTCGATCTGCGAGCACCGGCCGGGCGTCGGCTCTGAGTCCACACATCGGAACGATCCGCCATGTCAAGCAGTGAAGTCCCGAAACAGGTCCCGCTCGAGCGTCTCCGGAACATCGGCATCATGGCACACATCGATGCCGGGAAGACGACGCTCACCGAGCGCATCCTCTTCTACACCGGCCTCCTCCACCGCATGGGCGAGGTGCATCACGGGGATGCGACCATGGACTTCATGGAGCAGGAGAAGGAGCGGGGGATCACCATCACCTCCGCCGCCACCACCTGCTTCTGGGAGCGGGAGGACGAGGAGCACCGCATCAACATCATCGACACGCCGGGCCACGTGGACTTCACCGTCGAGGTGGAGCGCAGCCTGCGCGTGCTGGACGGCGCCGTGGCGCTGTACTGCGGCGTGGGCGGCGTGGAGCCCCAGTCCGAGACGGTCTGGCGCCAGGCCGACCGGTACGAGGTCCCGCGGATCGCCTTCGTCAACAAGATGGACCGCGCCGGCGCCGACTTCGAGGGCGTCGTGGGGATGATGGAGGAGCGCCTCGAGGCGAACCCCGTCCCGATCCAGTGGCCCATCGGCGCCGGTGACGAGTTCGAGGGCGTCGTCGACGTCATCCGCAAGAAGGCCTACGTCTGGGAGGACGAGCTGGGCGTCGAGTGGGAGGAGCGCCCCGTTCCGGAGCACCTGGAGGACAGGATCCAGGACCTCCGGCACGAGCTGGTGGACGCCGTGGCCGACCACGACGACGAGCTCATGCTCGCCTACCTGGAGGACGACCCGATCTCGGAGGAGATGCTTCAGCGGGCCCTCCGGAAGGCGACGCTGGAGCAGTACGTCACGCCGGTCCTGGCCGGCTCGGCGCTGAAGAACAAGGGCGTGCAGCAGCTCCTGGACGCCGTCATCGACTACCTGCCCTCCCCGCCCGACCGGCCCGCCGTGCAGGGCATGGCGCCGGACGACGAGGAGGAGGTCCGCACCCGTCAGCCCGACCCCGACGGCCCCTTCGCCGCGCTGGCCTTCAAGGTCACGGCGGACAAGTACGCCGGGAAGCTCACCTTCCTGCGCGTCTACTCGGGAACGCTGGAGGCCGGCTCCTACGTCCACAACCCGATCACGGACGAGCAGGAGCGCGTCTCGCGGCTGGTGCACATCCACGCCGACAAGCGCGAGGACCTGGAGGAGGCCCGCGCGGGGGACATCTGCGCCGCCATCGGCCTCGATCACACCAAGACCGGACACACGCTCTGCGACCCGGACCACCCGATCAAGCTGGAGTCCATGGACTTCCCGGAGCCGGTGATCCGTGTGGCCATCGAGCCGAAGTCCAGCGACGACCGGCGGCGCCTGAGCGAGGCCCTGCAGGCGCTCTCCGACGAGGACCCCACCTTCCAGGTGCACAGCGACCCGGAGACGAACCAGACCATCATCGCCGGGATGGGCGAGCTCCACCTGGAGGTGCTGGTCGACCGCCTGGAGCGCGAGTTCAACGTCGACGCCAAGATCGGCCGCCCGGAGGTCGCCTACCGGGAGACGATCCGCGGCTCGGCACTGGACGTCGAGGGCGAGCTGATCAAGCAGTCCGGCGGACGCGGGCAGTACGGGCACTGCGTCATCGACCTCGAGCCCTCCGAGCCCGGAGAGGGGCTGGTCTTCGAGAACAAGATCACCGGCGGCGACATCCCGAAGGACTTCATCCCGTCCGTGGAGGACGGTTGCCGGCAGGCCATGGAGGAGGGCGTCATCGCCGGGTATCCGATGATCGACTGCAAGGTCACCCTCCACGACGGCTCTCACCACGACGTGGACTCCAGCGAGGTGGCCTACGAGGTCGCCGGTAAGCGGGCCTTCAAGGCCGCGGCCCGGCTGTCCGACCCCGTGCTCCTGGAGCCCGTGATGGAGGTCGAGGTGATCACGCCCGAGGAGTACATGGGCGACGTGATCAGCGACCTGGGCAGCCGGCGGGGACAGGTGGGCAGCATGGATCAGCGCGGCAACGACCAGGTGGTCCACGCCCGCGTCCCGCTGTCCGAGATGTTCGGCTACTCCACGGACCTCCGGACCATCACCTCGGGCCGCGCCGACTACACGATGCAGTTCGGCGAGTACGAGCCGGTGGACGACGAGGTGGCCCGCGAGATCATCGGCGAGGAGGAAGCCGTTCCCGCCTGATCGGGGAGACCCGGATGACCACAGGATCTCCCGAAGCGCAGCGGGGCCCCGGCGTCGCGATCCTCGGCGCCGGGCCCGTGGGCCTCGACGCAGCCCTGGCCGCCTCCGAGCGCGGCTGGCCCTTCACCCTGTACGAGGCCGGGCCCGCCGCGGCGGCCCACGTCCGCCGCTGGGGCCACGTCCAGCTCTTCTCCCCCTGGTCCATGAACGCGTCGCCGCGCATGCGGGAGCGTCTCTCGGACCGCGGGACGGACGTGCCCTCGGGCGAGGACTGTCCGACGGGCGACGAGCTCGTGGAGCGGGTGCTGGACCCCGTGGCCGACCTCCCGGAGATCGGCGACCGTCTCCGCGCCGGAACCCGCGTCGTGGCCGTCGCCCGTGACGGGCTCCTCAAACACGAGGCCATCGGGGACCCGGAGCGCGGGCGGCGTCCCTTCCGACTCCTCCTGGAGGGCCCCGACGGGCGCGAGCGCGTGGACCGGGCCGACGTGGTGCTGGACTGCACCGGCACCTTCGGACAGCCGAACGCCCTGGGCGAGGGCGGGATTCCGGCGCCCGGCGAGCGCGAGCTCGGGGATCGGATCCGGCGGCACCCTCCGGACGTCGCCGGGAACCCGGAAGCGTGGAGGGGACGGGAGGTGCTCCTGGTCGGGGCGGGACACTCGGCCCAGACCGCGGCCCGGGACCTGGCGGGGCTCGCGGACTCCGGTGACGGGGGCCGGGTCCACTGGGCGCTGCGCTCCGAGGATCCGGGCTGGTACGCCGTCGACGACGATCCCCTCCCGGCCCGGGACCGCCTCACCTCCCGCGCCGCCGAACTGGCGTCCGATCCCCCGCCCGGCTTCCGTCTGCACCGCGGCGTCACGGTTGATCGCCTGGCCCGCAGCGGGGACCGGGTCCGCGTGGACCTCCGCCGCGGGGACGGGTCCGTCGACCCCCTGGAGGTGGACCGCATCCTCTCCCTCACCGGCTACGTCGGGGACCACACCCTCTACCGCCAGCTCCAGGTGCACGAGTGCTACGCCACCGCCGCGCCCATGAACCTGGCCGCCGAGTTGCTGGCCTCGGACGCGACGGACTGCCTGGAGCAGGAGAGCCACGGTGCCGGGGTCCTGGAGAACCCGGAGCCGGACTTCTACATCCTGGGCGAGAAGTCGTACGGGCGGAACAACACCTTCCTGATGACCACGGGATGGGACCAGGTGGACAGCGTGTTCGACGCGCTGGAGGATGGCCGTGGCCGGAGCTGAGGGGAAGGAGGGCGGGAAACGCGGAAAGAGCAGGAAGCGCCCCCCGTCGGAGCGGCCGGTGGTCGGCTGGCGCGAGTGGGTGGAGCTCCCGGAGCTCGGCGTCGACCGGATCAAGGCCAAGATCGACACGGGGGCCCGGACCTCCTCGCTCCACGCCTTCGGCCTGGAGCGCTTCCGGCGGGACGGCCGGGAGATGGTGCGGTTCGAGGCGCATCCCCTGCAGCGCGACACCTCGGTGCGTATCCCCGTGGAGGCCGAGCTCGTGGACCGCCGCAGCGTCCGATCCTCCACGGGCACCGAGACCGTGCGTCCCGTGATCGAGACCGACGTGACGCTCCTGGGCCAGCGGTGGCCCATCGAGCTCTCCCTCATCCGCCGTGACCTGATGGGATTTCGCATGCTCCTGGGCCGGCAGGCCCTCCGCGGGCGGTTCGTGGTCGACCCCGGCCGGTCGTTTCTCGGCGGTAAGCCGGAGCCCGCGACGAAGGACGCCAGGAAGGAGCCGGAGGAACGATGAAGATCGGAATCCTCTCCCGGAAGAAGAGCCTCTACTCCACCAGCAGGCTGAAGGAGGCGGCCGAGCGGCGGGGCCACGAGACGCGCGTCGTGGACACGGCCCGCTGCTACATGCGGATCGCCTCGGAGGAGCCCACGGTCCACTTCGGCGACGAGACGCTCGCCTTCGACGCCGTCATCCCCCGGATCGGCGCCTCCATCACCTTCTACGGCACGGCCGTGGTGCGCCAGTTCGAGATGGCCGGCGTGTTCAGCGCCAACGAGTCGCAGGCCATCGCCCGATCGCGCGACAAGCTGCGGTCGCTCCAGATCCTCTCGCGCGAGGGCACGGGGCTGCCCGAGACCAGCTTCGCGCGCTCGCCCAAGGACGCCGACAGCCTCCTGGCCGCGGTGGGCGGCCCGCCGGTGGTGGTGAAGCTCCTGGAGGCCACGCAGGGCCTCGGCGTGGTCCTGGCCGAGACCAGGAAGGCCGCCTCCTCGGTGATCGGGGCCTTCCAGGAGCTGGACGCCAACTTCCTCGTGCAGGAGTTCATCGCGGAGGCCGGAGGCGACGACATCCGGGCGCTGGTGGTGGGTGGAGAGGTGGTGGCCGCCATGCGCCGCCACGCCGCGCCCGGGGAATTCCGGTCGAACCTGCACCGGGGCGGATCGGCCGAGGCCGTGGAGCTGACCGAGGAGCAGCGTCGCTCGGCCGTGCAGGCCGCCAACGCGCTGGGGCTGGGCGTGGCCGGCGTGGACCTCCTGGAGTCGGATCGCGGCCCACTGGTGCTCGAGGTGAACTCCTCGCCGGGCCTGAAGGGCATCGAGAGCTCCACGGACATCGACGTGGCCGAGCGAATCATCGGCTACGTGGAGCGGAGCCACGACGCCCTCTCCCCGGAGGAGCGGACGCGGGACCGCATCCAGGGCTGATGGAGATCGGCGGAGAAACGGTCGAGCGCGGCGAGCGGCGGCGGGTCGAGATCCCCGTGGCGCGGCTCGCCACCGGCAACCTGCTCTCCCTGCCCGTGGAGGTGCTCCGCGGCGCCTCGCCGGGACCCGGCATCTGGCTCAGCGGCGCGGTGCACGGGGACGAGGTGATCGGAGTGGAGATCATCCGCCGCGTCATGGAGGAGCTGGATCCCGACGAGCTCTCCGGGGACGTGATCTCCGTGCCCATCGTCAACGTGTTCGGGTTCATCAACGAGTCCCGCTATCTCCCGGACCGCCGGGACCTCAACCGTGCCTTCCCCGGGCGGGAGAGCGGATCCCTGGCCTCCCGGCTCGCCCACCTCTTCATGGAGGAGGTGGTCCGCAGGTGCGACTACGGCCTCGACTACCACGCCGGCTCGGACGACCGCACCAACCTGCCGCAGATCCGTGCGGACCTGGACGACGAGGAGACGCGCCGCTGCGCCATGGCGTTCTCGGCGCCGGTGGCGGTCCACGCCGGCCTGCGCGACGGCTCCCTCCGGCAGGCGGCGGCCGAGGAGGGCGTGAACGTGCTCCTGTACGAGGGCGGCGAGGCCCGCCGCTTCGACACCCGGGCCGTCGACGTCGGCGTCGCGGGCACGCTTCGGACCCTGGAGTGCCTCGAGATGTGCGCCGTGGACCCGCCGGACCGTCCCGGGTGCCTCGTGTCGCGCAGCACGCGGTGGATCCGCGCCTCCCGGAGCGGCATCCTCCACCTGGACGTCTCGGCCGGCGACCGGGTCGAGGAGGGCGACCGGATGGGGCTCGTCTCGAACTCCTTCGGCGACCGCAAGGCCGTCGTCCGGTGTCGGACGCCGGGAATCGTGATCGGACACACGCTGAACCCCCTCGTGAACCGGGGCGACGCCCTGGTGCACGTGGCCAGCCTGGAGGAGTGAACGTGCCGGAGCAGGAGCGCGCGGGACGAGCGGGATCCTTCCGCGGGAGCGGTGCCGTCGAGTCCATCGACTGGGAGGAGATGTTCCGGGACAGTCCGGTGGGCATCGCCGTCGTGAACGACGAGGGTCGTCCGCTGGGCGTGAACGACGCCTTCGTGGACATGATCGGCTACTCGCCGGACGAGCTCCGCGGGATGACCTTCATGGAGTTCACGCACCTGGACGACGTGCAGAAGGACGTGGAGCTCTACGAGAAGCTCGTCGCCGGCGAGATCCCCCACTACCGCATCGACAAGCGGTACGTCACCGCCTCCGGCGAGGTCATGTGGGCCGAGCTCTACGTGACCACCACCCCGACACCCGCGGGGAGCGACGCCCGGTTCGTGGCGTTCGTCCGGGACATCACCGACCGGCGCCGGGCGGAGGAGCGCTACCGCTCCCTCTTCGAGAACTCCCGGGACGCCATCGTCCTCACGGACCACGAGGGCAACTTCCGGCGCGTCAACGACGCCTTCGTGGAGCTCACCGGGTACTCGCGGAGCGAGCTGGAGGAGCTCAGGGCCCAGGACCTGTACGAGGACCCGGGCCGGCGGCAGGAGCTCCTCGAGGCGCTGGAGGACAGCGGCTACGTCCAGGGCTTCGAGCTCCAGCTGAGGCGGGCGGACGGCCGTCTCGTCTACTGCACGGTGACGACGAACCTGCGGCCCGGGCCCGAGGGGCGCCGCGGGATCCAGGCCATCATCCGGGACGTGACGGCCCAGAAGGAGCTGGAGGAGGAGCTCCGCCAGCAGGCGCTCCACGACTCCCTCACCGGCCTTCCGAACCGGACCCTCCTCCACGACCGCCTCGACCAGGCCCTGGCCCGGATCGAGCGCTCGCCGGAGGCGTGCCTGGCGGTGCTGTTCCTGGACCTGGACGGCTTCAAGGCGGTGAACGACCGGCACGGGCACGAGGTCGGGGACCGAATGCTCCGGAGGATCGCGGCCCGGCTCTCCGAGCTGGTCCGCGACGGCGACACGGTGGCGCGCTTCGGCGGCGACGAGTTCGTCGTCCTCCTCCACGAGCTCGAGGGCGTGGAGGAGACGGAGCTGGTGGCCCGCCGCATCTGCGACGGCGTGGGAGGCGTGGAGCCCGCCGAGGCCTCGCCGACGGGCCTCACCATGAGCATCGGCATCGCCCTGGTGGCGGCGGACGACCCGCGGGGGCTCCCTCGCGAGGACGTCCTGGACGACCCCTCGGAGCTGATCCGGTGGGCGGACCGGGCCATGTACCGGGCCAAGGAAGCCGGCGGATGCTCCTACCGGTATTCCCGACCCGGGAACGGCGACCGGGCCGAGGGCTAACCGGCGGGGTCCGGCCTACGAGCCGGAGCCGGCGGTGTCGCTCCCGGCCTCCCCCTCCCAGCCGAGGATCGAGGAGTCGCCCTCGGCGCTCACCCGCCGGGCCGACCACGATTCGCCGACGGAGGTGGTCCCCTCCATCCGCCCGTCCTCCACGGTGCCGGTGAAGCGGAGGGGGTCGTCGTCCACGACGCCGCGGAGCGTGAAGGCGACCGTGTCGCCCCGCACCCGGGTCCCGGTGACCTGTCCCCCCGGCACCTCCGGGAAGAGGGCCCGGAACTCCTGGTAGCGCTGATCCAGGCGGACGCGCACGCTCCGGTCGCCCGGGAGGCTCATCGTCCACGTGCCGCCGACGTTCACCGGCATCACCCACAGGTAGACGGTGGAGCTGCCGCCGTCGCGGCGGTTCAGATTCACCACGCTGTCCGCGCTCCACTCGCCCATGTTGAAGTCGTGCGAGACCACCCGGTCACCGGGCTCCAGCTGCTCGAAGAGCCTGGGGCGGAGCTTCCGGTTCACGCCGGGGAAGAGGTAGAGCGTGACCACGTTGGCCGTGCTCACGTCGGCGTCGAACAGGTCGCCCCGGATGAACCGAACCAGGTCCGAGACGCCGGCCTCGGCGGCATTCTGCCGGGCCGTGGCCACCCGCCCGGAGTCCAGCTCCACGCCGACGCCCGGGGTGCCGTAGCGCTCGGCGGCGGTGATGACGATCCGCCCGTCGCCGGAGCCCAGGTCGTAGACGGTGTCCCCGGGCTCGGGGCGGGCCATCTCGAGCATCCGGGTGACCACCTCCGGTGGCGTCGGCACGTAGGGGACGTCCAGATCCTGCTCCTGGGCCTCCGCGGCCACGGGAGCCACGACCAGGGCCATCAGCGCCAGCGCCGCGGCCGGAAGCAGGCGGCCGCCGCCGGAATGACCCCGGCCCCGGCGAGCGGTACGGCGGACAGTCGCGTCGTTCATCGCGTTCCTCACAGTGAGTCCGGCTGTGGGATCCGGAGGCTCGCGACCACCGGATCGTGGTCGCTGCCCGAGCGGCCGGACGGCAGGTTCGAGTTGAGGTGGACCGGGTCGACCCGCGCCCCCGGGATCAGGGCCTCCGTCACGAAGACGTGGTCCAGCGTCTGGGAGTTGCCCTCGAAGACGTAGCTGTACCGCTGCTCCGCCGGCACGTCGAGCAGCAGGTTCGTCATGATCTTGCCCCCGCCGGGCAGGATCTCCGTCAGGTCGTCGGTGAACTCGAAGGTGTTCAGGTCCCCGGCCACGACCACCCTCGCCCCGGGCGTTTCCTCCAGCACGTGCGCGACCCAGTCGTGCACGGCCCGACTCTGCGCCTCGCGCTCCTCCTCGCCGGCCTGCACGAAGGGATGGACGGCCCCGAAGACCGGCGTGGACCCGTAGCGGGAGCTGAAGTGATTGTTGACGACCGTGAACTCGTGGCCGCCGACGGAGAAGGTGGCGGCCAGCGGGTCGCGGCTTCCCTCGAAGGCCTCCGGGTCCCGGACGCCGGCCTCGCGCAGCACCGCGGGCGTGAGCGAGGTGACCTCCACGCGACTCACCCGGCTGGAGTCGTAGAGGAAGGCGTTCCGGATGTTGCCGCCCGGGACGCCGCCGGAGCTGTTGGGCTCCGGCGCCACGTCGAAGAACTGGTATCGCGGGCCGCCGGCGGCCTCGACGGCGTCGGCCAGGGCGCGGAGGGTCGCCGTGGCGTCGGTCTCGGTGTCGTCCTCTCCGCCGCGGCTCCCGTTCTCGTCCTGGATCTCCTGCAGGGCCACCACGTCCGGCGCCTTCAGGCCCACGGCGATGTGCCGGCCCAGTCGCTCCATCCGATCGGAGGTCTCCCGGAGCGGATTCAGGTTGAGCACGTTGTAGGTGGCCACGGTGACCCGATCGCCCCCGCCCTCCAGGGGCGTGGGGCCGGGATCGAGGCCCGCGGGCTCGGACTGGACCTCGGCGGTGGCCCTCACCTCGAAGTTGCCGAAGCTGTAGCCCAGGACGCCGGTCACGTCCGACAGCGTGCTCCCCACGGACAGCTCCGGCACCGTGCCGGGGTACAGCTCGGGATCGAGGTGAACCTGGACCCGCTCCGGGTTGTGGTCGCCCCGGTTGTCCGGGTGCGGCTGCAGTCGAATGCCGTCGGCCGCCGTGCGGGCGTCGTCCGGGGTGATGTGCTCGCCGCCCTCGACCAGCGTCCAGATCTCGCCCTCGCCGTCGCCCACCTCCTCCGTGGCCGAGACGGCCACCGGATCGGGGACGACCACCCGCATGCCCTCCAGCGACTCGTAGAAGTCGATGCCCTCCGTCTCGGGGTCGAAGGGGTTGGACTCCGCCTCCGAGGGGGTGCGCAGGTCCACCGGCAGCTCGTCCTCGCCGATGATCCTCTCCTCCGGCGGGATCCGTCCGCCGGAGCCGAGACGCACGGGCGCCGGCAGATCGGCGCCTTCGGCCAGGACCTCGACGGCCTCCGCGTCGATCCTGGTCACGCTCAGGTTCTCCGTCCCCTCTCCGCCGGGCACGTGCTCTTCCACGGTGCCCGTGACACGGACGGAGTCGCCCCGTGCCGGGACCTGGACGCCTCCGGTCTCCACGATCACGGCGTCCGAGGTGGCGATCTGCCCGTCGCCGGCCGGCGCCTGCAGGTACAGGACGTCCGAGTCGACGGCCGTGACGACGCCGGCGGTGATCACGTCCCGCCCGGCCAGGGGGGAGAGGTGGCCCTCACCCTGGATCCGCTGGATGTCGGCCTCCACCGGCGGTGCCGGTTCGTCTCCGCCGTCGGGTGTCTCCGACGGGGTGCCGCCGCACGCCAGGAAGGCCGCCGCGAGGAGGACCACGGCGGTCCGTACGCCGGGCCGGCGCGTCCACGTCGACGTGCAGCAGGACGTCATGCGTGTCGTCGGGAGCGTCGGAATGTCATGTGAGATGCCTTGCGGGATGAGGATGAGATCGGGCGCATGCCGCGGGACCGGTCTCCGGGAGGTCGAGTCGTCCCGCCGGCCGGCATGGTCCGGGTCGGGCGCCCGGAGCGCAAACCCGCGCCGGCGAGCGGTCCGTGCCAGCTATCGGGCCCCGCCCTCCGGCGGCGGCTCCGCCGGATGGCAGGCCCGGATCCTCCACTCCGTCTTCTCGGACCAGCTCTCCATGTCCAGCCAGAAGGTACCCGTCTCCTCGACGGTGACCGTGCCCTCGTGCCCCTCGTGGTCCGTGTTCACCGCGGCGACCTGGTCCTCGGTCTTCTCCCCTTCCTCGACACGGTAGAGCTCGGCGAACAGGCCGTCGTGCTTCGTGTGGGTCGGCGTGGTCCGCTGCCAGCGCAGCACCCAGGGCGCGCGGTCCACCGTGAAGGGCTCGGACTCCGCCATGAAGCTCACCGTCCAGTTCCGGAAGCAGGTCCGCTCCGTGGAGGCCTCCTGGGCCGGCGCCGCCGCGGGGAGCGCGGCGACCGTCAGCACGACGGTCACCAGGGCCGCGAAGACGGCCGCGGCCGATCCGGTTCCTCGGCGTGAGCTACGTGACTCCGTGTCCATGGTCCGGGCCGTGGTCGATTGACAGACTCCGCCGGCGGCGAGACGCTATTCCGACGGTCCACGTCGGAGATCGCGGCCGGTCCGATCCTCTCCTGCACTCCTGACTACACTCCTGAAGCGACTGTGGTGGCAATTCCATGAACTTCATCTTCGAGCAGATGCGGACGGGCGGCGACCGGAACCTGGGCTACCTGCTGGGCGACCGCTCGGCGGGATCCGGGGTCCTCGTGGATCCCTCCTTCGACCCGGAGGGGCTCATCGACCGGGCGGAGGCGCAGGGGCTCCAGGTCGACATGATCATCAACACCCACGGCCACGCCGACCATACCAACGGCAACGCCCGGGCGAAGGAGCTCACCGGAGCACCGCTGGCCGCCCACCGCGGCGCTGCCACCGCCCCGGACGTGCCGCTGGAGGACGGCGACACGCTGGAGCCCGGCGACCTGTCGCTCCGGTTCCTCCACGTGCCGGGCCACGCCGACGACCACCTTCTGATCCACCTGGCCGAGTACGGGGTGGCGCTGACCGGGGACCTGCTGTTCGTCGGCAAGATCGGCGGGACGAGCGGCGAGGCCGACGCCCGGGAGGAGTACGAGAGCCTGGAGAGGGTGCTCCGGGAACTCCCCAGCGAGACGACCATCTGGCCGGGCCACGACTTCGGCTGCCGGCCCTCGTCCACCATCGGCCTGGAGGAGGCCACGAATCCCTTCCTCCAGGTGGACGACTTCGACGAGTTCCTCGAGCTGAAACGAACCTGGTCTTCCTTCAAGCGGGAGCACGGACTCAAATGATGGAGCTCCTCACACAGCCCGGGGCCTGGATCGCCTTCCTGACGCTCACCGCGCTGGAGGTGGCCCTGGGCATCGACAACATCATCATGGTCACGATCCTCGCCGACTCGCTGCCCGAGGATCAGCGCCCGCTGGCCCGGAAGGGCGGTCTGGCGCTGGCCATGATCATCCGGATCGCGCTCCTGTTCGCCATCACCTGGGTGATGGGGCTCCAGGCCGAGATCCTGGCCGTCCTGGGACAGTCCTTCTCGGGCCAGGACCTGCTGATGCTGGGCGGCGGCTTCTTCCTGCTGGCCAAGGCCACGCACGAGATACACCTGAACATCGAGGGCGGTGGGCACGAGGAGCAGGCGAAGGCCACGGCCACGGCGGGGCTGGGGGTGGTGCTGAGCCAGATCGTGGCCCTGGACGTCGTGTTCTCCCTGGACTCGGTGATCACCGCCGTGGGTATGGCGGACCACATCGAGGTGATGATTGCCGCCGTGGTGGTGTCCGTGGTGATCATGATCGCCATGATCCGCCCCATCAGCCGCTTCATGAAGCAGCACCCCGCCGTGAAGATCCTGGCCCTGAGCTTCATGCTGCTCATCGGCGTGACGTTGATGGCCGAGGGCTTCGGCCAGCACTTCCCGAAGGGGTACGTCTACGCCGCCTTCGGCTTCTCGCTCTTCGTGGAGATGCTGCAGCTCAAGATCAAGGGGAAGAAGCAGACGGCCGAGTCGGCGGCTGCCTGAGGGGAGACTCCGGAGCGAGCGGAACGGGGGGAGGGCTCCCCTCGCCTAGAGGTAGTGCTCCCGACACTCCGGCTCGCGCCCCCGGACGACCCGACGTCCCTCCAGCTCTCCCGAGTGGCCGGTGACCACGGTGGCCTGGCCGTGCTCGCCGTCCGAGTCCCAGTAGATGACCACCCAGTCGCGGGTCCTGTCCAGCTCGTGGGCCCGGCGCGTGTTGGAGAAGAGGGCCCGCATCTCCCAGCCGTCCCGCTCCACCTCCATGACGGGAAGCCACGCCTCGCCCTCCGGGTTGAAGCGGCGGGGGGCGATGCGGCGGAGCTCACCCGCGTCCGCCTTCCGGCGGTACTCCGCGTCGACGTCGAGCAGGAGCTCCACCGGCGGGCGCCGGTGCCGGATCGCTTCTCCGCCGGCGCCGTCCCCGCCGCCGGCCTCCACGCGCTCCCGTGCCCGCCGGCGGCTCGAGCGGCCGAGCATCCCGGCCAGCGCGTCCCGGATGCCCCGAACGCGCTTCTCGCCGACTCCCTCCACGCGGGCGAGGCGACCGTCGTGGGCGGCACGCTCCAGCTCCTCCAGCGTCGTCACCCCCAGCTCGTCCCTGAGCCGCGCGGCGAGCTTCTCGCCGATCCCGGGCAGGCGACGGAAGACTTCCTCGGGCGACCGCTCGCTCTCCAGCCGGTCGAGGAGCCCGAAGCGGCCGGTCTCCACGATCTCCGCGATGGCCCCGGCCAGCCCCTCCCCCACGCCGCTGATCTCCCTGAGGCGCGACTCTCCGCCCCGGGCGTAGAGATCGGCCGCCGGCCGGTCCAGGGCCCGGAGCTCGTCCGCGGCGCGCCGGTACGCCCGGACCCGGAAGGGATTCGCCTCCTCCAGCTCCAGCAGGTCGCCGACACGATCCAGCTGCCGGGCGATCTCGCCGTTGGACGGGGGACCGCCGCCGTCACCGGAGGAGGAGCCCCCACCGGACTCACGCCCGGCGGATCGGACGCCGTCCGTGGCCGCTGGCTCCCGGGACACGCGGACGCTGGCCGTCACGGTCGCTCCCCCGGGAGCAGCGACATGGCGGCGCTGCCGGCCTGTAGCGGAACGGGCCGCGGGATCGATGCACAGGCGGCGAGCGCGACGACGACGGTGACCGTCGGCAGTGCTGTCATGCTTCTCCCTCCCCTCTCCCGGGTCCGATCCGAGCCGTCGGGTCTCCCTCGCGCGGTCAGACACCGCCGCGACAGGCCTCAACGTAGACCGGGGTCAGGCCTCCGTCTGTCCGGCAATCCCCGGGACGTTCGAGGGGAGAACCCGCACCGGATCGTGGGACTCTGAAACAGGACGCGCCTCCCTCCCGTAGTGGGGGGTGCAGAGAGGGAAACGACAGGAGCCGGAGTCGGATCCGGCCACTTCAATAGATTTCATCCAGAGGGAGAAATACGATGGAAGCACTGATCGTCATCATGGTCGCGCTGTGCGGACTCGCCGCCCTCCGCCCCACGGAGGAGCAGGAAGCGAGGGCGACGTCGGGAGGCGGACACCTGCAGGAGAGGCTGGCCCTGCTCCGTCAGCTGGGGCTGGTCCGGCACTGAGCCGGAGGCCGGGAGTGGCCCGCCTGGCCGGGCTACTCCCGTTGCTCGCAGGGCAGGTGGGGCGTGCTGTCGGCGGCCGCGACTCCGCCGATGCGGTCGGGCTCCCGGGCGTCGGGACGGTCCGGGCCGGGCGCCGGCTCGCACCGGTAGTTCTGGCTCAGCAGGCTACAGCCCCCGGCGACAAGGAACAGCATCAGGGCCGCAGATGTCGTGACCGCTCGTGCGCGCTTCATAGTGACCCCGGTGAGACTCGAACTCACGACCTCGGGATTAGGAATCCCGCGCTCTCTCCAGGCTGAGCTACGGGGTCGGGTGACTCTGTCTACTCGCCGCCAGAGAAGAGGTTCAGCAGCACCGTCAGCACGACGCTGACCACGATCATCCATCCCAGGGGCACGTAGACCGCCCAGTCGTCCCCCTCCCAGACCAGGTCGCCGGGCAGCCTGCCGATGCCGAGCCGACCGGCCAGGAACAGTACTCCCCCGACCGCCGCGAT
Source organism: Candidatus Caribbeanibacter nitroreducens (assembly GCA_947581645.1). Classification (GTDB taxonomy): domain Bacteria; phylum Gemmatimonadota; class Gemmatimonadetes; order Palauibacterales; family Palauibacteraceae; genus Caribbeanibacter; species Caribbeanibacter nitroreducens. The sequence continues at coordinate 6,999 of CANPVF010000131.1, read as the reverse complement.
CACCAGGCCGAAGACGAGCAGGGTGCGGCCGATGTTCTCGGCCATCGTGGAGTGCCCCCCTCCCGGTAACGTCGTCGCGGGTTCGTGCGGTGCCGGGCCGATCGTACGCCTCGTCCGGTCCCGTCGTTCCCGCGGGGACGCACGTGAAACCGACCCGGCACCGATCCCGTAGGGTCGAATGGCGGCCGCCGGCCGGACGGGGCCGCGTGCGCCATGACTTCCCGTCGACGACCAGGAAGGCATACCGATGAACGAACAGAGTCCGCTCGCGTCGCGCTCCGCCTCGCTTCTCTTCCGGGCGGCCGCGGTGGCGGCCCTGCTCGCGGGCCCGGCCGCCGCCCCGGCCGTCGCGCAGCAGGAGGGGCCGGCCACCGAGACGTACCGGCTCCGCGGGGCCAGCGTCGCCGTCCACAACATCGCCGGCCGCGTGGAGGTGGTTCGCGGCGAGGGGGAGGACGTGCGGGTCGAGGTCACCCGCAGGGGGCGGGATTCAGCTCGCCTGTCGGTGGCCACCGGGGTGCTCGACGGCCGGCAGACGCTGCGGGTACTCTACCCCGAGGACGAGGACCGCGTGGTCTACCCGGAGCGGGGCGACGAGAGCGATATCCCGGGCTTCCTGCGGTGGCTCGGCGTGGACTTCGACTCGGACATCGAGGTCCGGGACGACGGCCGCCTCGGCGACGAAGGACGGGACGTGGACGTGGTCTCCTCCGGCGACGGCCTCCGGGCCTGGGCCGACATCCGGGTCCTGGTGCCGACGGACGGCCAGGTGGCCGTACACAACGGCGTCGGACGGGCCCGGGTGAGCGACGTGGAGGGCACCGTGGCCCTCGACATCCACACGGGTCCCGTCGAGGCCGACGGCCTCCGGGGCTCCCTCACCGTGGACACGGGATCCGGCTCGGTTCGGGCGGCCTCCATCGAGGGGGACCTGTCCATCGACACGGGCTCCGGAAGCGTACGGCTGGAGGGGGTGAGCGGCTCCCGCGTCGGCGTCGACACGGGCTCCGGGAGCGTCGAGGGCACCGGGATCCGGGCCGAGACGCTCACCGTGGACACCGGCTCCGGCGGCGTCGACCTCCGGGAGGTGTCGACCCGGGAGCTGGGCATCGACACCGGCAGCGGCTCCGTGGAGGTGGCGCTGGTCTCGGACCTGGACCGCGGCGTGATCGACACCGGCTCGGGAGGCGTGGAGATCAGCGTGCCCTCGGACTTCGGGGCCCGGCTCAACCTGGACACGGGCTCCGGGGGCATCGACGTGGAGCTCCCCGCGCGCGACGTTCAGGCGGAGCGTGGCCGCTGGAACGGAGTGGTGGGCGACGGCCAGGGCACGCTCGAGGTGGACACGGGCTCCGGCGGCATCGAGATCCGCCGCGACTGAGCCCGGATGGCGAGTCGCCCCGCCCCTACAGGGGCCGGGTCCGCAGCCGCATCCGGTCGTCCACGAAGAACACCGACGACTCCGGCACTTCCTGCCAGTTCTCGTCGGTGATCCGCTCCGAGGCCACCACGACCGAGCGGTAGCCGTCCGGCTCGGGGTCCGGGTGCTGTTCGCCGCACACCTCACAGCGATGCGCCCCCTCCCGCTCCACGTACCAGAGGGAGCGCCCGAAGCGCGAGCCGGCCAGCGAGTGGCCCGCGGTCCACAGCAGGTTCAGCGCGAGCCGGTCCAGCCGGTGCCCGTCGGGGCCGCGGGGGATGCCGTCGGCCTCCCCCACGGCCTCGCCGCACCATTCCCGCAGCTCGCCGATCGTCCCGTGGAGCACGTCCGCCATCGCCTCGGCGCCGGGGCCGGCCTCGGCGACCGGCTCGTCCGCCGCCGGCTCGACGCGGTCCCGGAGGCGCGAGAGAAGGAGGTGGAAGACGTGCTCCGAGTCGGTGGTCCCCCGGATGCCCCTCTCGAGCTCCGGGGCCATACGCTCCAGGATCCGGGGCCGGACGCGATCGAAGGCGGGCACGTGGCCGTTGTGGGCCAGCAGCGATCCCTCCCGGCGGAAGGGGTGGGTGTTCACCTCCCGCGGGTCGCCCACGGTGGCCCGGCGGACGTGGGCCAGCACCGTGGTCGCGTCGACGCGGGCAGCGTCCCTTCGGTACTCCTCGCTCTCGTAGGCGGGCCCCACCTCCCGCTCGCAGCGGAGCGTCCCGTCCCGGACCGTGCCGAGCCCCCATCCGTCCATGTTCCCCAGTCCCCGGCCGTCCCGGCGGCTCTGGCGCATGAGGGAATTCTGGGCCTCGATCAGCTCGCACTGGACCCGGGTGGGATGGGTGGCCCGGAACCCGTAGAGTCGGCACATCCTCGGTCGTCCTCGCCTGCGGTGTGATCGCCCGGAGCGGAGTCTTCAGAACCCAGGGACACCGGAGAGTGTTCCAGTAGGCGGCCCCGACGCCAGGAGCGAGGACCCGAACCCCGGGAGAGCCATGGTCGACGAGATCGACTCCATCGCACACGCCGTCACCCCGTCGGACGTCCGCGCCGCCTTCCTCCACCCGCGAAGCGACACCACCGTGGCCGTGCTCGCCAACGGCCGCGTGTTCGTGGAGAGCCCGACGACGGGGAACTGGACGGAGCACGCCCCCGTCCCGGGCACGGTGGCCGCCAGCAACTACGACTATCCGGAGGGCGAGCAGGGAGGACTGGTCGTGGAGTTCGGGGGGGACGCACCGGAGGAGGAGACGAAGAAGGGCGGCCAGGAGGAGTAGCCGCTCCCCGACTCGGCCCCGACGCGCACGGAGCTGCGGCGGTCAGGTCAGCAGGTCCACTGCCCCTGGGTGCTCTCGTGCTCCCGAAGGATGTTCGCCACCGGGGCGGGGAGCAGCGCCCAGTCGCAGCGTGTGGAGACGCCCAGCCGGTCGCTCTCCACCGTTCCGTCCGGCCGTCGGAAGTGGAAGACCACGACGCCGGTTCTGTGTGCCGTGAACGACCACGCCACGTAGATGAGGTCCGCCCGGGTCATCGGCGTGTTTCCCTGCAGAGGGTCGAAGGAGCCGTCGCCGGAGCGGGTTCAAGCTAACGTCACGTCTCGGATACGGAAAGGTATTCGACTCCCCGGACAGCGGCCTGGTTCCGATTCCCGCCGGGCATCCCCCCCGATCGGAACGGGGCCCTCCACCCGATCCGGTCGGCCGACCGGCCCGTTCAGGCGGCGGGATCCACGGCCGCGTCGTCGACCGACTCCCCGTCGATCATCCGCCCCAGGCGGAGCCGTCTCGCCGTTCGCGCGGCGTGGCGGCCCTGGAAGCGGGCGATCCCCCGCTCGTTCTCCGTCGGGGAGTCCTCGAGCCCCGCCACCGTGGAGGCGCCGTAGGGCGACCCGCCGCTGATCTCGTCCAGGGTCTGCTGGCGCTCCTCGGAATACGGCACGCCCAGCACGATCATCCCCAGGTGCTGGAGCGTGACCTGTGCGGTCAGCAGCGTGGACTCCTGCCCTCCGTGCTGCGTGTTGGCCGAGGTGAAGAAGCCTCCGACCGTGCCGACCAGCTCGTCGTTGAACCACAGGCCGCCCGTCTGGTCCAGGAAGTTGCGCATCTGCGCGGACATGTTCCCGAACCGGGTGGGAGCGCCGAACAGTAGCGCGTCGGCCTCCACCAGGTCCTCGGGCTCGGCCACCGGCACGTCCCCGAAGGCCGCGCGGGCCTCCTTCGCACCGCTCTCCTCCAGCGTCTCCTCGGGCACCAGCTCCGGCACCTGCAGGAGCTCGACGCGGGTTCCCGGCACGTCGCGCGCGCCCTCGGCCACCTCCCGGGCCATCTCGTGCACGTGTCCGTACATGCTGTAGAAGACCACCTTCACGACCGTCTCCGTTTCCTGCGCTCGCTTCTCGATGCTCATCGGAATCGACTCCTTATTGTTTGTGTTCCTAATTTTCGATGTCGAACTAAATGTGTGAAAGAAAAGGGTCCCGCGGGTCCGTGGCGGTGCGCCCGCCTCGAATCGCCTGCCGTCCGTCACCGGTCGCCCGCCGCGGGATCCAGCTGGACCTAACCCGCGCCGCGTCCCAGCTTGCGGCACAGCCTCCCGAGCTCCTCCTGCTCCTCGGGATCCAGGGCCCCGAACAGGCGGGTGATTCGCCCCGCGTGGCTCGGGAAGACGTCCTCGATCAGCTCCCGCCCGTCGGACGTGAGCGAGACCTCCACCTGGCGCCGGTCCTCGGTGCTCCGCTGGCGCCGGACCATGCCGTCGCGCTCCAGGTTGTCAAGCACCGTGGTCAGATTGCTGGGGCTGGTGAGGAGCTTCTCGGCCAGCTCCGACTGCACCATCGGCCCGATGTGCATCAGGGCCTCCAGCACACCGAGCTGACTCACGGTGAGTCCCTCCTCCCGGAGCGCGGACCGCAGCCGGGAGTCGACGGTGTCGTAGGCCCGGACGAACTTGACGTAGGCGTCCAGCGCCCGACGCTCCTCCGGAGGCCCCCGGTGTTTGGTGCCCACGGCCGGTCTCCCCGTCGCAATTGGCGTGTCGCGGCCGGCGTGACGGCCCGCCGCCTCATTCCGTTCGACATCAATCTATTCGTCATCGAAAGGATGTCAAGCCCCGCGGACCGCCCGGGGCGAGCAAGGGGTGGGTCGGGGTGTCGGAGAGCCTCCGTCCCGCCCGGGCCGGCAGGTCAGCCGAATCGCTTCTGCCGGACCCAGGCGACTGTCAGCCCGATCGCCCCGGCCAGGAGGCCGGTGAGGCCGTCGTCGAGATCGGGGAAGAGCAGCATCAGCCCGACGAGAGCTGCGGCGGCGAATCCCCCGGCCCACAGGTGCATCTCGTACAGCTCGGGAAAGGCGGTGGGAAACCACAGATACCGCTCGACGTCGACGCGGGCATCGCACGTCTCGAGTCCGGCCACGAGGCGCCGGACCTTCGTGCGGTAGTACACGCCGCACGCGAGGACGACCGCGCCACAGGAGACGGCGGCGATGAGCAGTGCCGTCACGCTGCCTCCCAGGCTCCAGAGGGCCAGGAGCGTCACGGTGAGGGTGACGGCGACCACGGCCGGTAGCACGTGCACGAGGAACCGACGGACGAAGCCCCGGATGTGATGGTAGCGGTCGGGGGACTCGATCCGGTACGCGTCTCCGGCCGCACCGAAGGGGAAGAACGCGACGGATCCGTCCTCCTGCTCCTGGAAGGAGGCGTCGACGATGCGTGTCAGTGCATCCATCAGCGGCACCCACCCGGTGTGAGGACCGGCGGCCGTCCGGAATCCGACCGTCGCTCTACGCCGGGCTCGGAAGAGGGGCGAAGATGGTGGGGTCGCTGCCGCAGCCCTCGCACAGGTAGACCTCTTCGGCCCGTCCGTCGCCCGGTCGCTCCCTGTAGCCTACCTGCTCCATCTGCTCGCCGCACTGCGGGCACCGCCCCCGCACCGTCAGGCTCTCCCGCCGCGTGGCCCGGAGGGCGGCACGACAGATCATCTCCGCGGCGACCTGCTGCGGGAGCTCGAAGACGCTCGGCTCGTGGTCCCGAAGCACCTCCTCGAAACGCCCGTGAACGCCGGCCGGAAGCCCCTCGGGCTCCGCCCCGAGGCGTTCCACCACCCGCCAGGCGTCCGACAGGTCCTCGACCGCCATCTCTGTCGGATCCATCGGTTCTCGCTCCCGGACCGTCGCGAAAGTCGTCTTCTCCTCCGTTCGCGGCGAGGCGGTCGTGAAGGGGGCTCACCGCCGTCCCGCCGCAGGAGAGTAGACGCGCCCCGTGCCCCTGGCGTCACATCTCGGCCGGACCGGCGAACGAGCGGGGTCAGGGAAGCTCGCTGAGGCCGACGATCAGCACGCCGTCCCCCCGAACTCCCTTCGTCCTCCGCAGCTCCGTGACGGTGTAGGCTCTCCCGTCGAGTCGGATCGTGTCGTCCTGCATGAGCACCACGCCGCTGCCCGTCACGTAGAGCGCGTCTCCCGCGGTCCGCACGGCGGAGCACTCCTCCCCGTAGACGCACACGGATGGCGCGTCGCCGCCCGTGCGCCGAGACGCGTCCGACGCGCCCTCGCCGGGCCCCGAGGCGGGATGCTGACGTCCTGCACGGTACCGGTACGCGAGGACGGAGATGAGCGAGACGAGTGCGACGAGCCCGAGCAGCGAGACGCTCATCTACGTATCGGTTCGGCGTCGACCGGCCACCAGGGCGTCTCCGTCGACCTCACGCGAGTGTTCCGGATTTCCCCCATTTCGGATCGTCGGCGAAGTCGGCAGGAGTCTCGGCTCGTTCACGTTCGGCCAGGCCAATCCTAACCGAAAGCGACGGGGCTCGCGCAGCGATCCTGGACACTCCAGCTTCTTCCGATCCGGACCCGGTGGGCCGGAGAGGACGTTCGAACAGCGTCAGACGGCCGACTGCTGCTGCCGGGCCCGAACCCTCTGGATCCGGAAACGGTGCTGACGCTGGATTACGACGGGACAGAGATTCCCGATCCAGTTGGCGAGGAGAGCGACGAACGCCACGAGCACCTGTCCGGACAGGAGGAGGACCAGAGAGACGGGGACGATCAGGACGAACGCCGCGAGGTGTCCGAACTCCGACTTTCGGGTACGTCGGTCGAAATCGTCGAGACCGCTCCGCGTCCCGGAGAAGTACGTGCCCTGATTTCGCCCCAGTCGCCTGAAGGCCGTTGCGAGCAACGGTTTCATCCAGTGTGCACCGGTGATCCGGTACAGGGCGAGCAGCCGATCCTCCTCGCCGACCCTGTAGTAGCTGTCCGGGAGGAGCCTCTCGGTGGGAAATCCGAATCCCGCGAAAGCGAAGATCCCCGTGACGGAGAGCGCGAGGAGCCATCCCCAGAAAGCCGCCCCGGCGATCGACAGGGGCGATTCGAGAGCGCGGAGCTGGACCAGGAGGTCCCACGAATAGGCGACCAGGAAGAGCGAGACGGCACCGGGCGCCAGCCTCTTCAGGACCCTCACGCCCTCTCTCCCCGCTCGGGAGCCGGCTGAACGAAGAGCCCGGCCGGAGGCGCTGACCTCCTGCCGGGCCTCTTCTTTCTCATGAGAGAGCGGGCGACCGGCCTCGAACCGGC
>CANPVF010000130.1 GCA_947581645.1 Candidatus Caribbeanibacter nitroreducens | reverse complement strand
CCGCGGCCAGCTACGAGGCCCGCGAGTACGGCATCCACTCGGCGATGCCCATCTCCGAGGCCTGGAACCGCTGCTCCCACGCCGAGTTCCTCCGCCCGCGCGGCGACCTCTACGCCCGCGTCTCCCGCCGCATCTTCGACATCCTGGACGACTACACCGACCGGGTGGAGCCCCTCTCCATCGACGAGGCGTTCCTGGACGTCACCGGGAGCCGGAGGCTCTTCGGGACCGGGGAGGAGATCGCCGCGGAGATCCGCGAGCGGATTCGGGAGCGGGAGTCGCTCACGGCGTCGGTGGGGGTGGCCACGTCCAAGTTCGTGGCCAAGATCGCCAGCGACCTCGAGAAGCCCGACGGGCTGGTGGTCGTGCCCCCGGACGCCGAGGAGGAGTTCCTGGCGCCGCTCCCCGTGTCCCGCCTGTGGGGCGCCGGTCCCCGTGCCCAGGAGAGCTTCGCCGAGCTCGGGCTGGACACCATCGGCGACGTGGCCGCCGCCGAGCCGGAGCGTCTGGTCGAGGCCTTCGGCGAGGCCGCCGGCCGGAGCTACCACCGCCTTGCCCGGGGCGTCGACCCCCGGGAGGTGGAGCCCGAGCGCGACCGGAAGTCGCTGGGCAAGGAGTACACGTTCGGCCGGGACCGGGAGGACCGTGAGGTCGTGGAGCGAACCCTCCTCCGGCTGTGCGAGAAGGTGGCCCGGCGGCTCCGCGAGAAGGAGCTCGCCGGCCTCACGGTGACCGTGAAGCTGCGCTGGGAGGGCTTCGAAACGGTCACCCGACAGACGACGCTGAACGAGCCCGTGGACACCGTCGAGCGGATCTGGCCCGCCGCGCGCTCGCTCTTCCGGGAGGCCGATCGTCCCGCGCGGCGCGTCCGGCTCGTGGGGGTGAGCGTCTCCCGCTTCCGGGAGGGTCCGAGCCGACAGCTCGGGCTCTTCGAGGAGGGGGAGGAGGCCGTGGACGATCAGGTGGCGGAGGCCGTCGACCGGCTGGCCGACCGGTACGGCTCCCGCTCCATCACCCGCGCGGCCCTCCTGGAGCGGGATCCCGAGGACGGCTGAGCGCCGTGGCCGGAGCGGACCGAGGTGCCTCCGCACGACATCGAGCCGGCCGGCGAGTGGAATGACGACGCAGACTTCGACGACCATACGACCTGGGAGAGAGGACCGATGAGCGACGGAGCGGACGACGGAGATCGCGACGGCTACGTGCCGAGCCGGGACGAGGCCCTCGAGCTCATGCACGAATACACGGAGAACGAGAACCTCCGGAAGCACATGTACGCCGTCGAGGCCGGCATGCGGGCCTACGCGGAGAAGTACGGCGCGGACGCGGACAAGTGGGGCGTCACGGGGCTCCTCCACGACTTCGACTACGAGAAGTATCCCAACGACGAGCGGAAGCCGGACGAGGAGCACCCGGCCCACGGCGTCGAGGTGCTCAGGGAGCGAGGCGTCGACGAGGACATCTGCCGGGCGATCATGGCCCACGCTCCCTACACCGGGGTGCCGGCGGACACGAAGATGGCGAAGACGCTCCGCGCCGTGGACGACCTCACCGGCTTCCTGGTCGCCTGCGCCCTGGTCCGTCCGAATCAGATCATGGACCTGGAGCCGCCGTCCGTGAAGAAGAAGCTCAAAGACAGCTCGTTCGCGGCGGCTATCGACCGGGACCACCTGCGGGAGGCCTGCGAGGAGCTGGGCGAGGACTACACCGAGCACATCGCCTTCGTCACGGAGGCCATGCGCGGCATCGCCGATACGCTGGAGCTCACCGGACAGGACGCCTAGCGCCGGCCCTCCGCCGGCGGACGGCGGGCGCGACGCTCGAGCTCGCGGAAACTCGACTCGGAGACGAGGATCGCCGGCTCGTCCCGGTGCTGATGACGGACCCGTATCAGGTAGTCGCCATCCATCACGAGCCAGAGCAATTCGGACCAGTCGCGGCGGGCCAGGGAGGAAGCGACCGTCAGGTCCGCGGCCTGACCGGTCTCGTCGTAGTGCTGGTCGGCCCTGCGCCACACCACCCTCATGCGACGGATGGTGAAGCAGTACGGATCGCGGCGGAGACGGGACGCCACCTCGATGAACGGGAGCACGATGGACCTCCGGCTGTGTCGGACGGTGAACTGCTTCGAGAGGCGAGGTGCGCCCCGTCCCCCGCTCCCTATGGTTGGTCGTACAACCATAGGCGGAGGCATGGAGCCCCTCGGCCACGGACAGGAGTGTCCGGATCGCGCGTCAACCTTCGTTCAAGCGCCGACGAGGAGCGGACCGGAAGCCCGCCAGGACGGGGGTTTCGGTGATTTCGACCACCGAAACCGCTCACGGAATCCTCCGGGCTGCCCCGTCTCCGAGGAGACGACTCAGCGGGCAGGCACCGTCACCGGCGCTGTGGAAAACCCGCGCACGGGCTCTTTCCGAACCCCGACGGAGGGTCCCGGCGGGGTGCTGTGGAAAACTCCCGGCCGGCCGCCACAGGCGTCGGCCGGCCGCATGAAGCCGACCGACTGACCAGTCAACGAGGCGAGAGCGAAGCCACCAGGAGGCCCGGGAGGCCGCCCATGGAAGAGATGGACACCATCATCGAACCCTTCCGAATCAAGAGCGTCGAGCCGATCCGGATGACCACTCGCGAGGAGCGCGAGAGGCGACTGCGCGACGTCGACTACAACGTGTTCGGCCTCCACGCCCGGGACGTCCTCATCGACCTGCTCACGGACAGCGGCACCGGGGCCATGAGCGCGGGCCAGTGGGCGGGGGTGATGCGCGGCGACGAGTCGTACGCCGGCAGCGAGAGCTACTACCGCTTCGAGGAGACGGTGCAGGACATCTTCGGCTTCGAGCACGTCATCCCGACCCACCAGGGACGGGCGGCCGAGCGGATCCTGTTCAGCACGGTCTGCGACGACGGCGACGTGGTGCCGAACAACACCCACTTCGACACGACTCGCGCCAACGTGGAGGCCTCCGGTGCCGAGGCCCGCGACCTCCCGTGCCCGGAGGCCGACGACCTGTCCGACCCGGCGCCCTTCAAGGGCGACATCGACCTGGAGGGGCTGGAACGAACCATCCGCGAGGTGGGCGCCGATCGCATCCCGATGGTCATGATCACGGTGACCAACAACTCCGGGGGCGGGCAGCCGGTCTCCATGGCCAACCTCCGCCGGGCCTCGGAGCTCTGCGGCGAGCACGGGATCCCGCTCTATCTCGACGCCTGTCGGTTCGCGGAGAACGCCTGGTTCATCAAGCAGCGGGAGGAGGGCTGGTCCGACACGCCGGTGGACGAGATCGCCCGGGAGATGTTCTCCCATGCCGACGGATGCACCATGTCGGCCAAGAAGGACGGCCTGGCGAACATCGGCGGGTTCCTCGCCACGGACGACGACCGCCTGGCCCGACAGGAGCGGGAGCTCCTCATCCTCACCGAGGGCTTTCCCACCTACGGGGGGATGGCGGGGCGGGACCTGGAGGCCATCGCCCGGGGGCTGCGAGAGGTGCTGGAGCCGGACTACCTGCAGTATCGCGTCACCTCGACGCGCTATCTCGGCGAGCACGTCTCGGAGGCCGGGGTTCCGATCGTGGAGCCGCCGGGCGGACACGCCGTCTACGTGGACGCCGACACCTTCTGCCCCAACGTCCCCCCGCGGCAGTTCCCCGGACTGTCGCTGGTGGTGGCCCTCTACCGGGTGGCCGGCATCCGCGCCGTGGAGATCGGTAGTGTCATGTTCGGCGGGGAGGATCCCGAGACCGGGGAGTTCAGGCCGGCCCGCAACGAGCTGGTTCGGCTCGCCATGCCGCGGCGCGTCTACACGCAGAGCCACGTGGACTACGTCGTCGAGGCGCTGCTCAAGATCTGGGACCGCCGGGACGAGCTCGGGGGATACCGGATCACGGACGCGCCGGAGACCCTCCGGCACTTCACCGCCAGCTTCGAGCCGGTGGGAGAGGCCTGAGGCCGGTCGCCGCGCAGGGGGCGCCCCTGTTCCCGGCCGGGACTGCGCATACGTTTCGGACGCCGCCGCTCCGGGCGGGCCACGGCGGGCGCGCGTCGACCTTCGAGCCGTGCGCCACGGGCCATCGGTTCGCGATCGGCCCGGTGCTGATCCCCGAGCGACTCGCCAGACGACTCACCGGAGGAGAGGAGCCACCGTGTCCGGCAAGGCCATCGTCACGATGATCGTCATCACAGGTTTCGTCTGGGGCGGGTTCGCCGTCATCCTGAGCACGGCGATCCGGAAGGAAGGGGAGAAGCAGAGCCGGGCATAGCCCCGACGCTTCCTGCCCCGTATGCCCTCGCGCAGCCCCTCGACCGTGTCCTCTTTCCTCTCGCCCCGTATCACGCCGGCTTCGCTCCTCCTGGCGGGCATGGTGGTCCTCCTGCTCACCGCCGGAGGGTGTCGCTTCCTGGCGCGGGGCCCCTTCGCGGGACGCGCGACGGCTCCGGACTCCGTGCGGCCGGACAGCGCCCTGGCCCGGGACAGCCTCGTCCGCCTCGACACGGTAGCGGTGGACAGCGCCGTGGCCCGGGCGGTCCGGGCGGCGGCCGCGGACGACACGGCGCCGCCGCGGCCCGACTCGGTCCCGGTGGACCCGGCGGCCGTCGACTCCGCCGTCCCGGATTCGGCCGCCGCCGATTCGCTCCCGGCGGGCGGGCGCTACACGGTGGAGCAGCTGCTGGAGATGGGCCCCACGTACACGCCGTACGACATCAGCCCGCAGCTGCTGCCGGGAGGCTGGCTGACGAACCTGCTGAGCGACACGCTGGCGCCCGTCGTCGACCGGCACGACGAGCTCTCCGTCCAGGACGTCGCCCTCTTCTGGGTGCTCGTGGACCGGGACGGCGAGGTCCGCGACGCGGTTCTCCACACCACGTCCGACGCGGACGCCTTCGACCGGGCGGCGCAGGTCGTGGCCGAGCGGCTCCGCTTCCGACCGGCGGTGGCCGACGGCGAGGCGGTGCCGGTGTGGGTGCTGAAGCGGGTGTCGCTGCTCATGCGTTGAGAATCGCGCCCCGCCCCTCCACCTTCCCTCGAATCGTGATCGGCCGCTGAGGCAGTTCGCCGGGAGACACGACCGGCGAATCGCCCGGCGGCCCGTCGAGAATGCCCCTCCCCACCGCCGGACACGAGTATGCCGCGACGCGACGACATCGACTCCATCCTCATGATCGGGTCCGGGCCGATCGTCATCGGCCAGGCCTGCGAGTTCGACTACTCCGGCACGCAGGCGTGCCGGGCCCTGCGGGAGGAGGGGTACCGGGTCATCCTCGTGAACTCCAATCCGGCCACGATCATGACGGACCCGGACGTGGCCGACGCCACCTACATCGAGCCGCTGACGGCCGAGTGGGTGGAGCGGATCATCGAGAAGGAGGAGCCGGACGCGCTGCTCCCCACCATGGGAGGCCAGACGGGCCTCAACGTGGCCCTCGACCTCCAGGACGCCGGCGTCCTGGATCGCCACGACGTCGACCTGATCGGGGCCCAGCCCGAGGCCATCCAGATGGCGGAGGACCGGGAACAGTTCGCCCAGGCCATGCGCCGGATCGGCCTGGAGGTCCCCCACGGCGGCTACGCCACGAGCATGGAGGAGGCCCGGGAGATCGTCGAGGACACGGGCTTCCCGGCCATCATCCGCGCCTCCTACACCCTGGGCGGAACCGGCGGGGGAATCGCCTACAACCGGGAGGAGTTCGAGGAGGTCGTCCGGAACGGGCTCGAGAAGTCGCCGGCCCACCAGGTCCTGGTGGACCGCAGCGTCATCGGGTGGAAGGAATACGAGCTGGAGGTCATGCGGGACGGCGACGACAACGTCGTCATCGTCTGCTCCATCGAGAACGTCGACCCGATGGGGATCCACACCGGCGACTCCATCACGGTGGCGCCGTCGCTGACCCTGTCCGACACGGAATACCAGAAGATGCGGGACGCGGCGCTGGCGGTGATCCGCGAGATCGGGGTCGAGGCCGGCGGGTGCAACATCCAGTTCGCCATCGAGCCGGAGACCGGCGAGATGCTGGTGGTGGAGATGAACCCCCGCGTCTCCCGCAGCTCGGCGCTGGCGTCGAAGGCCACCGGCTTCCCCATCGCCCGGATCGGAGCGAAGCTGGCGGTGGGCTACCGGCTGGACGAGATCGAGAACGCCATCACGCGGAAGACCCCCTCCTGCTTCGAGCCGGTGCTGGACTACGTGGTCGTCAAGCTCCCGCGGTTCACGTTCGAGAAGTTCCCGCGGGCCGACCGCCGTCTGAGCATCCAGATGACCGCCGTGGGCGAAGTCATGGCCATCGGCCGCACCTTCCAGCAGGCCTGGCTCAAGGGGTTCCGGGCCCTGGAGAACGGGCGAGACGGCTGGCACCCCTCCGACCTTGAGGACGACGGACTGCCGGACGACTCGGAGGAGACCCTCCGGTCGGCGCTGCGCACCCCCACCCCGGAGCGCCCCTACCAGATCTACCGCGCCCTGGAGCGGGGCATGTCCCCGGGGAAGGTGGCCGAGCTCACCCAGATCGATCCCTGGTTCATCCACCAGCTGGCGGAGATCGTGGAGACGGCCGGGGAGTTCGCCGAGGTGGACGAGCCGGAGGACCGTGACCTGGAGTACCTGAAGCGAACGGGCTTCGGCGACGCCGAGCTCGCCCGTCTCCGGGACAGCACCGAGGCCCGGGTGCGGGAGCGGCGCTGGGAGGCGGGGATCCGCCCGGTGTGGAAGACGGTGGACACCTGCGCCGGGGAGTTTCCGGCCGAGACGCCCTACCTCTACTCCACCTACGAGCGGGAGAACGAATCCGGGAGCTCGGACCGGAAGAAGGTCGTCATCCTGGGCAGCGGCCCGAACCGCATCGGCCAGGGCATCGAATTCGACTACTGCTGCGTCTCCGCCGCCCTGGAGCTCCGGGATCAGGGCTACGAGACGATCATGGTGAACTCGAACCCGGAGACCGTCTCCACCGACTTCGACACCTCCGACAAGCTCTACTTCGAGCCCCTGACCCTCGAGGACGTCCTCGAGATCGTGGAGCACGAGGACCCGGACGGGGTGGTGGTCCAGCTGGGCGGACAGACGCCGCTGGACCTGGCCCGGGAGCTCGAGGACCTGGGCGTTCCGATCCTCGGCACCAGCACCGACGCCATCGACGAGGCCGAGGATCGTCGCCGCTTCGGCGAGCTCTGCGAGAGGATCGGCGTCCGGA
>CANPVF010000129.1 GCA_947581645.1 Candidatus Caribbeanibacter nitroreducens | reverse complement strand
CCCCCCCTCGGCCCTCTCCGAGGAGCGTCCATCCGGCGCCGCTCGCTGCACCGACGACGAAGGCCAGGACGAAGGGGAAGAGGACGCGCTTCACGGTGCCTCCCCCCCCGAGCGGTCGCCGGTGGCGCCGTCGGTGCCGTGTCGGTTGATGGCGATCTCGTCCATCCGCTTCCGCTCCGCTCGTGATCGCTCGTCGCGCCACTGGGCCAGGCGTCGTTCCCGGAGACGCTCCACCACCTGCCGCTCCCTGAGGGCATCCTCGAACTCACGCCTCCGCTCCGCGACGTCCTCCTCGGCGGCGCGCAGGCGCCGCTCCGCTTCCCCGATGTGTTCGCCGAGCCGGTCGGCGACGATCAGCAGGCTCTGCATGGCGCCGGCCGAGCCTTCGCCGCTGCCCTGGAGCTCGTCGATGCGCTCCCGGGCCGAGGAGCGGCGGGCACGCAGCCGTCGAAGGTCTCGACGCGCCTCCTCGTGCCTCTCTCGGGCGTCCGCCAGCTCGGCGGCCAGTTCCCGCTCCCGGTCGCTGCGGAGCTCCAGGACGTCCTCGAGGCTGAAGTCGAAGTTCTCCATCACGCCTCACTCTCCGGGGATCGATCGATCCTGTCGGCGATGTCGATCAGGCGGGCACGCGCTTCCGGGAGGTCGCTCCTCTCCTCGGGACGCTGCTGCAGGAAGTCGCGGAGGTCGTCCTCGAGGCGCAGCGCGGCGTCCACCGAGGGATCGGCGCCCTCCTGATAGGCACCGACGCTGATGAGATCCTCCTTTTCCCGGCGGGCCGCCAGGACCTCGGCGACGTCGACGGCGGCCGACCGGTGCTCCTCGTCGATGACTTCGTCGCGGACGCGGCTCTTGCTCTGAAGGACGTCCACCGCGGGGAAGTGGCCGGCATCGGCCAGGTCGCGGTCCAGGACGATGTGGCCGTCCAGCACGGAGCGGGCAGCGTCGGCGACGGGTTCGCTCAAGTCGTCCCCCTCCACGAGCACGGTGTAGATGCCGCTGATGTCGCCGTCCGCCCCGTTTCCGGCTCGCTCCAGGAGCCGGGGGAGCTTGGCAAACACGGAGGGCGGATACCCCTTGGTGGTCGGGGGCTCGCCCGCGGCGAGACCGATCTCGCGCCATGCCATGGCCACTCGGGTGATGGAGTCCAGCATGAGCATCACGTGCTTGCCCTGGTCGCGGAAGTGCTCCGCGATGGAGGTGGCGACCATGGCGCCCCGGGCCCGCAGCAGGGCGGCCTCGTCCCCGGTGGCCACCACCACGACCGAGCGCTCCAGGCCCTCCTCTCCGAGGGCGTCCTCCAGGAAGCTCCGAACCTCACGTCCTCGCTCGCCGAGGAGCGCGATGACGTTCACGTCCGCGGAGGAGTGGCGCGCCATCATTCCCAGCAGGGTACTCTTGCCGACTCCGCTCCCGGAGAAGATCCCGATCCTCTGACCGCGTCCCAGCGTCAGCATTCCGTCCACGGAGCGGACGCCCGTGCTGAGCGGCTCGTCGATGGTCTCCCGGTCCAGGGGGTTCGGAGGATCGGCGGACAGTGGCACCCGCTCGGTGGGACCGAGGTCGCCCCGGCCGTCCATGGGGTGGCCCAGGCCGTTCAGCACACGACCGAGGAGGCCGGGGCCCACCTCGACGCCGAAGGTCCTGCCGAAGGGCTCGACGGTGCTCCCGGGCTGCACCCCCTCCAGGTCGCCGAGGGGCATGAGCAGTATGCGTCCCCCCTCGAAGCCGATCACCTCGGCCAACACCGAGTGGTCGTCGGAGGGGCTTCGCACCCGGCAGAGCTCCCCGAGGGCCACGTCCTCCAGCCCCGTCGCCTCGATCACGAGCCCCACCACGCGGCGGGTCCGTCCGAGACGACGGAGGCGGGGCACTTCCCGAACCTGCTCGATGAGCGCGTCAACCATGGGAGAGCTCCTTGTAGACTCGCAGGAGCGCACGATCGGTGCGGCCGTCCACCACGTGCTCGGGGCCGTCGGCGACGCAGCTCCCGCGCTCCAGGCTCCCGTCCGCCCTCCACTCGATTTCGCGGCCGGATCCCAGCTCGAGGTCGGTCGTCTCGGCAGCCTTCCGCAGGAGGGACAGGTCGCGCGGATGGAGGCGGAGGGTGACGGCCTCGTCTACCGGGAATCGGTCCAGGGCTTCACGGACCCTCTCTCGGACGATCCCGGGGTCGGCCTCCACCTCCCGGCCGAGGACGTGCCGTGCGATGGCGACGGCCAGCGCCCGGAGGTTGTCCTCCAGGGCCCTCTCCCATCCCGGCAGCTCGGCCTCGAGCTCCGAGGCCGCGTCCGCCAGGGAGGCGACGGCCGCCTCCACCCCGTCCTCCAGCTCCGCGCGGGTCTCCCGACGACCGTCCTCGCGCCCCTCCTCGTAGCCGCGGCGGTACTCCGC
Organism: Candidatus Caribbeanibacter nitroreducens; assembly: GCA_947581645.1. Lineage (GTDB taxonomy): Bacteria > Gemmatimonadota > Gemmatimonadetes > Palauibacterales > Palauibacteraceae > Caribbeanibacter > Caribbeanibacter nitroreducens. The sequence continues at coordinate 3,989 of CANPVF010000129.1, read as the reverse complement.
CTCGATCCGCTCCTCGAGCTCCTCGATTCGGGCCTCGGCCTCCTCCAGCCGTGTCGTGCCCTCGTCGTGGTCCTCGCCCGCGGCTGCTTCCGGTGGTCCGGCAGCACGGTCCCCGCTCGCGGCGGGCCGGGACGGCTCGCCGCCGGCCTCGACCTCGCCCGTGCGGTCCTCCAGCTGCTCCAGGGACCAGCTCGTCGGGCTCACGGACGCCTCCCGTCCGGAAGGGGACCCTCGGGACCGGGGAAGGGGGGGCGGGCGTTCATTCGACGAGGGCGTCTTCGTCGGTGGAGATGATGATCTCGCCCTGCTCCTCGAGCTCACGGGCGATGCTCAGGATCTTCTGCTGCGCGTTCTCGACGTCGGTGACGCGCACCGGCCCCATGAATTCCATCTCCTCCTCCAGGGACTGCTGGGCCCGGTTCGTCATGGAATCCTTGATCCGCTCCTCGAGGGATTCGTCGGAGACCTTGAGGGCCTTCGCCAGGTCCTCGACCTGGACCTCGCGCATGAGCCGCTGCATGGAGCGGTCGTCGAGCGAGTGCAGGTCGTCGAAGACGAACATGAGGCTCTTGATCTCCTCGCTGAGCTCGGCGTCCCGCTCCTCCACTCCGCCGAGCAGCTGCTTCTCCAGGGAGGAGGGAGTGTGGTTGAGGATGTCGGCCACGGGTTCCGGCCCTCCCGCCCGGCTCATGTCGCCGGCGAAGGTGATCTCCGTCTCGTCGGTGAAGGCCTCGCCCACGAGGTCGAGCACCTCCGGGGACACCTTGTCCATGGAGGCCATCCGATAGAGCACCTCGCCGCCGACCTCGGGATCGATCTCCTGCAGCACTTCGGCCGTCTTCCGCTTCGCCAGGTGCGCGAGCACGAGGGCGATGGTCTGCGGATGCTCGTCGCGGAGCATCGATCCGAGCTGCTGCGAGTCGGCGTTTCGCAGGTTCTGGATGTGGACGGACTCCGACAGCTGCCCCTTGATGCGACCCAGCACGGACTCCGCCTTCCGTCCACCCACCGCCTTCTCGAGGATCTCGCGCGCGTAGTCGACGCCGCCTTCGGCCAGCGAGCTGGCCGCCCTGGCGACTTCCGACCACTCCTCGAGCACCTGATTCGCGAGGTCGCCGGGGACCTGCTCGATGCGGGCGATCTCGAAGGAGAGCTGCTCCACCTCCTGGTCGGAGAGGTGACGTGTCAGCTCCGCCGCGGCCTCGGAGCCGAGGCTCATCAGGAGGATCGCGGCCTTCTCCTGACCCGTGAGGTCGTCGACGTCGGTCGGCAGATTCTTGTTCTGTGCAGTTACGTCAGGCATCGTTCATCCAGACCTTGACGACACGCGCGGCCAGCTCGGGCTCCTCCCGGACCCCCGCGGCGACCCGCTCCCGCGTTCGCTGGTCGCGGTCGCCGCCGGGTACGATCTTCTGGGGCGGTTCGCTCCGCTCCTCCTCGGACTCCAGGTACGGCTTCTCCGGCTCCGACGCGGGCATGGACTCCGTATCCTCGTCCCCCTCCAGCCGGCGGTCCACGTCGTCCGTCGCGCCGGTCGGGAGAGCCTGCTCGTCCCGCGACATCTCACGGACCGAGCGCAGGACCTTCAGGACGAGGAAGAAGGCCAGGCCGACGGCGATCAGCGCTACGAGGGGGCGCTGCCACTCCCGGAGGAAGTTTCTCCATCCGAAGCCCTGGTTCCCGGGCTCGGCACCGGGCGGGAGACGGTCCGTGAAGGGGACGCTCTCCACGGTGATGCGATCGCCCCGCTCGGGGTCGATGCCGACGGCGTTGGCCACCAGGGATTGGATCCGCTGGAGACGCTGCTCCGGCACACCCCCTCCGTCGGGGCCGGCGTTCTCGTTGACGAGCACGGAGACGGTGAGGCGCTCCACGTTGCCCGTGCCGCTGGAAAAGCGTTCGACGCTCCGGGTCGCAGCGTAGTCGGTCTTGCTCTGCACGGAGGCCGCGCCCGCCGCGCTGTCGCCGGGGATGATCTCGGCGCGCTCCTCGCTGGTCATGGTTCGCTCGTCGGGCTCGACCGCCCGCACCGTTCGCTCGACCTTGTCGAAGTTGAGATCCGCGGCGACGCGGACGCGCACGTTCTCCCGGCCCACGACCCGGGTGACGATCTGCTGGGCCTTGGACCGGAGGTGGCCCTCGACCTGCTGCTGGAACTCGAGCTTCCGGCGCTCGAGCCCGGTCCTGGAGTTGGGCTCCAGGGACGTGGAGAGAACGCGCCCCCTGTCGTCGAGCACGGTGACGTTCTCGCTGAGCATGCCGTCTACGCTGCTGGCCACCAGGAAGGTGATTCCCCGCACCATGCGCTGCGGCAGCGCCCCGCGGGACTCGAGGCCCAGGACCACGGAGGCCTCGGAGGGGCGATCGGAGCTCCGGAAGACCGTGTTCTCGTGCATGGCCAGGTGGACCTTGGCCTCCCGGACGCCGTCCAGGCGGCCGATGGTTCTCTGGAGCTCGCCCTCGAGGGCGCGCCGGTAGTTCACACGCTGGGAGAAGTCCGTCATCCCCCAGGACGGCTGGTCGAAGAGCTCCATGCCGGGCCGCCCCGCTTCGGGCAGCTCCTCCCCGGCCAGAAGCACGCGAGTCCGGGCCAGGTCCGCCTGCTTGACGCGGAGCGTCGAGCCTCCGTCCTCGAGCCGGTATTCGACGCCGGCCTCGGTGAGTCGACTCTCGATCTCGCTCACCTTCTGGAGCTCCAGGTCCGTGTAGGCCGGGACGTACTCCGGGCCGGTGGCCAGCTGATAGGTGCCCCAGAGCAGGAGCAGGCCGACGGCCCCCACCAGGACCAGCTGGAGGCGCGGGTGGAGGCCCAGCTCCTCCAGCGTGCTGCGGATTCGTTGGATGAAGTTCATCGTAGCGGTTCTCGGGAGCCTACTGCTGCATGTTGATCAGGGTGCGGTAGGACTGCAGGAACTTGTTCCGCACCTCGATGAGCATGTCGAGAGCGATGCCCGCCTCCTCGGCGGCCGCCATGACCTCGTGGACTTCGACCTCCTTGCCCTGGATGAAGGCCTGGATCGTCTCCCGTGAGTTCTCTTCGAGATTTTCCACCTCGCCCAGGGCCTTCTCCAGGGTGTCCTGGAACGAGGGGGCGTCCTCCTCGGCACCGGGCAGCTCCGGAGAGTCCTGCACGCCGGGCCGGGCCCGACTGGTGGGATCGATCCCCCCCGCTCCTCCGACGGCGTCGGGCATCGTCACGCCCGCACGTCCAGATGAAGGCCGCGTCGGACGCCCTCCTCCGAGTCGGACCCGTCGGGGCCGTCCGGACCGTAGGTGAGCGGTCCTTCCAGGTCCTGCATCTGCGCGAAGTGCTTCCGCTCGTCGGCGTCCATGGCCTGCCAGATGCGCGAGTCGATGTCGTCCGGGGCTTCCGCGGGCAGGCCGTTGCCGACCTCTTTGACCGAGGAGCGGCGGGTTGCCTGACCATCCTCGCGCGACGACGGGTCCTGCCGCCGCGGCGCATCGGCGTCCTCGGGACGATCGGCGCGCTCGGCGCCGGACTGCCCGCCCGAGCCCGAATCGCCGGGCGGCACGTTCGGGATGGGCCTCTGTCCGTTGATGCCTTCCATCACCATGGTTTCGCTTCCTTTCCGGTGGGCGGCTCGGGGCGGCTCAGATCTCGGTCGCGCGGCGAAGCATGCTCTTGGCCACCTCGAAGGTCGTGGCGTTCGCCTCGTAGGTGCGACGCGTGATCATCATGTCGACCATCTCCTGCTGCAGGTCGACGTTCGGGTATTCGACGTAGCCGTCCTCGTTGGCGTCCGGGTGGGACGGGTCGTAGACCATCTCGCCCGGCGAGTCGTCGGACTCGACGCCCGTCACCTCGACTCCGCCCGGGCCCCGGTCCGACAGGAGCTCGGGGAACTCCAGGCTGGATATTCCGCCGGGCCGCTCGGAACGGAAGTCCCGGGGCTCGAGGTTCACCACCTTCCGCTGATAGGGCGTGCCGTCCGGCGTACGCGTCGTCTCGGCGTTCGCGATGTTCTGGG
>CANPVF010000128.1 GCA_947581645.1 Candidatus Caribbeanibacter nitroreducens | reverse complement strand
CACGGCCGCGAGGAACCGGCCCGTTCGTGGTATCTGGACCTGGGGCTCCTGGAGGGCTACTGGGGCGGAGAGCGGTCGTACCACCACACCGCCCCCATCACCAACGTCTACGCCATGCGGGAGGCCCTGCGTCTCGTGGCGGAGGAGGGGATCGAAGAGCGATGGCGGAGACACCGCCGCGTGGCCGGTGCACTGAAGGCCGGTGTCCGGGCCATGGGGCTCGAGATGAACGCAGACGACGAGTACTGGCTCCCGAGCCTGAACGCCGTCCGGGTCCCGACCGGAATCGACGACGGCGAGATCATCCAGGCCGTTCTGAACGGCTACGACATCGAGATCGCCGGCGGACTCGGCGACCTGGCGGGAGAGATCTTCAGAATCGGATGCATGGGCCACTCGGCCCGACCCGGAAACGTGCTCCACACGCTGGCGGCCCTGGGCGGCGAGCTCGAGCGCGCCGGAGCCGAGCTGGACGTGGACCTGGGGGTCGGTGCCGCCCGCAGGCGCCTGGCGGGGGAGGGAGCCTAGAGGACCGGCCGAGCCGGGGCGCGGAGACCGTGCTCGGGAGCGGCCGGGACCGGGCGAGAGCCGGGTCTTCAACTCGGCCCGCGCAGATGCCGACACTTCGACTCGAGCGACGACAGCAGTCGAAGGCCGGACGGACTCCCGCAACCACGACCGCCACGATGCCATGACCGAGCCCGTACGAACGTTCGTTGCCCGGCAGCCCATCTTCGACGCCGACGAGGAGCTCCGGGGCTATGAGCTCCTCTATCGCGGGGATGCGGGGAGCCGGGCGGCGGAGGAGGCGAATCCGGAGCAGATGACGTCCGACGTCATCGTCAACTCCGTGGTCACCTTCGGGCTGGAGGAGCTCACGCGGGGGGCACCAGCCTTCATCAACATGAGCGAGGACATGATCATGGACGGCACCGTCCGACTGGTGGAACCCGATGGTTGGGTCGTGGAGCTCCTCGAGTCCGTTCCCCCCGATTCAGAGACGGTTCGACGGTGCAGGGTCCTGGCTGCCAACGGCTACTGCTTCGCCCTCGACGACTTCACCTATCGTCCGGAGCTGGAGCCGCTCCTGGAAGTGGCCGATTACGTGAAGATCGACGTACTGGATCGCGGCGAAGCGGAGATCGCGGACGACGTGGAGGCCGCCGCATCCCATGACGTCCAGTTGGTGGCGGAACGAGTCGAGTCGCCCTCGCTCCGGGAGCGCGCGGAGGAGCTCGGCTTCGATCTCTTCCAGGGCAACTTCTTCCGGGAGCCGGAGACGGTGTCCGGATCCGAGCTGCCCGTGAAGCAGGTCCAGCTGTTTCGCCTCCTGAACCTGCTGCGCGACTTCGACGTGGCCGACGCGGAAGTCGAGGAGGTGTTCCGCAGCGCCCCCTCCCTGACGTACAAGCTGCTCCGTATCGTCAACTCGGCTGGCGTGGGAGGACGCGGCGTGAACTCGATCGGGCACGCCATCCGCATGCTCGGACGGCAGCGGCTCCACCGCTGGATGTCGCTCCTGCTGGTGTCGTCGGTGACGGGCGAGCAGGGCGTGGACCGGGAGGCCGCCAAGACGGCCATCCAGCGCGGCCGCTTCCTGGAGCTCCTTGCGCGGGAAGCGGCGTTCGATCAGGACGCGTCGGCCCTGTTCCTCCTCGGCGTCTTCTCGCTCCTGGACTCGCTTCTGGACGAGCCGATGGAACGGGTGGCGGAACAGCTCGATCTCCGGGAGGATGTGCGCTGGGCTCTTCTCTACGACAGCGGTCCGCTCGCTGCCCCGCTTCGGCTCGCACGGAGATACGAGTCCGGGAGCTGGGAGCAGGTGTTCGACGTGCTCGATCAGGTCGACGTCTCGCTGGATCCGGAGGACCTCACCCGGCTCTATTTCGACTCGCTCGCGTGGGCCCGGGAGCGTCTCGCGAGCGCCGGTGCCGCTGCCTGATCATCCCGTCCCGAGCCCGGGTCCCGATGGGCGAGTTCGCATTCCTCCAGCTCGGCCTCCCGCATTCGGGCGTCGATGCGCTCGGCCAGGGGGTCCGGTCCCGCGGCCGGGACGGCGGGCGTGCCCCCCCCGCCGGTGCCGACGGCCGCGTCCGTACCGGAAGCGATGGCAGAGGAGGGAAGGGCCACCGCGAGGAGCGCGAGGACGGGCGGCAGGGTAGTTAACACGTCGTACAACAGCGGTATGCAACCATCGTTCTGAAGTAGATGCTGGGCGTCGTCCGGCCCGGCGCTTGGCGGCGCCGGCCGGCGATACACTACGTTGGCGACCTCTTCTCGAGCCACGGGCCACGGCCCGCAGCTCCACCTCGATCGAGCCGACAGGGAGACCACCCCCATGCTTCGACGCTCCGCCGCGCCCGTCCTCCTGGTCGTCCTCCTGGTCGCCTGTGGTGGTTCGCCGGGAGGCGGAGCCGGGGCCGCCGATTCCGTGACCATGGAGGCGGAGTTCCCGGCGCAGAATCGTCCGGATGTCGCCGGCACCGCCGGCGCCGTGAGTTCGGATCATCCCCTGGCGTCGGCCGCCGGCTACCGGGTGCTCCGGGACGGGGGGAACGCCGTGGACGCCGCGGTGACCATGGCCGCGGTGCTGGCGGTCGTGCGGCCGCACATGAACGGCGTCGGGGGCGACTCCTTCGGCCTCTTCTACGACGGGGAGTCCGGCCAGGTGTCGGCGCTGAACGGGAGCGGCCGCGCCGGCGAGCTCGCGACGCCGGAGTTCTTCGCGGACGCCGGCCGGGAGGAGATCCCCACCCGGGGAGCGCTCTCCGTGTCGGTGCCCGGATCGGTCGGGGCGTGGGCGACGGCCCTGGAGGAGCGGGGCAGCATCTCGCTGGCGGAGGCCCTGGAGCCGGCGATCCGGTACGCCGAGGAGGGCTTTCCGGTGAGCACGGAGCTCCGGGCGGATCTCGCGGACCACGCGGACGACCTGAACGAGGCCGGGCGCGCCATCTACCTGCGGGACGGCGAGGCTCCGGCCGTGGGAACGCTGCTCCGGAATCCGGCCCTGGCCGAGAGCCTCCGGACCATCGCCGAGCAGGGCCCCGGCGCCATGTACGGCGGGGAGATCGGCGACCGCCTGGCGTCGTTCCTCGAGGAGCGTGGCGGCTACCTCCGTCCGGGCGACTTCGCCGACCACACGTCCACGTGGACGGACCCCATCGGGGTCGACTACCGGGGACACCGCGTCCTCACCTTCCCGCCCAACACCCAGGGCTTCGTCCTCCTCCAGCAGATGAAGATGGCCGAGCAGTTCGACCTCGAGTCCATGGGCCACAACAGCACCCGCTACCTGCACACGCTGGTGGAGCTGAAGAAGCTGGCGTTCGGCGACCGGGCCCGCTGGCTCGCGGACCCCTCCGTGGCGGACATTCCCATGGACTCGCTGCTCTCCGAGGGATACCTGCACCGCAGGGCCCGGCTGGTGTCGCCGGACTCCGCGATGGAGGATCCGGGGCCGGGCATCGGCGGCCCGGCCGGCGGCGAGACCGCGGCCAGTCCGGAGGACGCCGGAGACTCGGGCGACACGGTCTACCTGACGGCGGTGGACGCCGACGGAAATGCGGTGAGCTGGATCCAGAGCCTGTACTACTCCTTCGGATCGGGCCTGGTGGAGCCGGAGACGGGCATCGTGCTCCAGAACCGGGGCGGCCTCTTCACGCTCGAGGAGGGACACCCGAACCGTATCGCGCCGGGGAAGCGGCCCTTCCACACGCTGATGCCGGCCATGGCGCTCCGGGACGGCCAGCTGGCCTTCACCTTCGGGACGCCGGGAGGGGACAGCCAGAGCCAGACGCTGCTCCAGGTGTTTCACAACATCCACCTGTTCGGCATGACGCCTCAGCAGGCCGTCGAGGCGCCGCGGTACAGGAGCTACGGCGACCGGCGCCTGGCCATCGAGGCGCGGGTGCGGCCGGCGGTGCGGGACAGCCTCGACCGCCTGGGCCACCGGCTGGACCCCATGAACGGATGGCTGGCCACGTTCGGTGGCGTCCAGATGATCTACGTGCACCCGGAGTCCGGCGCGCTCGTGGCGGCGGCCGGCCCGCGCCGGGAAGCCTACGCCATCGCGTACTGACGCGTACCCGGTGCCCCCGAGTGGAACGAGAATCGAGGAAGGGAAGACCGTGAGCGACGATCGCCTCAGCCCCGTCTTCGTCACCGGTGCCAGCGCCGGCATCGGCCGCGAGTGCGCCCGGCAGTTCGCCCGCGACGGCCGGGACCTGATCCTGGCGGCGCGTCGCCTGGAGAGGCTCGAGGAGCTGGAGAGCGAGCTGGAGGAGGCCCACGGGGTGGAGGTCCGGGTCGCCGAGCTCGACGTCCGGGATCGGGACGCCGTGGAGGAGCTCGTCTCCCGACTCGAGAGGGAGGGCCGGGTGCCCGAGGTGCTGGTGAACAACGCCGGGCTGGCCGCCGGGAAGGCGCCCCTGCACGAGGGCTCCTTCGACGACTGGGACCGGATGATCGACACCAACGTCACGGGCCTCCTGAACGTGAGCCGCTTCGTCGTGCCGCTCATGGTCCGGCGAGACCGCGGGCACGTGGTCAACATGGGGAGCATCGCCGGGCACATGGTCTATCCCGGCGGGAACGTCTACAACGCCACCAAGTTCGCGGTGCGGGCCCTCACGCAGGCCATGAACGTGGATCTGGTGGACACGCGTGTCCGTGCCTCCTGCATCAGTCCGGGGGCCGTGGAGACCGAGTTCTCGGAGGTCCGCTTCCACGGGGACGAGGAGCGGGCCGAGCAGGTGTACGAGGGATACCGCCCTCTGAGACCGGAGGACGTGGCGGACGCCGTGGCGTACGTGGTCAACGCCCCTCCGCACGTCAGCGTACACGACCTGGTGATCATGCCCACGGCGCAGCGGAACCCCTACGTCCTGGACCGCGGCCGCCGGGGGTGACGCCCCGCCGGGAGGTCAGGCCGTGGCCGGCTCCCGGGCGGGCTGCTCCACGGAGTTGAGGCAGAACGTGCCGTCGGTGGGCTTGCAGCGGCAGGCCCCGTAGAGGAAGCGGCGTCCCTCGGAGTCCGCCCCTTCCTCGGGGGCATCGGCCTCCAGCAGGGGCTCCACCAGGTCGGCCAGGAGCCGGATGAAGCGCGGCTCGGCGTGGGGGACCGGCACGCGGTGCAGCTCCAGCCCCGCCTCCTCGGCCTCCTCCCGGAGCTCGACGTCCAGCTCGGAGAGGGTCTCGGACTGCTCGTGCACGAAGCTCACCGGCTCGACGACGACACGCTCGGCGTCGAGCGACGTGACCGCGTCCTCCACGTCGGGCTCGGTCCACGCCACCTCGCTCCGGTTGCCGTGGTTCTGGTAGCCCAGCACCGGGTCGTCGACGTCCAGCGCTCCGGCCAGGGCCCGGACGTACTCCTCGACGTACTCCTCGTAGCGGTTCCCCTCGTCCAGGTACTTCCTCGGCGTGCCGTGGGCCGAGAGGACCAGGCGCGTCCCGGGACCGGAGAGGTCGACGCCCTCGCTCTCGCAGAACCGCCGGACGTTCTCGGCGCGGTAGGACACGTAGTCGGGGTGGCGGTGCCAGCCCGTCAGATCGGCCCGGGGCGGGGACCAGCCCATCTCGTCCAGCGCCCGATCCAGGTCCTCCAGGGCCGCCACGGTGGTCGAGCGCCCGCAGAGAGGATAGATGGGGAGTCCCACCAGGCGGTCCACGTCGGCCTCGCGGGCGGTGGCGGCGGCGTCCGCGACGGTGGGCTCCATGAACTGCATCCCCACCCACGTCCGTACGTCCCGCCCGCGCTCCCGAAGCTGCTCGGCCAGGGCCTCGGCCTGCTCCTCGGCCTGCGGATTGAGGGGCGAACCGCCGATCTCACGGTACTCCTCCATGAGCCCGGGCGCCCTGCGCTCCGCCAGTTCGCGGCTCCGCTCCAGCGCCGCCTCCCGGTTGGCGTGCTGCTCGAGGTCCGCGTTGTTGTAGAAGATCCGCGTGAGGTAGTCCACGACGACGTCCCGCTCGGGGGTCGGGGGCTCGCCGAAGTTGAGGAGGAGGATTCCGGCGGTCATGGCTGGTCGTTCTCCCGGTTGCTCGGTTCGCGTCGGTCCTCGAGTCGTTCTCGTATCGCCTCCAGGGAGTCGTCGGTGAACCACACGACGAAGATCCGCCCGACGTCGTTCCAGCCGGCGAAGAAGCGCATGCCGTCCGGGGAGTCCACCATCACCTGCGGCGTGATCTCCACCGACCGCTGGCGCACGTCCGGGGAATCGCTCCCTGCCTCGGACCGTACACGGACGTCGACGTCGAAGGTCACCGACTCCTGGTCGGGCGCCGCGGCCCTCAGCTCGTAGTCGCCCAGCACCTCGCGCTTCTCGTCGGGCACCGGCAGGCCGTCGGACCGGAGGATGTGCTCCCGGATCTCCCGGAGGGCGCGCTGGAAGGCGGGCGAGGTGTCCATGTGGAGGTCGGTCGACGGGGGTTCGCTGATGGCGCGGCGGCGCGACGGGGAGAATGAAAGCCCCCGACGCCGGCGGGTCAACGCCGTCGGGAGCGGTGACGACGGTGGCGGCCGAACCCCCACGTTGATAGCGCCGGCCACAGGGGGAAGATTCTGGCCGTCATGAACGCGGACGTCGGGGCAGGAGAGCAGAGGGACGTCGCCGTCGTGGGCGCCGGGATCACCGGCCTGGTGCTGTGCCGGGAGCTGGCGGAGCGAGGCCGGGACGTCGTGGTCCTGGAGGCGGACGATCGGCCCGGCGGGGTCATCGAGAGCCGCCGCGTGCAGGGCCGCGTCGTGGAGCTCGGCCCCCAGCGCACGCGGCTCACCGATCCCGTCGCCGGGCTGGTGGACGAGCTGGACCTGGAGCGGGAGGTCGTGACGGCGCCCCCGGACCTCCCGCTCTACGTGTACCGGGACGGCCGCCTCCGGCGCGCTCCACTGGGCCCGGGGGGCTTCCTCCGCACCGACCTCCTCTCCCTCGCCGGCAAGGCCCGTTTCCTGGCCGAGCCCGTGGCCGGGCCGCCCCGGGAGGAGGAGAGCGTCGCGGACTACTTCCGGCGCAGCTTCGGTGAGGAGGGCTACCTCCACCTGCTGGGTCCCCTCTTCGGGGGCATCTACGCCTCGGATCCGGCCCGGATGCCGGCCCGACACTCGCTGATCCCGCTGTGGCGGGCCTTCGGCTCGCCACGGAGCTTCGTGCTGTCGGCGGCACGCCGCGCCCTCACGGGCGGCGAGCGTCCCCCGCCGTGCAGCTTCGCCGAGGGACTCTCGACCCTCACCGACGCGCTGGGCGAGGACTGCGGTGACCGTCTCCGGCTGGAGGCTCCCGTGTCGGCGGTCGCGAGGACGGACCGGGGCTTCCGGGTCTCCGTCGGGGGTGGTGGGAGACGCGTGGAGGCGCGCCGGGTGGTCCTGACGGTGCCGGCGGCGGAGGCGGCGGATCTGCTCGCCGGAGGAGGAGCGGACGGAGGGTTGGAGCGGCTCCGCCGGCTCCGCTACAACCCGCTGGCCGTCGTCCACCTGGAGTCGGACCTGGAGCGTCGGGGCTTCGGCTACCAGATCTCGCTGGCCGAGGAGGGGTTCGCCACCCGGGGGGTGACCTGGAACTCGAGCCTCTTCGGGCGCCGGGGGGTGTGCACGGCCTACCTGGGCGGGATGGGGCGCGAGGAGGACGTGGGCCGGGACGACGCGTGGCTCGTGGAGCGGGCGGCGCGGGAGTTCGAGGCGATCACCGGCGCTCCCGCCCGGCCGCTGTCGGTCCACCGCACCAGGGTCCCGGCCCACGACGAGAGCTGGAACGCCCGGGGCGAGGGCCTGTCCGCGGTGCCCCCGGGGATTCACGTGTGCGCCAACTGGGAGAGCCAGGCCGGCATTCCGTCCCGGGTGCGGGAGGCACGGCGCCTGGCGGGGGAGCTGGACCGGGAACTGGGCGAGATACTCGATCGAGAACCGGCCCGACGACTGGACGCAGGAGGCTGCCGATGAAGATCGCCGTCGTCTCGGACATCCACGACCACATCCACAACCTGCGGGCGGTGCTGGAGCGGCTGGAAGCAGCCGACCTCCTCCTGTGCCCGGGGGATCTCTGCGCCCCGTTCATGGTCGAGGGGGTCCCGGCGTGAGGCGGCGAGCCGTCGGAGCGGCGGCGGTCCTCGCGGCCCTGCTCCTTCTTGTCCCCGGGGCGGTCCCGGCGCAGGAGTATTCCGGGGGTGCCGGGGTCGCGAGCGACAGCCTCCACCGTCGGGTGGACGACGTGTTCCTGGAGTTCGACCGACCGGACACGCCCGGCTGTGCCCTGGGCGTGATGCGCGCCGGCGATCTCGTCTACGCCCGGGGGTACGGGGTGGCCGACCTGGAGCAGGGGCGGCCGATCACGCCCTCCACCCGCTTCTACGCGGCGTCGGTCTCCAAGCAGTTCACGGCGGCCTCGGTCCTCCTGGCCGAACGGGAGGGGGCGCTCGACTCGGGGGACCCGGTTCGCCGCCACGTGCCCGAGCTCCCGGGCTACGGCGACACGATCCGGATCCGCCACCTGGCCCACCACACGAGCGGCATCCGGGACATGTACGGGCTCATGGACCTGGCGGGACTGGGGCTGGAGACGGCCACGGCGGAGGACGTCGTCGAGCTGGTGGCGCGCCAGGAGGAGCTCAACTTCGCCCCCGGCGAGGAGCACCTGTACAGCAACTCCGGCTACCTGCTGATGGCCGAGATCGTGGAGCGGGCCACCGGCAGGAGTCTCCGGCAGTACGCCGACGAGCGCCTGTTCGGGCCGCTGGGGATGGACGACACCCATTTCCACGACGACGCGCTCCATTTCATTCCCCGGAAGGCCGTCGGGTACGAGGCGGACGACGACGGCGAGGGGGTGGAGCGGGCGTACCTCCCGGGCTTCACCGGCGTGGGACCGGGGGGCATGTGGACCACGGTCCGGGACCTGGCGGAGTGGAACCGCAACTTCACGCGGCCCACGGTCGGCGGATCGGGCTTCGTGGAGCGGCTGAAGGAACGGGCGGTCCTCCGTGGAGGAGACACCCTCGAGTACGCCTGGGGGATCGAGCTCTCGGAGCACAAGGGGGTCTCCACCGTGGGCCACGGCGGCAGCTTCATGGGGTACCGGACGCACTTCGTCCGCGCCCCGGATCACGGGCTGGGCGTGGCCCTGCTGTGCAATCAGCGCCGCATCGATCCCGGGGGCCTGGCCCTCGAGGTCATGGAGGTCTTCCTGGAGGAAGCCGTCCGGTCCCACCTCCGGGCGTTCACCGGTCGCTACCGCGGCCCCGGGGTCGGCGCCACGTGGGCCCTGGCCGTGGACGGGACCGAGCTGGTGGCGAAGGGCCCGGACGGGGAGCGCCGCGTGCTGGAGTACGACGGCCCGGACACCTTCGGGATGGGCGGAGCCGAGCTCCACTTCACCCGGAGCTCCGGCCGCGTCACGGGCTACACCTACGACGGAGGCCGCGTCCGCGGCGTCCGCTTCGAGAAGACGTCCGGGACACCGTAGGTCCGGCTCGGCACAGGGGGGTCATTCCTCCCGTGCCGCGCCGTGGCGGTGCACCTCCTCCACCACCGCGCGTATCACCTCAGGGTCGACGTCGGGTCCCAGCCCGTGCCCCAGGTTGAAGATGTGACCGGGGCGCCCGCCGGCCCGCTCGAGCACGTCCCGGGTCTTCCGGACCGCCAGCTCCGGGCCGGCCAGCAGCGCCGTGGGGTCCAGGTTGCCCTGGATCGCCCGGTCGTGGCCGATCCGCTCCCAGGCCTCGTCCAGGGGGAGCCGCCAGTCCACGGCCACGGCGTCGCCGCCCGCCGCCGCCACGTCCTCCAGCAGCGCGGGGTTGCCCGTGGTGAAGTGGACCGACGGCACGCCGGCCTCCTCCAGCCGGCGGAAGAGGGTGCGGGAGTGCGGCCGCACCCGCTCCCGGTAGTCCTCCGGGGCCAGCACGCCGGCCCAGGAGTCGAAGATCTGGACGGCCGACGCCCCGGCCTCGTGCTGGGCCACGGCGTACTCGGCCAGGTGTCGGGCCCAGAAGTCCAGGAGCCGGTCCCAGGCCTCCGGGTGCCGCCACATGAAGGCCTTCGTCTCCTTCAGTCGCCGAGAACGGGGGCCGTGGACCAGGTAGGAGCAGAGCGTGAACGGGGCGCCGGCGAAGCCAAGCACCGGCACCTCCTCGCTCTCGGCCAGCAGGCGCACCGCCTCCATGGTATAGGGAAGGGCCTCACGCGGATCGAAGGGCTCCAGGCGGTCGACGTCCTCCGGCCCGGTGACGGGACGGTCCACCACCGGGCCGACCCCGGAGCGCATCTCCACCTCCAGCCCCGCCCCCAGGAAGGGCGTCGACAGGTCGTTGTACAGCACCAGCGCGTCCACGGGATAGTAGTCCAGCGGGAGGCGGGTGATCTCCGCCGCCGCCGGCGGGTCCCGGAGGATCTCGAACATGCCGCGGTCGGCGCGCATCTGCCGGTACGTCGGCAGGCTGCGGCCCGCCTGGCGCATGAACCAGACGGGCGTCCGATCGACGGGCTCCATGCGGAGCGCACGGAGCAGGCGGTCGTTGCGGGGGTCGGGTCGGGTCATGAGGGACGTCGGGTTCGGGGTGGCGCCGGCACGCACCGGGCGCGGCGGCGGGTCGAGGCGCGGCGGCCAAGCTAGGCCCGCTCCCGGCGGAGGTCGAGCCCGGAGACCGGGACACGGGAGGGCGTCCGCGCGGGAGCACGGGCGCTTTCCTCGCTCGTATTCTCTCCGTAGTGTGGAGCGGGTCGCCGCCCGCTCGCCGCCGTCTTCCCCGAATCCGCGCCGCGGCGGAATCAGCCGCCCGCAGAGGAGAGAGAGCCGCACTCGATGGAGACACATCGTCCCCGTACGTCGCCGCCGCTGGCCCTGCCGTCCCCCGCGCTCCCGGTGCGGGCAGCGGCACTGGCCGTGGCCGCCGCCCTGACGGTGCTCGCGGGATGCCGGTCCCCGGACGTGCTCGGCCAGGGGGACGGGCCGGAGGTGAGGTACGAGGTGTCGTTCCCGAACGCCGCGCACCACGAGGCCGAGGTGCAGGTCACGTACCGGGAGGTGCCGGCGGGCCCGCTGACGGTGCGCATGAGCCGGGGCTCTCCCGGGCGGTACGCGCCGCACGAGTTCGCCGTGAACGTCCACGGCGTGGCGGCCACCGACGGCGAGGGGGACACGCTGCGCGTGGAGCGGGCGGACCCGCACTCCTGGCGGGTGTCCGCCGACCACGACGGTACGGTGCGGTTCCGGTACACGGTCTTCGGCGACCACGCCAGCGGCACGTACGCGGGCATCGACCGGAGCCACGCCCACCTGAACATGCCCGCCGTCTTCGCCTACGCCCCGTCGCTGCGCCAGCGCGCCGTGCGCGTCCGCTTCCGGCCGCCGGAGGGCTCGGAGTGGCGTGCGGCGACGCAGCTGATCCCGGCCGGGGGCGAGATGACCTTCACGGCGCCGGACCTCGAGTACTTCATGGACAGCCCCACCGAGCTCTCCGACTTCCGGCTCCGGAGCTGGGAGGCGGCCTCGGGCCGGGGCTCGGGCGATACGGAGACGATCCGCCTGGCCGTTCACGACACCGCGGGGGCCGCGGCGGTGGACTCCTTCGCGGTGCTGGCCCGGAAGGTGGTCCGGGAGCAGCGGGCCATCTTCGGCGAGCTCCCGGACTTCGACCACGGCTCCTACATCTTCATCGCCGACTACCTCCCGTGGGTGCACGGCGACGGGATGGAGCACCGGAACTCCACCATCCTCACCAGCACCCACTCGCTGGCCGAGGGGCCGGACGAGAACGCCGGGACGCTGGCCCACGAGTTCTTCCACGCGTGGAGCGTCGAGCGGTTCCGGCCGGAGGACCTCCAGCCGTTCGACTTCGCCAGCCCGCGTCGCAACATGACCGATCTCCTGTGGTTCGCCGAGGGCTTCACGAGCTACTACGACGACCTCACGCTCCGGCGGGCGGGGATCCTCTCCACCGCGGAGTTCGCCCGGTCCATGGGGGGCACCGTGAACGCCGTGCTCAACGGTCCCGGCCGTCGGGTGCGGGGAGCGGCGGAGATGAGCCGCATGTCGCCGCTCGTGGACGGAGCGTCCCACGTCCAGAGGACGAACCTGGAGAACACCTACATCTCGTACTACACCTACGGGGCCGCGCTGGCCCTGGGCCTCGATCTCACCCTCAGGGCCCGCCACGGCCGGACCCTGGACGACGTGATGCGCCAGGTGTGGCGGCGGCACGGCCGCACCGAGGAGCCCTACGACCGGGGAGATCTGCGCCGGATCCTGGCGGAGGTGACGGGCGACGAGGCCTTCGCGCGTGCCTTCATGCAGGAGCAGGTGCAGGGGAGGGAGCTGCCCGACTACGCGACGCTCCTGGCCCGTGCCGGCCTGCAGCTGGAACGGACCGCGCCCACCGAGCCGTGGGTCGGAGCCCCGCGGCTGGAGCCGGCGGAATCAGGCGTTCGGGTCGTGGGCAGCGTCGCCGCCGGAACGCCACTGTACGAGGCGGGCGTGAGCCACGGCGACAGGATCCTGCGCCTGGCGGGCGAGGCCGTGGAGACGCCGGAAGAGTTCCGGGCGTCGGTGGCCGGCCTCGCGCCCGGCGACGAGGCGGAGATCCGGTACCGGGGGCGCGGGAGCGCGCTCACCCGGAGCCTGCGGGTCGTCCCCGATCCGACGGTCCGGATCCGTCCCACGGAGGCCGCGGGGGCCGCGCCCACCGCCGAGCAGCGCGCCTTCCGTGAGCGGTGGCTCGGCTCGAAGGCGGCATCCCCGTGAACGGCTCACCGGAGAGCGGGGGCGTTCCCCCGGACGAGGGGGAGGCCTACCGGCTCGTGAAGGACGCCGTCCAGGCGATCCTGGCGCAGAACGACGCGGCCCGCCGGGCGCACGAGGCCATGCGGGAGCGGGGGCTGGACGAGACTCGTGCGAAGGACGAGATCGCGCGCGTCCTGATCGCCGTCATGTATCACGTCGGTCAGGAGACCGACCGCCTGGAGGCCGCCGGCGGAGGCTCCGGGCTCCGGGCCGAGGCCTTCCGGCGCCTGGCCGATGGCGAGACGGCGGACCAGATCTTCGAGGAATCGTGACGGACGCCGGATCGCGGCTCGACGATCCCGCGGCCGCCCTGCGGCGCGCACGCGAGAACGTGCCGGCGGCCGCCGACCTCCTGAACGCGCTGGCACAGCTGGCCGAGCGTCCCCTCCCGCTCGACGCCGTCCGTGCGGCGAGCGACGGAGTGCCGGGGGACTATGACGCCGTGGGCCCGGGATCGGCCGAGAAGACCCTGTCGGCCCTGGAGGAGGCCGGTGTCCTGCAGCGACGGGAGCTGGGGATTCTGCTGTCCGCGCCTGCGTCACGCGCGCTGCGGGAGGATCTGGTGCGGCCGGTGGCGGCCAGCGCGGCGGAGGCCGCCTGCCGGTTCCTCGAATCCTGGCGGGAGCAGCTGGAGGCCGGCGCCGGCGACGAGGACCGGGCCTGGGACGCCGTGGCCGCCCACGCCCTGGCGCTGGCGGAGCGGATGCCGGAGGCCGGTCGGTCCCCGGACCCGGCGCTGCGCGTCGGCACGCGGGCTGCCGGCCGCCTGCAGGACCGGTCGCGTCCGGCCGAGGCGGAGCGCCTGCTGTCCGACCTCCAGGAGGCGGCGGAACGTGCGCCGCGCCTGGACGAGCCCTTCGTGCTCGCCGCGCTGGCGGACCAGCGAGCGGGACTCCTGGCGGAGCTGGAGCGGGACGAGGAGGCCGTGGAGCAGGCCCGGCGTGCCGTGCGCGAGGCCGAGGACCGGTGCGGCCGGGAGGATCCCCGGAGGGCGGTGGTCCTCCACAACGCCGGCGGCGTCCTGAAGCGCCTGGGGCGGCTGCAGGAGGCCACGGAGCTCTACGACCGTGCCTTCGAGCTCCTGGAGGAGCATCACGCCTCCGGCACGCCGCTCGAGCTGCAGCTGTGCCTGGATCTCTCGGACGTGCTCCTGGCCCGGGGGGAGAGCCGACGCGCTGCGGAGGTGGCGGGCAGAGCGGTGGCCCTCGCGCGGGACCGGCTGGGTCGGTATCACCCGGAGACGGCGGCGGCGGTGAGCAACCTGGGCCGGGCGTTCCGGGGCGAGGGACGTCTGGAGAGGGCCCGCACCACCTTCCGACAGGCCATCGAGATCCTGGAGGAGGTCTACTCGGAGGACCACCCGGCCCTGGGCCCGGACCTGAGCAACCTGGGGGCCACGCTCGAGGAGGAAGGGGAGACGGAGCGGGCCCGGGAGCTCCACGAGCGGGCCCTGGGGATCTTCCGGGACGCCTACGGCGAGGAGCACCGTCTCACGCGGGCGGCGCGGGCCTACCTCGAGGACCTCTGAGGTGGCGGGGAGGCAGCCATCGAGGCGCTGAGCGAGCTCTCGCTGTGGATCGGCTTCCACGCCGCCGTGCTCGGCATGCTGGGGGCCGAGCTCTTCTTCAACCGCGAGCCCCGGGAGATCACGGCCTCCGAGGGGGCGGCGTGGACCACGGGATGGATCGTGCTCGCGCTGCTGTGGGGGGCGGGCACCTGGTACCTGGCCGGCTCCCGCTCCGGGCTGGAGTTCCTCACCGGCTACGTGATCGAGCTCTCCCTCTCGATCGACAACGTCTTCGTCTTCGTCGTCGTCTTCTCCTACTTCCAGGTGCCGCGGGAATTCCGGTACCGGGTGCTCATGTGGGGCGTCATGGGGGCTCTCCTCATGCGGGGCGCGATGATCGGGGCCGGGACCTTCCTGATCCACCGCTTCGACTGGATCCTCTACGTCTTCGGAGGCTTCCTGGTGCTCACCGGGCTCCGGATGGTGCGACAGGACGACCACGAGGTGAACCCGGAGAACAACCCGCTGCTGCGCGTGCTCCGAAAGTGGATCCCCATCACGAAGCGCTACTACGGACAGCAGTTCTTCATCGAGCGCATGGGACGCCGGGCGGCCACGCCCCTCTTCGTCACGCTGATCGTGATCGAGAGCACCGACGTCGTCTTCGCCGTCGACTCCATCCCGGCCATCTTCGGCGTCACGCGGGAGCCCTTCATCGTCTACACCTCGAACATCCTGGCCGTCGCCTGCCTCCGCTCGCTCTACTTCGTGCTGGAGGGGGCCGTGCAGAGGTTCCGGTACCTGGACCTGGGTATCGCTGCCGTGCTCGTCTTCATCGGGGTGAAGCTCCTCCTCCACGGCGCGATCCACATCCCGATCCTCGTGTCCCTGTTCGTGGTGCTCTCCATCCTCGGCGGCTCCGTGGCCGCGTCCTGGTGGGTCGAGGAGTACGCGGACTAGCAGAAAGGCGATCAGCGCCCCCGTTCCCGACCGCCGGCCGCCGGTTGCGGGGGCAGGCGGGCGCTCGAAGATTGCGGCCTCTCCTCGCCGTGCCGCACACCCACCTGGAGGCATCACATGCCGGAGACCCCGAGCCCGTCGCCAGGCACGCCCCTCGCCGCTCTCCTCTCCCGCGCCGCCGTCGCCGCGGCGCTCGTGCTCCTGCTGGCCGCGGCCCCGGCGGCCGGACTCCAGGAGACCGAGCAGGAGACGGAAGAGCTCCCGACGATCGAGGAGAAGACGGAGGGGATGGACGCCCTGGAGGGGTTCTTCGACCTCTACTGGGACCGGGAGACGGGGAAGCTGTACTGGGAGATCGATCGGTGGGACACCGAGTTCCTGTACCAGGTCTCGCTTGCCGCCGGCCTGGGCAGCAACCCGGTGGGGCTCGACCGGGGACAGCTGGGCGAGACGCACGTGGCGGAATTTCGGCGGGTCGGCCCGAAGGTGCTCCTGGAGGAGCCCAACTACCGGTACCGGGCCCGCGACGCGGATTCCGCCGAGGTGGCCGCCGTGGACGACGCCTTCGCGCGGGCCACCCTGTGGGGCTTCGAGGCGGTGGCGGAGAGCGGCGAGCGCGTGCTGGTGGACGCCACCGACTTCTTCCTCCGCGACGCCCACGACATCGCCCAGACGCTGGAGGAGACGGGGCAGGGGAGCTACAGCCTGGAGCCGTCCCGCAGCGCGGTCCACCTGCCCCGCACGAAGGCCTTTCCCCGGAACACGGAGGTGGAGGCCAGCCTCACGTTCACCACCGAGGATCCGGGTGACCTGGTCCGGGCGACGGCGGCGGACGGCGAGGCCGTGACGCTCCGCGTCCACCACTCCCTGGTGGAGCTGCCCGACACGGCGGGCTACGACCCCCGGCCGGTGGACCCGAGGGTGGGGGCGTTCGGCATCAGCTTCCAGGACTACTCGTCGCCCATCGACCGGGAGCTCGAGGTCCGGTGGGCCAGCCGCCACCGCCTGCAGAAGGAGGACCCCGGCTCCGCTTCGTCGCCGCCGGTGGAGCCGCTGGTCTACTACGTCGACCCCGGGACTCCGGAGCCGATCCGGAGCGCGCTGGTGGAGGGCGCGTCGTGGTGGGACCAGGCCTTCGAGGCCGCGGGATACGAGGACGCGTTCCGGGTGCGGGTGCTGCCGGACAGCGCCGACCCCCAGGACATCCGGTACAACATGATCCACTGGACGCACCGGCGGACACGAGGCTGGTCGTACGGGTCCTCGGTGGTGGACCCCCGGACCGGCGAGATCCTGAAGGCGAACGTGAACCTGGGCAGCCTCCGGCTGCGGCAGGACTACCTGATCGGCAAGGGGCTCGCGCCGCCCTTCGGAGCCGGCACGGGCGGAGCGGGGGCGGCCGGCGAGGAGCGGGCCTCCGGGGGCGCGGGGATTCCCGCCTGCGATCTCAGCGCCGGTCCGTCCTTCGGCTACCTGGCCAGCGTCACGCAGCAGGAGACCGGCCCGCGGGAGCTGGCCCTGGCCCGGGTGCGTCAGCTGTCGGCGCACGAGGTGGGGCACACGCTCGGCTTCTCCCACAACTACATCGCCAGCACCTACGGCGGCCGTGCCAGCGTCATGGACTATCCGGCGCCGCTGGTCGAGATCACCGGCGAGGGGCAGCTCGACCTGTCCAACGCCTACGACGTCGGCATCGGCGAGTACGACGAATTCGCGGTGACCTGGCTGTACCAGGACTTCCCCGAGGGCAGGGAGGAGGCCGCCGCGCTGGACTCCGTCGTCCGGGACGGCCTCGAGCGCGGCATCCGGTTCATCTCGGACCAGGACGCCCGGCCCGAGGGGGCGGCCCACGCCCTGGCCGGCCTGTGGGACAACGGCCAGCAGCCGGCCGAGTACCTGTCACACGAGTACAGGGTGCGCCGCATCGGGCTCGAGAACTTCGGGCCGGAGACGATCCGGCCCGGCAAGCCCATGGCGGGGCTCGAGGAGGTGCTGGTGCCGCTCTACCTGCACCATCGGTATCAGCTGGAGGTGGCGGCCCACAGCCTGGGCGGCTACGACTACAACTACGCGCTCCGGGGCGACGGCCAGATGGTGATCGAGCCGGTGACGGCGTCCACGCAGCACACGGCCCTGGACGGCCTGCTGCGGAGCCTGGAGCCGGAGTTCCTGGCCCTTCCCGAGAACGTGCTGCAGATGATTCCCCCCCGGGCCTTCGGAATGGCCGAGGGCGAGACCTTCGCCAGGCGGACGTACCCGACCTTCGACCCGCTGGGCGTGGCGGCGTCGTCGGCCCGGTACACGCTGCGGTATCTGCTGCAGCCGGAGCGGATGGCGCGGCTGGTGGAGCAGCATCGCCGGAGAGCGGAGCTCCCGGGGCTCGCGGCGGTCGTGGACAGCACGATCGCCCGGACCTGGCGCGCGCCGGACCCGGACGACCCGTACCGGAACGCCGTGCAGCAGACCGTGGAGAGCGTGGTCCTGCACCACCTCATGGAGGAAGCCGGGAGCGCCGGCAACACGGAGCTCGTCCGGGCCGTCCTCTCCGATCGCATCGACGGGCTGGCGGACTGGCTGGAGGGCCGGGAGCAGCTCACCCCGCACCAGAGCCTGGCACTCGACGACATTCGCCGCTGGCAGGAGAGGCCGGAGGGGACGACGCCGCCGGCCCGGGTACCGGACCTCCCGCCCGGCAGTCCCATCGGCGGGGGAGGCGGCTGACCGCGGTCTCCGGGGGGGCTCAGGCGGGGCGCCGAGCCCGGATCACCAGGCGCTTCGAGTCGCGGCTCCATCCGCCGCGCTCGTAGTCGCCCCAGGTGGCGGTGAGCTCGAGGCCGGCCTCGGAGAAGAGCCGGCGCACCTCGGCTCCGGTCCAGTACCGGAGCACGGACTCGGCCCGCTCGGTGGTTCCGTCCGGATGCCGGTATCGACAGGTCACGCGGCAGCGAGCCGAATCCGGATCGCACAGCCACCGCTCGGCCATTCGGAGCGGCCCGGTTTCGCCGGTGAGGGTGCGGGAACGGCGATCTCCCTCCGGCGGAGCACACCGGGAGCGGCGGTCACGGGAGAGCCAGAAGGCATCCACGAGGATCGTGGCGCCCGGACGCAGGCAGGTCCGGATCTGACGGAGGGCGCGGAGCCGCTCTCCGTCGCGGAGCAGGTGCGAGAAGACGCCGTTGGCGGCCACGCCCAGGTCGAACCGCCGGCGGAGCGGCAGGTGGAGCACGTCGCCGCGGACCAGGTCGACGGCCCCGTTCTCCGGGAACTTGCGCCGCGCTCGACGAAGCATGTCCGGCGACAGGTCGACGGCGGCGACGCGCCGGACGCGCGGCGCCAGGAGGGTCGTCACCCGGCCCGTGCCGCAGCCCACCTCGACGACCCGGGCGTCGGGGTGCTCCTCCGCGAGTCCGATCCAGAACCGGCGGTCGGGACGTTCCGTGAGCTCCCGCTCGATGTGCGGGGCCACGGAGCGATAGTAGCCGACGGTGCTCCGGATCCGATCGATGCGGCGTGGAGCTCCGCCTGACACGGGACTCGGCCTCCCGACGGTCGGCGCTGCATCCGGGTCCCGGGTCGCGCTGGACGTCCGGGACGCGGCCGGCGATCGGCCGCGCTGGTCAACATGGAGTGCGCGCCGCGGTGCGGCCAGCATGCGGAGCCGGGGGACGGGGCCCCGTCCGAATCGGTCGTTTCCGCGGAGCGCGGAACGTGGAGGCGCCGGCCGGGGGTATGGAGGCCGGACCGGGCGCGGCACCGCCGGTGCGCGATCGACGGAGAGCACCGCTTCAGCACTCGAGCATCAGGGACGACGAGACGGCATCATGGGCGAAGACGAGCTGGAGCGACGTGGGGAGGGGACCGGACACGGTCCCGACGGGTCCTCCGCCGGCGACGGCGTCGGCACGAAGTGGGTCGTGGGGACCCTGTTCGCCGCGGCCGGCCTGGCCGTCGCCGTGGCCATGGCCTGGTACGCCGCCGAGGGCTACCGCCAGGCCGGGGGCGCGTCCGATGGGGCGGCGGAATCGGCCGCCGGCGCACGGGCCGAAGCCCCCGCGGCATCGGAGGGGCGCGCGCGAGTCCGCTCGAAGTCCGGGCGGAGCCGCTGGCTCTCGATTCCCGCTCCGGTGATCACCTTCCGGACCCTCGCCGGCGACACGGCGTCCCTGGGAGGGCTGAGAGGACGGGTCGTGGTGCTGAACTTCTGGGCCACGTGGTGCCCGCCCTGCAAGCGGGAGATCCCGGAGCTGAGCCGACTGCAGGACTCGCTCAGCTCGGAGGGCGCCAGCGTCGTGGGCGTCGCCGTCTCCTCGGGATCGCGGCAGGAGATACAGGAGTTCGGAGAGGAATACGGGATCAACTATCCCGTCTGGCTGTCGGATCCCGGCACGGCGGCCACGGAGTACCGGGCCGTCGGGCTCCCGACGACGCTCCTCGTCGACCGGCGGGGGGTCATCCGGCGCCGGTACATGGGAGCCCAGACCTACGAGGTGCTGAGCGACGACGTGCGGGCGCTGCTGGACTCCTCATCCGCTCCCCCGGGACCGGAAGGCACGGACCCGGCGCGCCAGCGGCGCGGCCCGACCTCGAAGTGAGGTGACCGTGTCCGAGGAGGACTCCCTGCGGCGCTGGCGGACCCTCGTGGCGATCGCCTCGGTGGCGACCTACCTGCTGATCGTTCTCGGCGGGGTGGTTCGCATCACCGGGAGCGGCATGGGGTGCGGCGACGACTGGCCGCTGTGCAACGGCCAGCTCATCCCCACCATGAGCCTGGCCACCTTCATCGAGTGGAGCCATCGGCTGGTGGCGGCGGGGATCGGCGTGCTGGTCGGCGCGGTGACCGCCTGGGCCTGGTGGCCGGGACGAGACAGCCGGTGGACGCCCTACCGGAAGATCACGGCCGTGGCCGCGGTGCTCCTGGTCGTCCAGGTCCTGCTGGGCGCCGTGACGGTACGGCTGGAGCTGCCGCCGGCCTCGGTGATGCTCCACCTGGGGACCGCCCTGCTCCTGCTGGCCGCCCTCCTGGTCGGATGGGCCCGGGCCGGCACCTCCCGGCGGGCGCCGCGGCGGGACGTGGCGTCGACCTGGACGTGGGTGGGAGCCGTCTCGGCCTTCGCGGTCATCCTGGCCGGCGGCTTCGTGGCCAACCTCGATGCCGCCGCCGCGTGCACCGGGTTCCCGCTCTGCAGCGGGCAGTGGTGGCCGGCGGGCGGGTGGCGCACCCACGTGCACTGGGGGCACCGGCTCCTGGCGTACCTGTTCGTGGCCGGAGTGCCCCTGCTGGCCCTCCACGTTCGTTCGCGGCGCCCGGACGATGCGGTGCCCCGGAGGTGGACGCTCGCCGCCGCCGTGGTGGCGCTGGTCCAGCTCGCCGTGGGGGCGGCGCTGGTCACGGGCGCGTTCACCACGGCGGTGCGCGCTCTCCACGTGACCCTGGGCACGGCGACCTTCGCCCTCCTCGTGGTGGCCGGGTGGACCGTCTCCCGGTACCCTGCCTCCGACGCCGGCTGAACGGAGGAGCACGACACTCATCCGCACGGAAGGAAGAGCCATGAGGTCTCGGTTCGCGGTCGCGGCGTCTGCCGTCTTCTTCGCTCTCGCGCTGGGGGTGTCACCGGCATCGGCCCAGGGCCCGGGCGGCGAGGGCCTGCTCGGCCTCGGAATCCACGTCTCGGCGCTCGGAGGCCCGGCCACCGCGCTCGCCGATCTCGGCACCATCAGGAGCGCCGCCGGGAACCAGGCCTTCACGACCGAGCTGAACCCGGGATGGGCGATCGGAGGCGCCGTGGAGGTCCCCGTGGGCAGATCCTTCTCCGTGCGGGCGGACGCCCGTGCGACGCCCGGCGCCGAGATGTTCACCGAGAGCCTGACCTGTCCCGTCGGCGGCGCGACGTCGGAGCCGCAGCACTGTGCGGCCCGGAGCCAGGGCACGCTCTGGACGGCCACCGGCGGCGTCGTCTACGAGACCGTGACGACGCCCGGAACGCCGAGCGCCTTCATCCACGCCGGAGTCGGCGTGAAGCGCTACGACTTCAGCACGGCGCCGACGGTCGAGCGCCTTGGCGGCGAGCCGGCCTACACGGGGGAGTGCGTCCTCGGGGACAGCGTGTGCGAGGTGCACGTGGACGACGGCTTCGCGGGCGAGCACACCGACGTGACGGGCCGGGTCGGGTTCGGCGTGTCGATGAGCGTCGGCGGGGTGCGCCTCGCCGGTGAGCTGGCGGACTACGTCAGCGTCTTCGCGCCCGCCAACCGCCCCGGCCAGCAGGAGCTCCAGCACGAGCTCTTCCTGACACTGGAGGTCGCTCCCCGGCTCTGAACCCGGCGACGCCTCCGTCCCGGCGGTTCGCCGGGCGGGGGCGACGGAGGTGTCAGGCGGCCTCCAGCAGGGCCACGTGCCCCAGCCCTCCAGCGGCACAGATGCTCACCACACCCAGAGTCCCCGCCGGGCGACGGTCCAGCTCGCGGACGGCCTGCGAGAGGATGCGGGCGCCGGTGGCGGCGAAGGGGTGGCCCAGGGCGATGCTCCCGCCGTTGGGGTTGATCCTGTCGATGGGCACCCGGCCGAGGTCGCCGGAGACTCCGACGCGGTCCCGGAGCCACTCCTCGCTCTCCAGGGCCCGGACCGTGCACAGCACCTGCGCGGCGAAGGCCTCGTGGATCTCCCACAGATCCACGTCGTCGTAGCTCAGGCCGTGCTCCTCCAGCATCCGGGGCAGGGCCACGGCCGGCGCCATGAGCAGCCCCTCGGTCCGGAGGTCCACGGCCTCCTGCCGCCAGTCCACCAGCCGGGCCCGGGGGACGCTGCCCGGAAGTCGGTCCACCCCGGCCTCGCTGCCCACCCAGCACGCCGCGGCGCCGTCGGTGAGAGGGGTCGAGTTCCCGGCGGTCAGCGTCCCGCGGTCGCGGTCGAACGCCGGAGGCAGGCCGGCCAGCGCCTCCACCGAGGTGTCCGGACGGACGATCCCGTCACGGTCCGCCTCGAACGTGCCGTGGGACACGAGCAGGGGCCGGAAGAAGCCCTCCTCCCGGGCCTCGGCGGCCCGGTGGTGGCTGGCCGCCGCCACCTCGTCCTGCTTCTCCCGCGGGATGTCCCAGTCCCTGGCCATGATCTCGGCGTGCTCGCCCATGGAGAGCCCCGTGGTCCGCTCCTCGACCTCGGGGACGTGCAGTCCCAGGTCGGAGAGCCCCACGCTGCCCAGGGCGCCGAGCGCTTCGCCGGGGCTGCCGGCGGTGCCGAGCCGTCGGAGCGCCCGACTCGCGCCCTTCCGGAGACCGATCTGCACGCCGGACATGGATTCGACGCCGCCGCACAGAGCCAGTCCGACCTGCCCCGATCGGACCTGCCCGGCGGCGTGGGTCGCCGCGGCCAGGCTCGTCCCGCAGGCCTGGACGATGCCCTGCGCCGGGACCAGCGGGTCCAGGCCCGCCTCCAGCCAGACTTCCCGGCCCCAGTTGCTCACCTCGAGATCGGGGATGACCGACCCCCAGAGCATCAGATCCACCAGCCCCGCCTCCGACGGACCGCGTTCCCCCACCACGGTCTGCTGGACCACGGGCACGGACAGCTGCAGGCCGTCCAGGTCTCCGAGCTCCCGGTCGATCTTGGCGAAGGGGCTCCGGAGGCCGGGCGCGACGAAGGCGTCGTTGGTTTCGGGCATGGCGGCACCGTGTGCGGTTGGGCTGGCGGTTGGGCTGGCACGCAGCTTCCAGGCAGAGAAGACCGACAGAGAAAGAAGTGAACTGCCGCCGCGGCGCCCGCAACCGCCGCGGGCCCGTGGGCGCGTCCGCCTTCGGTCCGACAACCCTGGACGACTGATACGATGAGCAGACCCAGAGTCCGCTTCGCCCCGAGCCCCACGGGCCACCTGCACGTGGGTGGGGCCCGAACCGCGCTGTTCAACTGGCTCTTCGCCCGCAAGGAGGACGGCACCTTCGTCCTCCGGATCGAGGACACCGACCGGGAACGGTCCAGCGACGAGATGACCCGGTCGATCCTCAGCGCCCTGGAGTGGCTGGGCATGGAGCCCGACGAGGGCCCCTTCCACCAGGCCGACGGGCTGGAGCGCCACCAGCGGGACGCGCGCCGCCTCCTGGAGGCCGGCGCGGCCTACCGCTGCTTCTGCGACGTCTCGGAGGGGGCCGACCAGGAGGCCTTCCGCGGCGGCTGTCCCGGTGGCTGCAGGGAGCTGGACGAGGAGGACTCGGCGGCCCGGGCACGGGCCGAGCCCTACGCCCTCCGCCTGGCCGTGCCCCGCTCCGGGGAGACCGCGTGGGAGGACGCGGTCCAGGGACGCGTCTCCTTCGACAACGAGAGCATCGAGGACTTCGTGGTGCTCCGCTCCGACGGCACGCCCCTCTACAACATGGCCGTGGTCTCGGACGACGTGGAGATGGAGATCACCCACGTGATCCGCGGCGACGACCACGTCTCCAACACCCCCAAGCAGTGCCTCATATACGAGGCGCTGGACGAGGAGCAGCCGACCTTCGCCCACGTGCCGATGATCCTGGGCCCCGACGGCAAGCGGCTCTCGAAGCGACACGGGGCCGCCTCCGTGGAGGCCTTTCGGGAGAGGGGCATCCTCCCGAGCGCCATGGTGAACTTCCTGGCTCTCCTGGGCTGGTCGCCGGGCGACGACCGGGAGATCATGGATCGGGAGGAGCTGATCGAGGCCTTCAGCCTCGACCGGATCCTCACGAAGAGCGCCGTCTTCGACACGGACAAGCTGGAGTGGATCAACGGCCAGTACATCGCCGGCAGCTCCGCCGAGGAGCTCGCGGGGATCGTGGCGCCGCGGCTCGTGGAGGAGGGTGGCGTCGGGCACGAGGAGCTGGACGGCGACCGCCCCCGGCTGCTCCGGGTGCTGGAGGCCGTGAAGGACCGCCCGCGGACCGTGGACGCGCTGCTGCAGCAGACGCGCCCCTTCTTCGCCGACCGCATCGAGTACACGGACGAGGCGGTGGAGCGCTTCTGGGCCGACCCCGGTGAGGCGGCCGACCACCTGCAGGCGCTGCGGGGCTGCTTCGAGGAGATCGACGAGTGGGAGCCGGACACGCTGGAGCAGGAGCTCCGGGCCCTGGCCGACGAGCGGGGCGTGGGGGCCGGAACGGTGATCCATCCGCTCCGGGTGGCCCTCATGGGCGTCGCCGTGAGCCCCGGGATCTTCCGGGTCCTGGAGCTGATGGAGAAGGAGCGGACCCTGACGCGGATCGACCAGGCGGTGGAGCGCCTGGAGGAGATGGCGGCCACGGCGTGAGCCGGGAGATCGTTCTCGTCTCCCGCGAGCTCCGTCCTCTGCTGGACGGGGAGCGTCCGGAGTGGCCGGGCGGGGCCGCGACCCGCTGGGTGGCGCCTTCCGAGGAGCTCCCCCTGAGCGAGCGGGTCGTGGCGCTCATCCCGCTCCTCTCCCGGGAGATCTCGGGCGCCGAGATGGACCGCCTGCCGCGGCTCCGGGTGGTGGCCAACTACGCCGTGGGCTACGACAACGTCGACGTGGAGGCGGCCCGGGAGCGCGGCGTCGCCGTCACGAACACGCCTGGCGTGCTCACGGAGGCCACGGCGGACCTCACGTGGGCGCTGATCCTGGCGGCGGCCCGACGGATGCGGGAAGGGCTGGAGCTGGCCACGAGCGGCCGCTGGGAGGGCTGGAAGCCCGATCAGCTGCTGGGCGCCGGCCTGCAGGAGAAGCGACTGGGCATCCTGGGAGCCGGCCGCATCGGGTCGGCGGTGGCCCGGCGGGCGCCGGGCTTCGGCATGGACGTCCTGTACTGGAGTCGGTCCGGGAACGCGGAGCTGGAGCGCGCCGTCGGTGCCCGGCGCGAGGAGGAGCTGGACGACATCCTCTCGGCCTCCCACGTCCTCTCGGTCCATCTCCCGCTCACGCCCGAGACGCGGGGGCTGCTGGACGCCGGTGCCCTGGCAGCCATGACGCCGGGCTCGGTGCTCGTGAACACGGCCCGCGGCGGGATCGTGGAGACGGAGGCGCTGGCCGGGGCCCTGCGCGAGGGCCCGCTGTCCGCCGCCGGACTCGACGTCTATCCGAACGAGCCCGAGGTCCCGGCCTCCCTCCGGGAGCTCCCGAACGCCTTCGTGCTGCCGCACCTGGGGAGCGCCACCCGGGAGGCGCGGACCGGCATGTGGCGGATCGCCCGGGACAACGTCCGGAGCGTGCTGGCGGGCCGGGAGCCGATGACGCCGGTGCCGGAGAGCGCGCTCCCCGGAGCCACCGGAGACTGACGGCGAGGCGGGGCGGCACCGGCCGCCCGGGATCGAGGCTCAGTTCTCGGCCGCCGCCCCGGCGGGCACGTCCTCCTCGTCCCACTGCGGGGACTCGTAGTCCGGGCGGCCCACGAAGCGCAGCACCGCGTAGAGCACCGCCGCCCCGAGCAGGTAGGAGATCGCCGGGTGCAGGCCGTACGCGGTGGCCACGTCACCCAGCGTCATGCCCACCAGGGCCACCGTCACGGCGTACGGGAGCTGAGTACGCACGTGGTCCACGTGGTCGCACGCCGACGCCATGGAGCTCATCACCGTGGTGTCTGAGATCGGGGAGCAGTGGTCGCCGAAGATGGCCCCGGCCAGCACCGAGCTGATGCTCCCCAGGAGCACGGTGTAGCTGGCACCGGCCTGGAAGCCGACGCCGCCCCCGAGCGCCACCACCAGCGGGATGACCAGGGGGATGAGGATGGCCATGGTGCCCCACGAGGTCCCGGTGGCGAAGGCGATCATGGCGCCGGTGAGGAAGGTGAGCACCGGGATGAGGCGCATCGGCAGCGTCTCGCTCAGGATGCCCGCCAGGTAGGACGCCGTCCCGAGCTCCTGGGTGACGGCGCTGAGCGCCCACGCCAGGACCAGGATCACCGCCGCCAGCACCATGGCCCGTATACCGCCGAGCCAGGCCTCGATGGCCTCCTCCGCCGACAGGATGCGCTGCCCCACGGCCAGCCCCACCGCCACGATGCACCCGGCCAGCGAGCCCCACAGGAGGGCCGCGAAGGGGTCTGCGGCGCCGAAGACGTCCCACAGAGACGCCCCCGGTCCGGCGGCGGCGCGGCCGCCGAAGTAGAGCCCGCCCAGGACCACGAAGATCACCGTCAGGACGGGCAGGACGGCGTTGTACCACCGGTGCGGCGCTCCCTCCTTCGGCTCCATCTCGCCGCCGGAGGTGTCGGACATGAGCTGGGCGCCCTCGCGGTACAGGCCGTCGCCGCGACTGGCCCGGTTCTCGGCCTCCCACATGGGGCCGAAGTCCCGCTGGGTCCACACCACCAGCCCCACCATGATCAGAGCCAGGATGGGATAGAAGAGGTAGGGGATCGTGTGGATGAAGACCGTGAACGGGTTGGCGGTGGCCAGGTCCTGCGCCAGCTCCGGGGCCGTGCCCGCCTGGTTGGCGGCGATGCGGAGGCCGTCGCCGATGAGCGAGATCTCGAAGCCCACCCAGGTGGAGACGAAGATGATGGCCGCCACCGGCGCTGCCGTGGAGTCCACCAGGTAGGCCAGCTTCTCGCGGGACACCTTCAGTTTGTCGGTGATGGGCCGCATGGTGTTTCCGACGATCAGCGTGTTGGCGTAATCGTCGAAGAAGATCGAGAGGCCGGAGAAGAACGTGGCCGCCTGGGCGCGGCGGGGCGTCGTGGCCAGGGGGCTCACGGCGTCCACGATGCCCCGGGTCCCGCCCGAGCGGCCCATGACCCCCACCATGCCGCCCAGGAGGAGGGAGAAGATGATGATGGAGGCGTGATCCGGGCTGGCCAGGGCCGGCATGGCGAACTGGTCGATGGTCCGCCAGGTGGCCGCCAGCGGGTCCAGGCCCGCGAAGAAGAGGGCCCCGAGCCACACGCCGAAGAAGAGGGAGATGACCACCTCGCGGAAGATCAGGGCGAGGAGGATGGCCACCAGCGGCGGCAGGAGGCTGATCCAGCCCGGGAGGTGGATCGGATCCACCGTCAGCGGCTCCGCGCCGCCCTCCACCTCGAGCCGGAGCGGAAACGCACCTCCGGAGAGCTCGCCGGCGTTCAGGGTGTCGGTGACCCCCGCGGCCGCGGTGCCGGAGGCCAGCTCCCGTCCGTCGGCGCTCCGGAGAGTGTAGGGGGACCCGGCCGCGGCGCTGTCGGCCGTCACGGCGATCTCGAAGGGCACGCCGTCCAGGGCCACCTTCGGCGCGTCCACGGAGAGACCGGGAGCCGCTCGGGCCTGCTGCGGGCCGGGGTCGTCGGCCGGTGCAGGGGCGGACGCCGCGGCGGGGGACGGAAGGGCCCACAGCGCGGCCAGGAGACTCAGGACTCCGGCTGTGGCGCGCATCCGTGTCTCGTCCGGCCTCCCGCCAGGGTCACTGCGGTCGCTCGCCTCAGATCGCGCGGCAAGCTAGACGGGGAGGCTTCGGCTGTAAAGTGCCCGTGGCGCCGGGGAAAGTGAGCCGCGGCGACACGTCGGGAGCCGCGTCCCGGGACCGTTGATCGGCCGTGTCGCCGCCCGTATACTCCGGCACCGGTATGCAGACCGGCAGCGGATCTCACGGAGCGGCGGGCGGAGACGCCGAAGCGCGGGGCCGCGTCCTCCTCATGGACCGGGAGGACGTGGAGGTCCGCCTGGACGCGCTGGCCGACGACATCCTGGAGGCCGGCGGTCACCAGGACCTGGTCCTGGTGGGGATCCGACGCCGGGGGGTGCAGCTCGCGAACCGCCTGGCCGACATCGTCCGCGAGAAGACCGGGCGGCAGGTGCCGACGGGCTCGCTGGACATCACCCTGTACCGGGACGACTTCGCCCAGATCGGGCCCCGCCCCCTGATCGGCTCCACCGAGCTCCCGTCGGAGATCTCGGACCACCGCGTGGTCATCGTCGACGACGTGCTGTACACGGGACGGACGGTCCGGGCCGCCCTCGACGAGATCGCCGACTTCGGCCGGCCGCGCCGAATCGAGCTGTGTGTCCTGGTCGACCGCGGCGGCCGCGAGCTGCCGATCCAGCCGGACTACGTGGGCCGGGCCGTGGAGGTGGAGAGCGGCCGGCAGGTGGCGGTCTCCGTGCCGGAGATCGACGACGACCTGGCCGTCCACACCGTGCCCGAGGAGCCGGAGGAATGAGCGACGGGCGGCCGGCAGCGAACCTGGGCAAGGACCTGGTGGGGCTGGAACCGCTCTCGGGCGACCAGATCCTCACGATCCTGGACACGGCGGAGCCCTTCAAGGAGATCTCGGAGCGTCAGATCAAGAAGGTTCCGGTGCTCCGCGGCCAGACCATCGTGAACCTCTTCTTCGAGCCCTCCACGCGGACGAGGATCTCCTTCGAGTTCGCCGAGAAGCGCCTCAGCGCGGACACGGTCAACGTCTCCGCCACCGGCTCCTCGGTGGAGAAGGGCGAGACGCTGGTGGACACGGCCCGGAACCTGGAGGCCATGCGCATCGACATGGTGGTGATGCGCCACGGGGCCGCCGGCGCCGCCCAGTTCCTGGGGGACCGGATCAGCTCCAACGTGATCAACGCCGGCGACGGCCAGCACGAGCACCCCACCCAGGCGCTCCTGGACCTGCTCACGCTCAGGGACGAGTTCGGCGGCCTGGACGACCTCCGGGTCTGCATCGTGGGCGACATCCTCCACTCGCGCGTCGCCCGCTCCAACATCTGGGGGCTGCTCCGGGTGGGGGCCGACGTGGCGGTGTGCGGGCCGCAGACCCTGATACCGCGCGGCCTGGAGGAGCTCGGCGTGAAGGTCTTCCCGCACATCGAGACCGCCATCGAGTGGTGCGAGGCGCTGTACGTGCTCCGGCTCCAGCTGGAGCGCATGAACGCCGGGTTCGTCCCCTCGCTCCAGGAGTACAACCGGGTGTACGGCGTGACCAGCGAGCGCCTGGACCGCTCCGACGACGAGATCCCGATCCTCCATCCCGGCCCCATGAACCGCGGCGTCGAGATCGACTCCGACGTCGCCGACGGGCCCCACTCCCTGATCCTCCCCCAGGTGACCAACGGGGTCGCCGTCCGGATGGCGGTGCTCTACCTGCTCTCCGGCGGCGAGCCGGAGAAGGCCGACGCGGCGAAGGAGGGGGAGGCGTGATGCGGCCGACGCTGATCCGCGGCGGCCGGCTCCTGGACCCCTCGCGGTCGCTGGACGAGGCGGGCGACCTGCTGATCGAGGACGGGAAGATCGCGTCCGTCGGCGGCCGCATCACCGGGCCGGACGGCGCCGAGGAGGTCGACGCCTCGGACCTGGTCGTGGCTCCGGCCTTCATCGACCTGCACGTCCATTTCCGGGAGCCCGGCGAGGAGCACAAGGAGACGATCCGCACGGGGGCTGCGGCGGCCGCCGCCGGCGGCTTCGCCGAGGTATGGGCCATGCCGAACACCGACCCGCCGGTGGACAACCCCGCGGCCGTGGGGTTCGTCCGGGCCGAGGGGGAGCGAGCCCGCAGGAGTCGCGTGGAGCCCATCGGCGCCGCCTCGCGCGAGCAGGCCGGCGAGCAGATGACCGAGGTGGGAGAGCTGGTGAGCGCCGGCGCGGTGGGCATCTCCGACGACGGACGTCCCATCGAGAACTCCCGCCTCATGCGCCGGCTCCTGGAGTACACGCAGGCCTTCGGGATTCCCGTGATCCAGCACGCCGAGGACACCGAGCTCTCGGGCCACGGCGTCATGAACGAGGGCGTCGTCTCCACGGCCCTGGGCCTCGAGGGCATCCCGAACGCCTCGGAGGCGGCCATGGTGGCCCGGGACCTCCTCCTGGCCGAGCTCACCGGCGGGCACCTGCACGTCTGCCACGTCTCGACGCGGCAGTCGGTCGAGCTCATCCGGCGCGCCAAGGAGGAGGGCGTGCCCGTCACCGCCGAGGTCACGCCGCATCACCTGGCCCTGACCGAAGAGGCGGTCCGGGACTACCGGACCGAGGCGAAGATGCACCCGCCGCTCCGCACCGAGGAGGACCGTGCCGCGGTGCGGGAGGGCCTGGCCGAGGGCGTCCTGGACCTCATCGCCACCGACCACGCCCCGCACCACTACGAGGAGAAGGAGCGGGAGTTCGACGACGCCCCCTTCGGCATCGTCGGCCTCGAGACGGCGCTGGGCGTCGGCGTCGAGTCGCTGGTCCGGACCGGCGTCCTCACCCTCTCCGAGCTCGTGGACCGGATGGCCTGCGCGCCGGCACGGGCCATGGACCTGCCCGGCGGCACGCTCCGCCGGGGCGCCCCGGCCGACGTGGTGCTCTTCGACCCGAACGAGAGCTGGACCGTGGATCCCTCGTCTTTCGAGTCGAAGGCGGCCAACACCCCCTTCGCCGGGGACGAACTCACGGGGCGCGTGCACCGCACCATCGTGGACGGCCGCACGCGCTACCGCGCCGAACCCGACGATCGAGACGCGAACTGAAACCCGGAGCTCCATGAACGGCGACAACGTCGGACCCGATGTCGATCCCATCCCGCGGGAGATCTCCGACCTCCTGGAGAGGCGCGGCACGTACCTGGAGTGGCTCGAGCGCCTGCACGACCTCGAGGACGAGGTGGAGCCCGAGGTCTACGGGCCCGTGGCCGACGACTATCGGGAGCGCCTCGACGAGGTGGAGTCGGAGCTGTCGGAGTACCAGTCCGAGCTGGAGGAGGCACTGGAGGAGCGCCTCAACGAGCGGGACGCCCTGGCGGAGGAGCTGGACGAGAAGCGACGCTCCCGCGAGGAGGCGCGACTCCGGCACCGGGTCGGGGAGTACGACGACGAGAAGTGGGAGGCCGAGCGCGACGAGCTCGAGGACCGCATCGACACGCTCGAGGGGCGGCTCGAGCACGAGGAGGCCGCCGTGGAGGAGCTGCGCGAGGTGGTGTCCGCGGTGGCGGAGGCCGCCGGAGGCACCGTCGACGTGGACGTCTCCGACGAGGACGCGGAGCCCGACGAGACAGCCTCCTCCGGGGACGAGACGGAGGGGGGCGACGACGAAACCGCCGCCGGGACCGCCGGAGGCCAGGAGTGGCCGGAGCCCGACGCCGGCGACGAGGAGGGCGAAGACGACGAGGACTGGTCGGAACCGGAGAGCGAGGAGGCCGACCGGGCCGACGACGAGGGGCCGTACGACCTGGAGGTCGAGGAGCCCGAGGATTCCTCCGGGTCAGACTTCGGCTGGGAGGACGCCGGGGAGGCCGAAGAGGAGGAGGCCGAAGGGGTCGATCAGGTGTCCGGCGGCGAGGAAGAGGAGCCCGAAGCGGTCGAGGAGCTGGATGCCCCGGCGGACGAGGGCGGCAGCGAGGAAGGGGAGGAGGCCGGGGAGGGCGAGGAGAGCTACCGGGACGAGCTCGAGTTCCTCGAGTCGCTCTCGCTGGACGACGAGGAGCAGTTCGATGCGGTCTCCTCCATGCTGGACGACGAGGAGGAGGGAGGTGCGGGGGAGGAAGAGCCGGAGGACGACCGGGACGAGGACCGCCCCTGAGCCGTCCCCCGGCGGGTCCGAGCGGAGGCTCGCCGGCCTCCTACGACTCCTCGCGGAGCTTCTCCACTTCCTTCGCCAGCTGCGACTTCTTCCGGGCGGCCTTGTTCGGGTGCATCACGTTCTTGCCCGCTGCCCGGTCCAGGGCTGCGTACAGTTCGTCCAGGAGCTCCTCGGCCTCCTCCAGGGAGTCCGTGGAGCGGAGCTTCCGGGTCATGGTCCGGATGCTGGAGCGGACGGACTTGTTCCGCTTCTCGCGCTTCTCGGACTGTCTGAGACGCTTCTTGGCGCTCGGTGTCGTGGGCACGTCTGACGCTCCTCTTCTCGTCGTGTCGGTGGTGTCGAACGATCGCCGGGGCCCCGTTTCCTGCGGCCCCGGTGAGACGTTTCCGGCGGATCGGTACTTGGTCACATTGGTTCGAGGGCCCGAACCGCCCGTAAGGCTAGGCGGAGAGCCGCTCGCCCTCAACATGACGATGCAACCGTCGGACCGCCGGCCCGCGGCGGCCGACTTCACCCCGGCTCCCGGAGGCCATGAACGGTCTCGATCAGCTGATCCTGCTGCTCCCGATCTTCCTCTTCTCGGTCGTGGCGCACGAGTACGCCCACGCCCGGGTGGCGGTGTGGCAGGGGGACCCGACGCCGGCGGCCCTGGGACGGGTGACGCTGAACCCGTTGCCGCACCTGGATCTGGTGGGAAGCCTGATCGTACCGGCCGCGCTGTGGCTCATGCCGGGGAGCTTCCTCTTCGGGTGGGCGAAGCCCGTGCCCGTCAACGCCGAGAACTTCGACGAGCACACCCGGGGGGACATCCTGGTCTCCCTGGCCGGCGTCACGGCCAACTTCCTGCTGGCCGGCGTGCTGGTGCTGGCAGCCGTCGGCCTGGCCCGATCCGGAGCGGCGCTGCCCATGACCGCGGGAACCCTGGACACGGTGCAGTCCGCGGTCCGGATGGGGATCTTCTTCAATCTGCTGCTGGGCGTCTTCAACCTGCTCCCCGTCCCTCCGCTGGACGGGTCGCACGTGCTGGTCCACCTGCTCCCCGACGAGCTCGCCGCCCGGTACCGGGAGCTGGGCAAGTACGGGCTGCTGCTGCTCCTGGCCCTCTTCTTCCTCCCGGGCACGATGGA
The DNA here is from genome assembly GCA_947581645.1 of Candidatus Caribbeanibacter nitroreducens. Taxonomy (GTDB): domain Bacteria; phylum Gemmatimonadota; class Gemmatimonadetes; order Palauibacterales; family Palauibacteraceae; genus Caribbeanibacter; species Caribbeanibacter nitroreducens. Next base: position 16,531 of record CANPVF010000128.1, on the reverse strand, counting down.
AGCCGTTCTCTCGCCGGTGTGGGCCCTGATGGAGGGGGCCGACGCCGTGATCGCCCTCCTGTCGTGAGCGCTCCTCCGGGCGGCGGCGACCCCACGGGCGGTGAGCCGTGACCGCCGCCGAGGCGCGTCGTGGAGGCGCGGGAGCGGTCGCCGTGGCGGAGGACGGGGACGACGGCCCCGAGCCGTTCGTGGTCGAGCTGGAGCGCTTCCACGGCCCCCTGGACCTGCTCCTGCACCTGATCCGGTCCCAGGACATCGACATCTTCGACATCCCCATCGCGCGGATCACGGAGCAGTTCCAGGCCGCCCTGTCCGCCGGTCTCGACCGCCTGGAGCTGGACCGGGCGGGCGAGTTCCTCGAGATGGCGTCGACGCTGGTCCGGATCAAGGCGCAGCTCCTGATCCCGCGCAACGAGTCGCCGGACTGGGAGGAGGACCCGCGGGCCGACCTCGTCCGCAGGCTCCTGGAGTACGAACACTTCCAGGAGGTAGCACAGGTGCTCATGAGCGCCGAGGCGGACCGGTCGCGGCACTTCGCCAAGGGATACGTGCCGCGGATTCCGGACACGGCGCCGCCGGTGGAGGACCTCGAGCTCACGCTCGACGAGCTCATGGAGGCGGCGCGGGGCGTGCCGGAGCCCGCCGAGGAGGCGGTGCACCGGGCTCCCACGCGCCGCGTGCGGGTGAGCGAGAAGATCTCCCTGGCCCGGCGCCTCCTGGAGGAGAGCGAGCGGGTGCCGTTCGAGCGGCTGTACGAGCCCTGGAAGGACCGGTATCACGGGGTGGCCGGGCTGCTGGGCTGCCTGGAGATGGCCAGGAGGCAGGCCGTTCGGGTTCGTCAGGCGGAAGCCTTCGCGCAGGTCTGGCTCTACCGGGGCGAGCGATTCTGGGAGACCGAGGAGGAGGCCGGCGAGGAGGAGGCCGGGGCCCTGGACGGTGCCCGGCTGGCCCACGACCTGGCAGCATCGGAGGAGGGGAGCGAGGGATGAGGCCCGAGCAGGTTGTCGAAGCCACGCTGTTCGCCAGCGAGGGATCGCTCACGCCGACCGATATCGCACGGGCGGACGAGGACCTGACGCCCTCCCGCGTGGAGGAGGCGGTGCAGACGCTTCGGGGCCTCTACGAGGACCAGGAGCGCTCGTTCCAGATCTACCAGCTCGGGGACGGCTACCAGATCCTCACCCGCCCGGAGTACGCGCCGTACCTGGAGCGATTCGACTCGGTGCCGAAGGCCCCGGGTCTCTCCTCCGCGGCGGTGGAGACCCTGGCCATCGTGGCCTACCGGCAGCCCATCAGCCGGGTCGAGGTGGAGGAGATTCGCGGGGTGAGCAGCAGCTCGGTGCTGAACACGCTGCGCGACTGGGAGCTGATCGAGGTGGTGGGCAGGGGAGAGGGCCTGGGACGGCCGCTCCTCTACGGCACCACCGAGCGGTTCCTGGATCACTTCGGGTTCCAGTCGCTCGACGACCTGCCCACCCCGGAGGACCTGCCCGTGACCCTCAGGGAGGAGGAGTCGGAGACCGGCGAAGAGGAGGAGTCCGAGCCGGCCGGTGCCGCCGGGACCGGCGGGGACGAGGCCCGTGGCTGAGACCGTCCGCCTCCAGAAGTACCTCCGCCGGGCCGGCGTCGCCTCCCGGCGGGCGAGCGAGGACCTGATCCGCGAGGGGCGGGTGACCGTGGACGGGCGGACCGTCACGGAGCTCGGTACCCGGGTCCCCGCGGACGCGGAGGCGGTGACGGTGGCGGTGGACGGCGAGGTCGTGGAGCCGCAACCCGCGCGGTGGGTGGCGCTCCACAAGCCGCCGCGGGTGATCACCAGCCGGGAGGACCCGCAGGGCCGGTCTACGATCTACGACCTGCTGCCCGAGGGGCCCCTTCGCGACCTGTTTCACGTCGGCCGCCTGGACTACATGAGCGAGGGGCTGCTTCTGCTCACCAACGAGGGCGACCTGGCTCACCGTCTCCTGCACCCGAGCCGCGAGGTGGAGAAGCGATACGAGGTCGGCCTGGCCCCGCCCGTGCCCGAGCAGGTCGAGCGGAGAGTCCTCGACGGTGTCGAGCTGGAGGACGGGCGGGCGGCGGCCGACGCGGCGGCCCGCCTCCCGGCGGAGGAGGGCGCGGTGCTGCTCCTCACGCTCCACGAGGGACGCAATCGCGAGATCCGGCGCATGATGGACGAGCTGGGGGCCGGAATCCGGTATCTGCGGCGGCTCTCCTTCGGGCCCGTGGAGCTCGGCGACCTGGAGCCGGGCGCGTGGCGTGAGCTCACCCACGAGGAGGTGGGGGCCCTGCGAAGCGCGGTGTCCGACGACGAGTCGGCTGCGAAGGCGAATCCTGCACGAAGCGAAAGGCACTGATCGAGCGTGGATATCGAGGGCAGGAACGTGCTGATCCTGGGCGGAACCGGTCTCGTGGGCATGGCCGTGGCCCGCAACCTCCTGGAGCACCGCCCGGCGCGCCTCGGCATCGCCGGCCTGCAGGAGGAAGACGCCCGTGAGGCGGTGCGGACGCTGTCCTCGGAGCCCGGCGGCGACGAGGTGGAGATCGTCCCGGAGTGGGGCGACATCTTCCTCCCGGAGTCCAAGAAGGAGGCCTCCCGCCGGGAGCTGCTGAACAACGAGGAGAGCCGGGCCGAGCTCCTGGACGAGCTGTTCGGAAGCCTCGACTCGGCGGCCTACGACCGCTCGGCCCTCATTCAGCTGCTGGAGCGTCAGCGCCCGGACATCCTCATCGACGGCGTCAATACCGCCACGGCCATCGCCTACCAGAACGTCTTCGCATCGGCGGAGCGCGTCCGCCGGAAGGCCAGGGAGGAGGGTGGGGCCAGTGCCGCCGAAGTGGAGGCCCACCTCTCCACGCTCCATCTCCCGCAGCTCATCCGACATGTCCAGTACATGCTCGAGGGCATGCGTCGGGCCGACACCTCGGTCTACCTGAAGATCGGCACGTCCGGGACCGGCGGCATGGGCCTGAACGTGCCCTTCACCCACTCCGAGGAGCGGCCGTCCCGCGAGCTCCTGGCCAAGTCCAGCGTGGCCGGGGCCCACACGCTGCTCCTCTACCTGATGGCGAGAACCCCCGAGGCGCCCGTGGTGAAAGAGGTGAAGCCCACCGCGGCCATCGCCTGGAAGGAGATCGAGTACGGTCCCGTCCACCGCGGCGGGGATCCCATCGCCCGGTACGACGCGTCCTCCCCCATGCCCGTGGAGGAGGCGCTGAACGACCCCTCGGAGGAGGCCTGGGAGGAGACCGGCGAGGTCATCGAGTCGGTCTACCTGGACGCGGGCGAGAACGGCCTCTTCAGCCTCGGAGAGTTCGAGGCCATCAGCTCGCTGGGGCTGATGGAGCTGGTGACCCCGGAGGAGATCGCCGACGTCATCGAGTCCGAGATCCTGGGCCGGCCGACCGGGAGGGACATCATCGCCGCCCTGGACGCCAGCAGCATGGGACCCAGCTATCGGGCCGGGGTGATGCGCGAGTCGGCCCTCCGCCAGATGGAGAGCCTGGAGGAGGAGCACGACGTGCGGTCGGTGGCCTTCGAGATGCTGGGGCCGCCGCGGCTGAGCAAGCTCCTCTTCGAGGCCGAGATCCTTCGTCGCGCCTGCACCGACGTGAGGGAGGCGATGAACCTGGACGAGACCGAGGTGGCGCGCCGGGCCCGGGAGATCGTCGGCGAGGACGACCGTCTCCGCTCCGACGTCCTCTCCATCGGACTCCCGATCCTCCTGCCCGGCGGCGACCGCATGCTCCGGGGCCCCGACGTGAAAGTGGCGCCGGAGGACGACGGCGACCCCCGGGACACGCGCTGGTCGGAGCAGGGGTGGGTCGACCTGCGGCCGCAGTGCTGGGTGCGCTGGCGGCGCCGATGTCGGCAGTTCGTGCACCGTGAGGTGGATCCGCCCGGGCCGGAGATGGGGTCCCGGGAGGACCTGGATGTCCGTGCCCGGTCCGGGGAGATCCGTCCCGGGGCGCTGGCGGCCTTCGTCTTCCGGACGGAGGACGGAGGGGCCCGGATCAAGCGCTGAGGAGTCTCAGCGCCCCTCCTCCTCGTCCCCGCGGATGAGGGGGACGAAGCGCGCCGCCTCGAACTCCTCTTCCTCCCAGCGGTCCCCCTGCCTGCGGTAGCGACGGATCCACTGCGTCGAGCGCCCGCCCACGGGGGCCACGGCCACGCCGCCGTCGGCCAGCTGCTCGCGCAGGGGGTCGGGCAGCTCCGCGGCGCCGGCTGTGACGACGATCCGGTCGAAGGGCGCCTCCTCGGGCCAGCCGAGGCTGCCGTCGCCGACGCGCAGGTGCACCCGGTCGGCGTAGCCCGCCTGGAGCAGCGCCTCCCGGGCCCGCTCGCTCAGGGGGGCGATGCGCTCCACGGAGAAGACCTCGATGCCGCAGGCGGCCAGGACCGCGGCCTGGTATCCGGATCCGGTGCCCACCTCCAGCGCCGTCAGGCCCTCGTCCGGCTCCAGGAGCTCGGTCATGCGGGCGACGATGTAGGGCTGGGAGATGGTCTGGTCGTGGCCGATGGGCAGGGCGCTGTCCTGGTAGGCCCGGGAGCGGTCGCCCGCGCGGACGAAGAGGTGGCGGGGCACCTCCTCCATGGCGCTCAGCACCCGCTCGTCGTCCACCCCCCGCCGCCGGATCTGACGCTCGACCATCCTCCGTCTCCGCGCGGCGTCGTCGGCGCCGCCGCCTCGCTGTCCCCCTGTGGAGAAGAAGCCGTCGAGGAAGCTCATGGAGTCTCGGGTGCTGGACGGGGTGAGCGCCTGCTTGCCGGGAACCGCCGACCGACCCGACGGGTTGGCCGGGCCCGGGAGCAATCATAGCTTGCGGCCGGTCGACGCGAGAGCCCGCTCCGGGATCCGCCCCGGACAGCGACGAGGAGGTGAGACATGAGGCTGACGGAGTACTCCCACGGCGCCGGTTGAGCGTGCAAACTGGGTCCGGAGGACCTGGAGCACGTACTGGACGCACTGCCGCGCCTCCCGGACGAGAGGCTGCTCATCGGGCTGGACGAGCCCGACGACGCCGCCGTGTACCGTCTCGACGACGGGCAGGCCGTGGCCGCCACGCTGGACTTCTTCACGCCGCTGGTGGACGACCCGGAACAGTTCGGCGCCGTGGCGGCGGCGAACTCGCTGAGCGACCTGTACGCCATGAACGTGACGCCGGCCTTCGCGCTGGCGGTCCTGGCCATCCCGGCGGGGGAGTTCCCCGACGAGGTGGTGGAAGCCATCTACCGCGGGGCCAGCGACGTCTGCCGCGAGGCGGGCATCGTCATCGCCGGCGGACACTCGGTGGACGACCGGGAGCCCAAGTTCGGGCTGGTGGCCATCGGCCTCGGCGACCCGGACCGCCTGTACCGGAAGCGCGGCGGGAAGCCGGGCGACGCGCTGGTCCTGGGGAAGGGGCTGGGGACCGGCGTCATCACGACGGCCATCAAGGCGCAGGAGGCCCGGGCGGAGGAGATCCGGGCCGCCGTGGACTCCATGCGTCAGCTCAACCGCGAGGCGACGGCGGCCCTGGCGGACGTCGAGGTCCACGCCGCCACCGACGTCACGGGCTTCGGCCTCCTGGGCCACCTGTGGGAGCTGTGCCGCGCCGGCAGCGTCGGCGCCCGCGTCTCCGCGAACGCGCCGCGGCTGATCCCCGGCGCCGACCGGCTGGCGGCGGCGGGACACGTTCCGGGCGGTACGCGCCGGAACCGGGAGGCGGTGGAGCAGCACCTGGACTGGGGTCCGGAGGTATCCGAGAATCGGAGGGTCCTGCTCTGCGACGCCCAGACCTCCGGCGGCCTGCTGGCGGCCGTGCCGCCGGGTGAGGCCGACGAGGTGGTGCGGCGGTGGAGCGCCGGAGGCTACGCCGCCGCCCGCGTGGGCCGCCTGGTGGAGCGCGGGGACGGCCCGGCGATCCGGGTGGAGGCCGGGCAGCAGTAGCGGGAGCGAAACGGGAGGGAGAGTGGGCCCGCCAGGACTCGAACCTGGGACCGGCCGATTATGAGTCGGCTGCTCTGACCAGCTGAGCTACGGGCCCGCGGCGGCGTCCGACCGCCGTCGCCGCTCTGTTGTACACTGACGGCATGGAGCGTGCCCTGAAAGGTCACCCGTCCCTTTCGTGGCCCGATGGCGCGGCATACCTTCGGGCGCTTCCGATCGCCGCCCCGGAGCCGCGGGGACGGCCCGACGCACGGCACAGCCCGGGCGCATTCGTACGCACCACGAGTCGAGGACGAGCGCGCATACATGTTCAGCAGCATCAAGGGACGCATCGCAGTCATCGTGGGCCTCGTGCTCCTCTGCGGGTGGACGCTCATGCCGCAGGAGGGGCCGGAGGGGAACACGATCTCTCCCCTGAACCTGGGCCTCGACCTCCAGGGGGGCATGCACCTGGCCGTCGAGCTGGCCAGCGACACCACCCTGACCGACCAGGCCCGCTCCGACGCCCTGGACCGGGTGCTGACCACGATCCGGAACCGCGTCAACGAATTCGGGGTCCGGGAGCCGATCATCCAGAAGGTCGGCAACGAGCGGATCATCGTGGAGCTGGCGGGCATCGACAACCCGGAGCGTGCCAAGGACATCGTCTCCCAGACGGCCTTCCTCTCCTTCAACGTCGTGCGCACGGACGGCGCCGTCATGGACCGGCTGGAGCGCATCGACCAGGCCATCGTGGACGAGCTGGGCGCCGAGAACCTGCGGGCCGCGGGCGGCGCCGGCGGCGACCTGAGCGCGCTCTTCGGCCAGGGGGAGGCCGGGGCGCCCGACACCGTGGCCCCGGACACCACCGGCGCCGACACGGCGGCCGCCGGAGCGCAGCAGGGTGGCCAGGGCGAAGGCGGTCTGCCGCCGGCCCTGGCCGGGGAGGACACCGGCCAGGCCGCCGGGCAGGACACCTCCCCGTCCCCCGAGACGCAGGGCCTACCGGGCATGCAGCAGGAGGGCGGTCAGGGCGGCGCTGCCCAGGGCGAGCTCCGCCCCCTCTCCGAGCTGCTGCTGCAGTCCGGGCAGAACGGGGTCTTCCTCGTGGCGGAGCAGGACGTACCCACGGTGCGGAAGTTCCTGGCCATGGACGCGGTGCAGGGGATGCTCCCGAACGGGATCCAGCTCAACTGGGGCGCGAACACGGTGAGCCAGGGCGGCAACGTCTACCGTCAGCTGTACGTGCTGGCCGACGAGCCCCTGATCACCGGAGAGTACCTGGCCGACGCCGGGCCCGCCCAGCGTGACCCCACCTACAACCAGCCGATCGTGCCCTTCGAGATGACGCGGCAGGGGGCGCGGATCTTCGAGCGCCAGACCAGCCGCAACGTGGGCGAGCAGATGGCCATCGTGCTGGACGGACGGGTGCAGAGCGCCCCGGTGATACGACAGACCCTGAGCCGGCGGGCGCAGATCGAGCTCGGCGCCACCGGCAGCCTGCAGGAGGCCCAGGACCTGGCCCTCGTGCTCCGGGCCGGCGCCCTCCCGGTGCCCATCCAGATCGTGGAGGAGCGCACCGTGGGACCGTCGCTGGGCCAGGACTCCATCGAGCAGGGCCGGATGGCCTTCATCATCGGCATCGTGCTCGTCATCCTGGGCATGATCGCCTACTACCGGATGGCGGGCGCCATGGCGGTGGGTGCGCTCTGCGTCTACGTGATCCTCGTGCTCGGCGGACTGGCGGGGCTCGAGGCGACGCTCACGCTTCCGGGCATCGCGGGCATCATCCTGTCCGTGGGTATGGCGGTGGACGCCAACGTCCTGATCTTCGAGCGCATACGGGAGGAGCAGGCGGCGGGGAAGACGCCACGAACGGCCGTGGAGGAGGGGTTCGCGCACGCCCTCTCGGCCATCGTGGACGCCAACCTCACGACGCTCATCACGGCCATCATCCTCTACCAGGTGGGCACGGGACCGGTGCAGGGCTTCGCGGTGACCCTGGCCATCGGGATCATCGCCTCCTTCGTCACCGCCCTGTACGTCACCAGGACCTTCTTCATGATCTACCTGGATCGGCACTCCCCGACCGATCCGGTCAGCATCTAAAGCAGGCGCGACATGTGGTTCTTCCGTAACGCAGACTTCGACTTCCTCGGCAGCCGACAGCGGGCCTACGTCGTCTCGGCCCTCCTGCTGGCCATCGGGATCGGCTCCCTCGTCATGCGGGGCGGCCTGAGCTACGGCGTGGACTTCACGGGCGGGACCCTCATGCAGGTCCAGTTCGAGGAGCAGCTCACCGTGGGTGAGCTCCGCGACGTGATGAACGGCGCAGGCTTCGGCGGCGCCCAGCTCCAGGGCTTCGGGAGCGTGAACGAGTTCCTGATCCGGGTGCAGAACCGGGGCGGCGAGTCCGGGCAGCAGGTGCAGGACGCCGTCGAGTCCGCCCTGAGCGACGGCTACGGAGAAGACGGCTACACCGTGCTCCGCCGGGAGTCGGTGAGCGCCCAGGTGGGCGAGGAGCTGCAGCAGAAGGCGGCCATCGCCATCGGGCTCTCCTTCCTGCTGACCCTGGTGTATCTGGCCTTCCGGTTCGAGTGGCGGTTCGGCGTGGCGGCGATCATCGCCACCGTGCACGACATCATCCTCACGTTCGGCTTCATATCGGTGCTGAACGTGGAGATCACCCTTGCCACGGTGGCGGCGATCCTGACCATCGTCGGGTACTCGCTGAACGACACCATCGTGGTGTTCGACCGCGTGCGGGAGAACCTGAAGGGCACGCGGAGCGAGGAGTACATGAACGTGGTGAATCGGAGCATCAACGAGACGCTCCCCCGGACGGTGATGACCAGCGCCACGACCCTGGTCACCCTGCTGGCCCTGGCCACGGTGGGCGGAGCGGTGATCCGCCCCTTCGCCATGGTCCTCATCCTCGGGGTCATGATCGGGACCTACTCCTCGGTGTTCGTGGCCTCCCCCGCGCTGCTCGAGATCCACCAGTACCGGAAGAGGAAGGCGCAGGCGGAGGCGGCGCATGTCTCCTGACGGCCGGGACGAGGGTCCCGCCGGGGAGACGCCGCGCTACTTCGATTCACACTGCCACCTGACCGACGACCGCCTGGGCGAGGACCGGTCGGACGTGATCGGCCGGGCCCGCGAGCGGGGCGTGGGCGAGATGGTCACGGTGGGGACGAACCCCGACGACGGGATCGCCGCCGCCGAGCTCGCCGCCGCCACGGACGGCGTATGGGCCACGGCCGGCCTCCACCCGCACGAGGCCGAGGCGTGGGCCCCCGGGGTCGGCCACCGAATCGAGGACCTCCTGGCGCGGCCCGAGGTCGTGGCCGTGGGCGAGACGGGCTACGACCTGTACTACGAGAACAGTCCCCGCGAGGAGCAGGGCGCCTCCTTCCGGGCGCACATGGAGATGGCCGCCGAGAGCGGCCTCCCGCTCATCGTCCACACACGGGAAGCCGACAGGGAGACCCGCGAGATGCTGGAGGCGTACCGCGGCTCCGTGCGGGGTGTGCTCCACTGCTACACCGGCGGCATGGAGCTGCTGGAGAGCGCCGTGGACGCCGGGTGGTGGATCTCCTTCTCCGGCATCCTCACCTTCGACGGCTTCGACGGCGCCGAGCGTGTCCGGGCGGTGCCCGACCACCGGCTCCTGGTGGAGACCGACAGCCCGTATCTGGCACCGGTGCCCGAGCGGGGCAAGCGAAACGAGCCGGCGTTCGTGCGGCACACCACGGCGGCGCTGGCGGAGATCCGCGGCGAGGAGCCGGCGGAGACCGCGGCCCTCACCCGACGAAACGGGCGCCGTTTCTACGGCCTGGAGCAGTGAGCGCCCCCCGGACCTGACCCGATGACCCGGATCCAGATCCTCCCCGATCACGTCGCGAACCAGATCGCCGCCGGCGAGGTGGTGGAGCGCCCGGCCTCGGTGGTGAAGGAGCTCGTCGAGAACGCCATCGACGCCGGCGCCGAGCGGGTGGAGATCGAGCTCCGGAACGGCGGGAAGACCAGCATCCGGGTCTCCGACGACGGCTCCGGCATGGAGCGCGAGGACGCCCTCCTGGCGCTGGACCGCCACGCCACCAGCAAGATCGAGGAGGCCGACGACCTGCAGGCCGTCTCCTCCTTCGGATTCCGGGGCGAGGCGCTGCCCTCCATCGCGGCGGTGAGCCGCTTCGAGCTGGAGACGGCCACCGGGGAGTCGGAGGTGGGCACCCGCATCCGTGCCCGCGGCGGGAAGATCCTGTCGGTGGACGACGTGGTCCGCCGTCCGGGGACCACCGTCACCGTGCGCTCCCTCTTCCACAACCAGCCGGCCCGGGCCAAGTACCTGCGGGCGGCGTCGGCGGAGACCCGATCGTGCAGCGAGACGGTCACGCTGCTGGCCCTCTCCTCGCTCCGGGTGGGTTTCCGACTGGAGTCCAACGGCCGGGAGCTCCTTGAGCTTTCGCCGGCCGACACCCTGAAGGAGCGGGTGGCCGGGATCTGGGGCAGGGAGGAGGCCCGTGACCTGCTGAGCGTCGACCACACGGCGGGCCCGATTCGCGTCGGCGGGCTGGTGGAGAAGCCGGACGCGGCCCGCTCCGGCGGTCGCCGCCGCTACCTCTTCGTCAACGGCCGCCCCTTCAGCGACCGGGGCCTGGTGAAGGCCGTGGACGAGGCGTATCGGACCACCGTGGCGCCGGACGTGCGCCCCACCTTCTTCCTCTACTTCAGCCTGCCGCCCTCCGCCGTGGACGTGAACGTCCACCCCCGGAAGGCCGAGGTGCGCTTCGGGGACCGGAGCCGCGTGGAGGAAGGGGCCCGGGAGGCCGTGCGCCGGCGGCTGGCCGACCTGGAGAGCGCCCCGACCATGGGCCCGGCGGCAGGGGAGACCCCGGAGAGCGACGGGGACGGGGAGCCGGGCGAGGGCGAGGTCGCCCCGGCGGGGGAGGCCGACGGAACGAGAGCGCCGCTTCCCGGACCGCAGGCCAGCGAGGGGGGCGGCGTGACGGCCGGCGAGGGGAGCGCCCCGGCCCCGTCCGGCGCCGGGGAGCCGACCCGTGCCGGAGAGTCCGGTGGCGACGGCGAGTCGCAGCTGGCGCTCTTCATGCGCCAGGCGCAGACGGAGGCCGGGGAGGGCGAGGACAGCCGCGAGGTGACCGCCACGGCCGAGGCGGCGGCCACCCCCGACCTCTACCAGGTCCACAGGAGCTACATCCTGGCCCAGACCCGCGAGGGGCTCCTCATCATCGATCAGCACGCGGCCCACGAGCGGATCCTCTTCGAAGAGGTGATGCGTCACTTCGAAGGGGAGACCGGCGAGGCCTCCCAGCGGCTCCTCTTTCCCCTGACGCTCCGCCTCTCGCCGGCGGAGTACCAGGCCGTCGAGGAGCTGTCGGGGCTGCTGGAGCAGGTGGGCTTCGAGGTCGAGCCCTTCGGCGACCGTACGGTCATCGTGCACGCGAGCCCGCAGCCCCACCCGTACTTCGACGCCGAGGGCTGCTTCCGGGACATGATTCGCGAGCTGACGGAGGGCTCGGAGCTGGTGAACTCGGCCCGGAACCAGCACGAGAAGATCGCCAAGAGCATGGCCTGCCAGGGGGCCATCAAGGCCGGCCAGCCGCTCTCCCAGGAGGAGATGGCGGAGCTGTTCGACCGGCTCTTCGCCACGGAGCTCCCGGGGCACGACGTGCACGGGCGGCCCACGGTCGTCCGCCTCACCCTGGAGGAGCTGGAGAGGCGGTTCGGCCGCTCGTGAGCGACGAGCGGGAGCCCCCGCGGGCCCTGGCCGTCGTCGGCCCCACGGCCACCGGGAAGACGTCCCTGGCGGCCGAGGTGGCCCGGCGGCTGGACGGAGAGATCATTTCCGTGGACAGCCGTCAGGCGTATCGCGGCATGGAGGTCGGTACCGCCGCGCCCCCGGCGGAGCTGCGGCAGGAGATCCCCCACCACGGCGTCGCCTTTCTCTCTCCCGGTCAGCGATACGGCGCCGGACGCTTCGCCCGCCGCGCCCGTGAATGGATCAGGGAGATCCGGGGGCGCGGACGGGTGCCGATCCTCGCCGGGGGGACCGGATTCTTCCTCAAGGCGCTCACCGACCCCGTCTTCGAGGAGCCGGAGATGGACGACGAGCGGCGGGGGGAGCTCCGGGCCTGGATGGACGAGAGGCCGGACGATCTGCTCCTCCGCTGGGCCCGCCGCCTCGACCCGGCGCTGGCGGAGCGGATGGACCCGCTGGACCCGCAGCGCGCCAGCCGGACCCTGGAGCTCGCCCTCCTGTCGGGCCGTCCCCTGAGCTGGTGGCACGACCACGGGGAGCCGGAGGCGCCACCCCTGGGGGCCCGGATCTACGTGCTGGAGCTGGCCACCGGGCCGCACCGGGAGCGCATCGAGCGCCGCACCCGCCAGCTGCTGGCGAAAGGCTGGACCGAGGAGGTGCGCGCGCTCCGGCAGGCGGGCCACGGACCGGACTCTCCGGCCCTGGACGCCCTGGGATACCGGGACGTGGCCCGCCTGCTGGACGGCGAGATCGACCGGGAGGAGGCGGTGGAGCGCATCGCACGCGACACGTGGCAGTACGCCCGCAGTCAGCGCACCTGGTTCCGGCACCAGGTGCCGGAGGACCACACCGTTCGGCTGGACGCCGCCGAGCCGGTGGAGCAACTTGCAGATCGCATCGTCAACGACTGGGAGCGGCACGCCGGGGGAGCGTCTCCCGGAGCCGGCCGCCGGGAACCCGAGGCGTCGGAGGAGGGAGGAGCGGCAGCGGGATGAAGATCGGCATCACCTGCTACCCCACCTACGGCGGCTCCGGGGCCGTGGCCACGGAGCTGGGCCTGGAGCTGGCCGAGCGGGGCCACGAGGTCCACTTCATCTCGTACGCGCAGCCGTTCCGCCTGCCGGGCTTCCGGGAGGGCGTGTACTTCCACGAGGTGGAGGTCAACCGGTACCCCCTCTTCGAGTTCCCGCCGTACTCCCTGGCGCTGGCCGTCACCATGCATTCGGTGGCCCGGGAGCGGAGCCTGGACCTGCTCCACGTCCACTACGCCATCCCCCACGCCACCAGCGCGTGGGTCGCCCGGGAGATGCTCCGGGACGAGGGGAAGGACGTGAAGATCATCACCACCCTCCACGGGACCGACATCACGCTCGTGGGGCAGGACCCGAGCTTCCGGACCATCACCGAGTTCTCGATCTCCCACTCGGACGCCCTGACGGCGGTCTCCGAGTACCTGAAGGAGGAGACCGAGGAGGCCTTCGACTGTCCGGGGAGCGAGATCGAGGTCATCCCGAACTTCATCGACCCCGACACCTACCACCGGGACGAGGAGGGCTGCCACCGGGAGTCGCTGGCCCCGGAGGGCGAGAAGCTCCTCTTCCACATCTCCAACTTCCGACCGGTCAAGAGGATGGCGGACGTGGTCCGCGTCTTCGCCGGGGTCCGGAGCGAGCTGGCCTCCCGCCTGATCCTCATCGGCGACGGGCCGGAGCGGGAGATCGCGCGGCGCACGGCCGAGGAGCTGGGCGTGGACGACGACGTGGTCTTCCTGGGGAAGCTGGAATCCGTGTCGGAGCTGCTCTCCTGCGCCGACCTCTTCCTCCTCCCCAGCGAGGAGGAGTCCTTCGGGCTCGTGGCCCTGGAGGCCCACGCCTGCGGCGTGCCCGTGGTCGGGACCTCCGGGAGCGGGCTCTCCGAGGTGGTGGAGGACGGCGTCACCGGGAGCCTGCACCCGGTGGGCGACGTGCGGGCCATGTCCCGGAGCGCCCTCGAGTACCTGACCGACGACGAGCTGTGGGAACGCACCTCGAGCGCGGCCCGGAACCGGGCCGTGGACGAGTTCTCCGCCGGCCGGGTGGTTCCCATGTACGAGAGTTTCTACCGGCGTGTCGTCGGAGCCGACGGGGACGACGCGCGAGGATGAGCTGGTGGGAGGCGGCGATCCTCGGCGTGGTGCAGGGCGTGACGGAGTTCCTGCCGGTTTCCAGCAGCGCGCACCTCGTGCTGGGGCAGGCTCTCCTGGGCGTCCGGTCGCCGGGCGTCGTCTACGAGGCGGCCGTCCACCTGGCCACGCTGGTGGCGGTGCTGTGGGTGTACCGGCGGCGGGTGGTCGAGCTCACCGTCGGGATCGCCCGGGGCGACTCGGAGGCGTGGGGGTACGTCGGCCTGCTCGCGCTGGCGTCGGTCCCGGCCGGCGTCGTGGGCCTGTGGCTCCGGGAGCCCATCGAGGCCACCTTCGAGCGGCCCGTCGTGGCGGCCGGTCTCCTGCTGGTCACGGGCCTGCTGGTGGCCTCCATCCGGCGGACCGCCGGCACCGCGAGGGAGGAGCGCCCGGGGGTGGGCGGAGCCCTCTGGATCGGGTTCGCCCAGGCCGCCGCCATCATGCCGGGCATCTCCCGCTCGGGCTCCACCGTGGCCGCAGGCGTCTGGCGCGGCGTGGAGCCGGCGCGCATGGCCGAGTTCTCCTTCCTGCTCTCGGTGCCGGCGGTGGGCGGCGCGGCGCTCCTCCAGATGGGCCCGGGTCAGATGGGACTGGTGCGGTCGCTGGCCCCGGAGCTGGCCGTAGGGTTCGCGGCAGCCGCCGTGAGCGGCGTGCTGGCGATCCACCTCTTCGTCCGAGCCCTCGAGGCCGGCAGCTTCCACCGCTTCGCCTACTACTGCTGGATCGTGGGCGGCGGCTACCTGCTGGCGGCATGGCTGTGGCCCGGGCTGCGCGGATGAGGAGGCCACCGCTGGAGGCCCGGGCGTGACCGGCGGCGAACGGGGCGCCGGAGACGCGGCGGAGGGGCTGGTCCGCGATGCGCTGGCGGAGGACGTGGGCGACGGCGACCGCACCACCTCGTGGTCCGTGCCCGAGGGGACCCGGGGCCGCGCACGGATCGTCAGCCGCCGTACCGGCGTGATCGCGGGAATCGGCCTGGTGGAGCGGGTCTTCCGGTCGCTGTCGGAGAAGGTGGAGGTGGAGGCGGCCGTGGAGGACGGCGGCGAGGTGGAGGAGGGCGGAGTGGCCTGTCGGGTGGCGGGCCCGCTGCGGCCGATCCTCACCGGCGAGCGGACGGCCCTGAACTTTCTCTCCCACCTCTCGGGCGTGGCCACCCGAACGCGCACCTTCGTCCGGGCGGTGGATCACACCCCGTGCCGGATCACCGACACCCGGAAGACCACGCCGGGCTGGAGACGCCTCGAGAAGGCCGCCACCCGGGCCGGCGGTGCCGTCAACCACCGGATGGGCCTGTACGACATGGTCCTCCTGAAGGAAAATCACATCCGGGCGGCCGGCGGCGTCCGGGCCGCGGTCGAGGCCGTCCGGGGCCGGGCCGACGACGAGGGACTGGCCGTGGAGGTGGAGGTGGAGTCGGTGGGCGAGCTGCGGGAGGCCCTCCCGGCGGGGCCGGACCGGGTGCTCCTGGACAACATGTCGCTGTCGGAGCTCCGCTCGGCGGTGCAGCTCGTTCGCGGCGTCGACGGCCCGCGTCCGGAGCTGGAGGCCTCCGGCGGGGTGGACCTGGAGTCGGCCCCGGCCGTGGCCGAGACCGGCGTGGACCTGATCTCCGTGGGGCGGCTGACGCACTCGGCGCCGGCCCTGGATCTTTCCTTGCTCCTCGAGCAGGTGGAGGAATGATGACAGACGAAGCCGAACACTGGGCGGGACTTGGAGTCGATGAGCTCCGGGAGCGCTGGAGCCGGGAGGCCGTGCACCTGTACGGCAGCGTCGACTCGACCAACGAGCGCGCCGGCGAGCTGGCGGAGTCCGACGCGCCGGCCGGCACCGTCGTCCTGGCCCGGGAGCAGACCCGGGGCCGGGGCAGGGCGGGACGGACGTGGCACTCGCCGCCCGACACGGGCGTCTACATGAGCGTGATCTTCCGCCCGGACCGGATCGACAACCCGGTGCTCCTCCAGCTGGTGGCCGGCCTGGGGATCGCCGCCGAGCTGGACGCCGACTTCGAGGGCCTGGACCCGGCGGTCAAGTGGCCGAACGACCTGATCGCCGATGACCGGAAGTTCGGCGGCGTACTGAGCGAGGCGACCTGGGAGGAGGACACGCCCCGGCACCTGATCGTGGGCACGGGCATCAACGTGGAGACCCCGGAAGAGGCGTTCCCGGAGGAGCTCCGGGGCGGGGCCACGTCCATGCAGGAGGTGCTGGGGGAGGAGGTCCCGCTGATCGACGTGGCGGACGCCGTGCTCCGGGGCCTCGAGAAGCGGCTCGTGGACCCGCCGAAGAGCCTGGACGAGCCCTCCCTCGACCTGCTGGACCGCTACGATTGGCTCCGGGACCGTCGCGTGGACGTCCAGCCCGACGACGAGGACGAGTTCCTCGACGGCGTGTGCGTGGGAGTCGCCCCCGACGGCGCGCTCCTGTTCCGCCCGGATCGTGGCGCGCTCCGTCGCCTCCACTCCGCCACCGTCCGGGTGCCGGAATGGTGACGCGCCTCGCCGTCGACGTCGGGAATACCGAGACCGTGGTCGGGCTCTTCCGCGGGCTCGAGCCCGTCGAGTGCTGGCGCCTCTCCACGGACCGGCGGCGGACGGCCGACGAGCTCCGGCTGGCGGTGGAGGGGCTCCTGGAGCGCGCGCCCGGCGAGGCCGTGGCCTCCCTCCGCAGGGCGGCGGTGGCGTC
>CANPVF010000127.1 GCA_947581645.1 Candidatus Caribbeanibacter nitroreducens | reverse complement strand
CCGCGTCGGTGGACTACGACCGGGAGTCGGTGCCCGTGGAGCGTCTGCGGGAGGCCGTCTCCGAGGCCGGCTACGAGCTGGACACGTCGGAGTCCACGGAGAGGCGCGCGGATCGCGAGCGGCGGAAGCTGGAGGAGGACCAGCGGAAGGTCGAGGAGTCGCGGCGCAAGATGTGGTGGGCCTGGGGGCTCACGGCGCCGATCATCGCGTGGATGGTGCCCGAGATGATCACCCACGTGAAGTGGCCGTCGGCCCTGGCCTACGACGCGGGCATGATCCTCCTGGCCGCGCCGGTGCTCCTGATCTGGGGCCGGGAGACCCTCACCGGGGGCTTCCGGAGCCTGCTGAACTGGAACCCGAACATGGACTCCCTCATCGCCCTGGGCAGCTCCGCGGCCTTCGTCACCGGGTTCGTGACCGTGGCCCACGACCTGGGCGTCGCCCCCCGGCTGCTCAACTACTCCGGGGTGGCGGCCATGATCATGGCCTTCCACCTCACCGGCCGCTACGTGGAGAACAGGGCGCGGGGACGGGCCTCCTCGGCCATCCAGAAGCTCCTCTCGCTCGAGGCGAACACCGCCACCGTCCTCCGCGACGGCGAGGAAGTCGAGGTGCCCCTGGAGGACGTGGAGGTCGGGGACGTGATGCGGGTTCGCCCGGGGGAGAAGATCCCCACCGACGGCGTGGTCGTGGACGGCCACAGCTCGGTGGACGAGTCCCTGGCCACGGGCGAGTCCATGCCCGTGGAGAAGACGGAGGGGGACGAGGTCATCGGCTCCACGGTGAACAAGGAAGGCGTGCTGGAGGTCCGGGCCACCGGCGTCGGCGAGGACACCTTCCTCTCCAACGTGATCCGGATGGTGGAGGAAGCCCAGGCCACCAAGGTTCCGATCCAGGAGTTCGCCGACCGGGTCACCGCCGTCTTCGTGCCGACGATCCTCGGGATCGCGGCGGCGACCTTCGCCGCGTGGCTCCTCTTCCCCGGCGCGTTCCGCGACGTGGCCGTCTGGGCGTCCGGTTTCCTGCCCTGGGTCGATCCGACGCTGGGGACCCTGTCGCTGGCCGTCTTCGCGGCGGTGGCCGTGCTCGTGATCGCCTGCCCCTGCGCCCTGGGCCTGGCCACGCCGACGGCGCTCATGGTGGGCACCGGCATGGGCGCCGAGAACGGAGTCCTCATACGGACCGGCGAGGCGATCCAGACTCTGCGGGAGATCGACACCATCGTCCTGGACAAGACCGGGACGATCACCCGCGGGGAGCCCGGTGTCACCGATCTCGTCCCGGCGGAAGGCTGGGACGGGGCCTCGCTGCTCCGGCACGCCGCCAGCGCCGAGTCCGGTTCCGAGCATCCCCTGGGCCAGGCCATGGTGGAGCGGGCCCGCGACCGCGACCTGGAGCTCTTCGACGTCAGCGATTTCGAGGCCGTGACGGGGCGGGGCGTGCGGGCCCGCGTGGACGGGCGCGAGATCCTGGTCGGGAGCGAGCGGTTCATGCGGGAGGAGGACGTGGACGCCTCCGGGCTGGCCGGCCGCCTCCGGGAGCTGGAGGAGGAGGCGAAGACGGCCATGTACGTGGCCGTGAACGGTGAGCTGGCCGGCATCGTGGCGGTGGCCGATGAGCTCAAGGAGGACTCCGCCGACGCCGTGGCCCGGCTGAAGGAGTTCGGGCTCGAGACCGCCATGGTCACCGGCGACAACGAGCGCACCGCACGGGCCATCGCTCAGCAGGTTGGCATCGACCGGGTCCTGGCCGAGGTGCTCCCCGACGAGAAGGTGGACGAGGTGCGACGGCTCCAGGACGAGGGCAGGCGGGTGGCCATGGTGGGCGACGGCATCAACGACGCGCCGGCGCTCAAGCAGGCCGACGTGGGCGTGGCCATCGGCACCGGCACCGACATCGCCATCGAGTCCGCCGACGTCACCCTGGTGGAAGGAAACCTCTCCGCCGTGGTGCGGGCGGTCCGGCTGTCGCGGGCCACCTTCCGGAAGATCCGCCAGAACCTGTTCTGGGCCTACGCCTATAACGTCGTGGCCATCCCCGTCGCCGTGCTCGGCTTCCTGCACCCGGCCATCGCCGAGGCCGCCATGGCCTTCAGCTCGGTGACCGTCGTCACCAACGCCAACCGGCTCCGGAAGGTGGACATCGGGGGCGAGTAGCGAGCAGTTTGTCCGGCGGCGTCTCCGCGGAGACGTTCGAGAATCCGCCACCCGTTCGCGCCCGAGCCGCTCATCCGGAGCCGGAGGTTCGCCCGTGCATCGCTCGCCGAACCTGTTGCTGCCCGTCCCGCTGCGGCGCGCGACGCTCGTCGCCTGCGGGGTCGTCCTGCTCACCGCCTGGCCGTTCGGGGCGAGTGGCCAGGAGACACCGCCCACGGACGAAGAGGCCGTGCGGCGCGTGGCGAGCCAGCTGCACCGGTCCCTGGCCTCCGGCGACTCGGCCCGGGTGCTCGAGCTGCTCGCCGAGGACGTCCGCGTCTACGAGAGCGGACACGCCGAGACCCGCGCCGAGTACCGGGCGGGTCACCTGGGGGTCGACATCGAGTTCTCGCGGGGCACCGACCGGGAGGTGCTCTCCGAGCGCGTCCGGATTCCGGGGAGCGACATGGCGCTCTACCTGGCGGAGTACCGCACCACCGGCACCTTCCGGGGCGAGGAGATCGACGGCCGCGGCACCGAGACCCTGGTCATGGAGCGCGGACAGCAGGGATGGCGGATCGTCCACATCCACTGGTCCAGCCGCTGAACAGGGTCCCGGACCCGGGCGCACCTCCCCGGGCGGCCGCCACGGGGCGTCCGGTACGGCGATGTCTGTGAGGATGCCCCGAGGTCACGGCCGGATGACGAAGGCGGACTCGCCCTCCTCCCGGTGCTCCTCCAGCCACTTCCTCATCTTCTCCGTGGGGACGTCGAAGAGCGGACACATGTCCCCGGTGCACTCCTCCCCGTGGGCGAGGCACACCACGCCCACGTCGTCGTGCGGGGAGGGCCGGACGTCCTCCGGCATCTCCTCCTTGTAGACGACCCGGACCTGCTGGTCGCGGGCGGAGCAGTAGGCTACGTGCGTCTTCATGACGGGACCTCCTTTGGGTGATTCCCGGGGCGGATCAGGTCGGCCCCGGGGTCGACCGTGGCCAGCAGACGCCGGGCGTCCGCCGGGTCCGCGCCGAAGGCCGCGGTGGCCGCGGCGTCGGCGTCGAGGCAGCTCTCTGCGCTCACGGTGGTGCTGTGGATCCGGGTCCGGCGCGGCGTCCCGGTCCGTGGGTCGAGCAGGTGGTGGTAGCGACGGCCGCCGTGGGCGAAATACTGCTCGTAGTCGCCCGACGTGGCGACGCCGCGGTCGCGGAGACGGACCGTGCTGACGATGCGGGAGGGATCCGCCGGCGAGCGGACGCCGATCTTCCACGCGTCGCCGTCCGGCGAGCGGCCCAGGGCGTACAGGTCGCCGCCGGCGTTGACCAGGGCGTCGCGGACGCCGTGGTCGCGGAGCGCCCGAACGGCGCGGTCCACGGCGTATCCCTTGGCGATGCCGCCCAGGTCCAGTCCGACGTCGGGGTCGGCGTAACGGACGCGCGCGCGATCCCCGGAGCGGTCGAGCTCGAGGTCGCGGTACAGCCCCCGGTCCGCCCAGTGGCGGACCCGCTCCGGCGGAGGGGGCTCGGAGCGGTGCTTCACGTCCCACAGGGCCACGGCACCGGCCAGGCACGGGTCGAAGACGCCGTCGCTGGCCCGGGCCCAGGCGAGCGCCCGTCGGATCACGTGCGCCGTCGCCGGCTCCACGCTCACCGGCCGGCTCGAGGCGTGCAGGTTGGCGCGGCCCACGTCGGACCGGTCGCTGTAGCGCGTCATCGTGCGGTCCACCCGGCGGAGCTCGGCGAAGGCGGCGTCGATGGCGGCCCGGGACCGATCCCGGTCGCCGTCGGCCACCACCGCGATCTCCGCCACCGTACCCATCACCGGGATCGAGCGGCGCACCAGGCGCCGCCGCCGTCGGCCGAGGGCGGTGGGGGCGAGGGCGGCCACGGCGAAGGCGCCGAGGCTCGCAGCCACGAAGTCGCGGCGGGAGAGCCCGTGGGGCCCGCCCCGGTGGCCGTTCGCGTCTACGTCGTCCGACTCGGAGACGCTCCGCCGCGGCCAGTCTCGTTCGGTCCTGCTCATGGTCCTTCTCCTCTCCATCCGTCGTCTTTCCATGCGTCGATCGCGCCCGGATCTCCGGGCGCGCCCTCCGCGTCCAGCGGCGGGGTCTCCGGCAGCCCGCACCCGCCGCACAGGGTCGGGTCCTCCTCGAGGGAGCAGCTCGCGCAGTCGCCGGCCTCCCGGTCGGCCGGCGCCAGGGTCAGATAGATCCCTCCCAGCACCGAGAGCCCGAAGGCCGCCACCAGCGTCTCGATGATCATGGTCACCTCACGAGCTGAAGAGGCCGGCGAAGCCCATGAAGGCCATGGACAGGCTGGCGGCGATGATCATGGCCAGCCCCATGCTCCTGGCCGCCGACGGAACGTCCGCCAGCTCCGCCCGCTCCCGGAGCGAAGCCATGAGAAAGAGGGCCAGGGTGAACCCGGCGCCGGCGCCCAGGGCGAAGAACAGCCCTTCCAGGAAGTCGTATCCCCGGGCGTGCTGGAAGAGGGCCAGATACAGGATCGCACAGTTCGTGGTGATCAGCGGCAGGAAGACGCCCAGCTGCCGGAAGAGCGTGGGGCTCACCTTCTTGATCGTGATCTCCACGATCTGAACCAGCGAGGCGATGACCACGATGTAGGAGATGAGCCGGAGGTAGGGCGCCGCCGGCAGCACGTAGGCGTTCAGGAACGAGACGGCCAGGGACGTCAGCGTCATGACGAAGACCACGGCGCCGCCCATGCGGATGGCCGTGGACACCCGGTTGGACACCCCGAAGAACGGGCACAGGCCCACGAAGTAGGCCAGCACGAAGTTGTTGATCAGTGCGGCCGAGAAGAAGACGTAGGCCAGGTTCTCCATCAGTGCCTCCCGCCGGTGCGGTCCGTCCCGTCGCTGCCGCCGGATCCGGCCCGGACGCGCCCGGCCGGCTGCTCGGTCCTCACGCCCTGCGGCCAGCGCCGTGGCTGCACGGCCTCCTCGGTTTCCTCGCCGCGCTCCGTCCACCAGCCCATGAGCAGCAGGACGACGCCCAGGGTCAGGAAGCCGCCGGGCGGGAGGATCATGATCACCCACGGCTCCCAGGCGACGGGCATCACCTGGACGCCCAGCAGGGTCCCGGCTCCGAGCAGCTCCCGTACGCCGCCCAGGATGAGGAGGGCGATCCAGAAACCGGCCGAGACGCCCAGGGCGTCCAGCACCGAGAAGCCCAGCGGGTTCTTCGAGGCGAATGCCTCCTGGCGGCCGAGGATCATGCAGTTCACCACGATGAGCGGCACGAAGGCCCCGAGCGCGCGGGAGGCCCCCGGCGCCACCGCGCCCATGGACAGGTCCACGATGGTCACGAAGGTGGCGATGATCATGATGTAGGTGGAGATCCGGACCTGCGCGGGGACCCAGCGCTTGATGAGGGAGACGATGCTGCTGGATCCCACGAGCACGAAGGTCGTGGCCACGCTCATGGCGATGGCGTTCTCCACCGTGTTGGTCACCGCCAGGGCGGGGCACAGGCCCAGCAGCTGGATCAGGACCGGGTTCTCCTCCCAGATTCCGCGCAGGAAGACGGCGCTCGGCGTCTTCTCGGTGGCCGGGCTCATGGGGAGCCTCCCGCGTCGGCGTCTCCGGCGCCCCCGTCCCGCGCCGTCTCTCCCCGGCCGGCGGCCGACGCCGGCGCCACGCCGGACGCCCCGTCGCGGAGCGCGTCGCCCACTGCGCCGAGGCGCTCGTTGATGATCTCGATCACGGCCTCCGAGGAGATCGTGGCGCCGGTGATCATGTCCACCTCGTGCGGACCGTCGCCGTCCTCCTTCACGCCCACCAGCGGCGGCTCGATGCCCTCGAACTCGCCGATGAAGCTGCTGTCGGACGTAATCTTGGCGCCGAGCCCCGGCGTCTCCTTGCTCTGGAGGACCGTCATCCCGATGACCCGGTCCTCGCGGGGATCGTAGCCGAAGATCAGGCGCACGACGTCCTGGTAGCCCGGCTTCTCGCCGGGGACGGCGAATCCCGCCAGGCGTCCTTCGTGGAAGCCGGCGTACACGGTCGCCGCGTCCGCCGAGTCGGCGCCTGCGGGGAGGGTGTCCCGAAGCTCGTCGTCCACGACGTACATGGGCCGGTAGCTGTCCGGATCGCCGAGCACCTGCTGGACGGCCGAGCGGAGGCGGTCCGCCCGGTGCGCCAGGATCTGCGGGTGCGCCCACTGGTAGACGAGGACGATGGCGAATCCGGCCAGCACGGCGGCGCCCCCGAGGGTGCCGATCAGCTGCCAGGGGGACGGCTGGCGCTTCCCGGGAGCCGGGCCGGCCCCGCCATCTCCGCCTCCCTCGTCCATGGGCAGGTCGCGCTCGCTCATCCCGACCCCCCTCCCGCCGCTCCTCCGGCTCCGGCGCCGAAGGGAGCCGGCAGGGTGACCCGGTCCAGGAAGGGGACCAGGGCGTTCATGAACAGGATGGCGTACATGATCCCCTCGGGAAGTCCGCCCCAGAGGCGGACGAGCACCGTGATCACGCCGATTCCGATCCCGAACAGCCAGGCGCCGGCCGCCGTCACCGGCGAGGTGACCATGTCGGTGGCCATGTACACGGCGCCCAGGATGAGCCCGCCGGAGAAGATCATGAACAGCGGGCCGGGATAGGCGGCGGGGTCGATCAGGTGGAGCACCCCGGACAGGGCGGCGACCGTGGCGAAGATGCTCACGGGGATGCGCCAGTCCAGGTAGTTCCTGAGCGCCAGGTAGCCGCCGCAGATCAGAATGACCAGGCCGGCCGTCTCACCCAGCGAGCCCCCGGTGTTGCCCAGGAGCAGGCGCCAGAGCTCGGTGGTCTCCCCTTCGAACTTCATCAGCCCCAGGGGCGTCGCCGCGGTGGCCGCGTCCATCTCGGGAGCCTGCAGGAAGGGGAGGGCCAGGTTCGACTGGTAGAAAGTGGCCCGGCCGGCCTCGACGGCCGGCCAGGTGGTGATGGCCGTCGGAAATGAAGCCTGGAGGAACGCCCGGCCCAGCAGCGCCGGGTTGAAGACGTTCTGACCCAGGCCGCCGAAGATCAGCTTGCCGAATCCCATCCCGAAGGCGCCTCCCAGGGCCGCCATCCACAGCGGGATGCCGGCCGGGAGGGTGAGCCCCAGGAGGACGCCGGTGATGACGCCCGACCCGTCGGAGACGGCGTCTCGACCGTCGAAGGCCCACTCGGTGGCCACGGCCCCGAACGTGGCGGCTCCGGTCACCAGGAGGGCGGCGACGCCGAAGAACCAGACGGCGGCGGCCACCACGGGCACCAGGGTGGCCACCACGGTCCACATGATCCGGGGGGTGGAGTCCGGCGACCGGATGTGCGGCGAGGGGGCGATCCGGAGATCGGCCTCTCGCCCGGCGGGCCCGGGTCCGCCTCCGCCCCGGCTCACGCCGCGTCCTTCTCCGGGCTCCCGTCCGCGGACTCACCCTCGTCCGTCGCCTCCCCGTCCTCGGTTTCCTGCGCGAGGCGACGGAGACGGCGGACCTGGTTCTTGCCCGCGGCGATGAGCTGGGTGAGCGGGATGTTCGACGGACAGACGTAGGCGCAGCTTCCGCACAGCATGCAGTCGTCCAGGTCGAGCTCCGTCATCTCCTCGAACTGGCCGGCCCGGGCGAGCTGGCCCAGGTCGGCGGGATCGAGGAAGACGGGACACGCCTGGAGACACCGGCCGCAACGGATGCAGGGATACTGCGGGCCGGTGGCGGCGGTCGCTTCCGTGAGGACGACGATGCCCGTCGTGCCCTTGAGGATCGGCGTGTCGAGGTCGGCCTGGGCGTTTCCCATCATCGGACCGCCGAAGACCACCCGCTCGGCGTCCTCCGTGAGGCCGCCGCAGAACTCGATGGCGTCGGCGATGCGGGTGCCCACGGGCATCGTGAGGTTGGAGGGACGCCGTACCCCCGGGCCGGTGATCGTGACGATGCGCTCGACCAGCGGGTACCCGCTCTCGAAGACCCGGGCGATGGTGGAGATGGACCCCACGTTCTGAACCACCACCCCCACCTCCAGCGGGAGGCCGCCGGAGGGCACCTCGCGCCCCAGGATCGACTTGATCATCATCTTCTCGGCACCCTGCGGGTACTTGGCCCGGAGGGACACGACCGAGATGTCCAGGTCGTCGGGGATCGTGCGGCGGAGCGCCTCGATGGCGTCCGGCTTGTTCTCCTCCACGCCGATCACCGCACGCTCCACGTCCAGGGCGTGCATCATGACCCGGAGGCCGAAGTGCACTCGCTCCGGGTGCTCGACCATGGTCCGGTGGTCGCCGGTGAGGTACGGCTCGCACTCGGCCCCGTTGGCGATGATCGTGTCGATCTCGGCGTCCTCCGGGGGCGAGAGCTTGACGTGGGTGGGGAAGGCCGCCCCGCCCAGCCCCACCACGCCGGCGTCCCTCACGGCGCCGGCCACCTGGCCGGCCTCCAGCTCGCTCCACTCGGGGACGATCCGCGGCCGGGGCACCTGCGGGTCGTGAGGGTCGACGTCCAGGATCACCGCCTTCTGCATCGACCCGTCGGGGTGGGGCCACCGGCGGATGTCGCGAACCGTGCCCGCGGCGGAGGCGTGGATCGGCGAGGAGATGAAGCCCTGGGCCTCGCCGACCCTGTCCCCGCGCTGCACCCGATCGCCCTTCTTCACCAGCGGACGCGCCGGCGCGCCGGCGTGCTGCTTCAGCGGCAGCACGATCATGTCCGGGAAGGGCATGCGGCGGATCGCCTCGCCGGAGGTCAGGTCCTTCAGGTCCGGGGGATGGACCCCGTGCCTGAAGCCGGAGCCGAAGTCCAGGTCGAAGAGGCTCACTGGAACGGCTCCGCGCGCTCGACCCACTCCTCCAGGTCCGGCTCGTCCGGATCCATGGGGTCACCGGGGTGGATGATGCCGGCGGTGCACTTCTCGGCCGCCTTCACGATCTCCCGGAACGTCCCGGCCTCCGGGTCCACGATGTAGGCCTGCTTGTCGTCGTTGTAGGCGAACATGTCGCCGTTGATGTCGACACACTCGTCGCAGGTGGTGCACCGGGCGGTCTCGATGTAGGGCTCGCGGCGGATCGTCTGCTCCCCGGCCTCTCCGGCTCCTGCCGCGTCCGCTTCCTCCTCGTCCTCCGCATCTGCCGCCTCTTCCGTCGCCGTGGCGGCCTCCCCGGCCCCCTCTGTCGTCCCGGCGGGCGCCGCCGCCGTCGCCGTGCCGCCGCCTGCTGACTCCGACCCGGCCGCGGGAGATCCGGCACCGGCGCCGTTCCCGCCCAGGCCGGCCTCATCGAAGTCGATGAGCTCGAGGTTGGGCGTGCTCTCGGCCTCCTGGAGCAGGTCGCCCACGGTCCGGTCGTGGTCCACAGAGCGGACCAGCCCCTCGGCCATCCGTCGCGCCACCTTCCGGGCGTACCGGCGCTTGAACTCCGCGAGCTCCTGGCCGAACTCGGACTCGAGCTCCTCCTTCCGGTCCTCGAACTCCTGCTCCAGCTCGGAGCGGATCTCGTCCCGCACGGATGCCGGCACCTCCAGCCCCGCCAGCTCGCGCAGCTGCGACCAGAAGGAGAGCCGCTCCTCGGCCAGCTCGACCATCTCCTCGGAGACGGCCAGCCGGGAGAGCCGGTCCCCGTCGTCCAGCGAGTAGACGAACGGGGCGACGTCGGCCCGCTCCTCCTCGTCCAGGTCCACGTACTCGTGGAAGAGCACGAGCTCCTTCCCGTCGGGGCCCTCCGGCGCCCCGTCCCCGTCGTCGGTGAGCGGCAGCTCGACCGTCCCCAGGTCCCGGAAGTGCTTCCGGAACCGCCCCTCGGTGGCCGCCCAGTCGGCGATCGTCATGGGCAGCTCCAGGGTCCGCGTCTCGTCGCTCTCCGGGGCGCGGTACTCCAGCTGGTAAGTGGGCCACCGCTCGTCCACCGAGGGGTTGCCCTCCAGGCTCAGGCAGTCGGCGATGGAGTCGCCGCCGTCGGGGTCGTAGGTGAAGTGGGGGAACGCGCGGCTCTCCAGGGCCAGGCGCGCCGCCTCCGGCGCCCATTCGTCCGGCAGGCCGTGCTCCACGGGGCAGGGGGTGTGGATGTTGAAGATCGCCGGTCGCCGCTTCCCGAGCCCCTTCAGCACTCCCTCCAGCATGTGGGAGGCGGTGGCCTGGGAGCTCTGCAGGACGTACGCGCCGCGGTGGGCCAGTGCGATCAGACCCAGCTCCTTGCGCGTCTCCTCCTTGCCGTGCTGGGCCTCCCCGTACTCCGCCATGTCGGAGACCTGGCCCAGGAAGCCGCTGGTGCACGCCTGGCCGCCGGTGTTGGAGTAGACCTGCGTGTCCAGCACCAGCACCCGGATCGGCTTCCCGGAGGCGAGCAGCCGCGACAGGTTCTGGTGGCCGATGTCCAGCATCGCCCCGTCGCCGCCCACCACGAGCATGGGCGGGCAGAGCTCGAACTCCTCGTCGGTGAGGTCGCGCCAGTCGAGGTTCCGGAGACGGGCCCCGTCCTCCGCCGGGTCGTACCGGTCCTCCAGGAGGAGCTCCGCCCGGCGGACGTTGGCGAACTCGTCCGCCATGTCGCGCATGTGGCCCTCGAAGATACCGATGGCCACGGAGGGGGCGTCCTGGAAGAGGTGGTTCACCCAGGGCACAGGGTAGGGGTTGTACGGGTAGGTGCTGCCCCACACGGAGGAGCAGCCCGTGCTGTTGCTGATCCCGAGCGCGGCGCGGCCGCGGCCGCTGGGCCCCTCCACGTACCGCCAGCGGAGGTCCCGAAGCTCCTCCAGGGAGTCGGCGATGCGCCGGAGCCGCTCCTTCTTGCCGGGCTCCAGCTCCACGTCCACCGTGTCGCCTCCGGAGATCGCGGCCAGGTCCACCTCCACGTCCTCGGAGACCATCTCCCGCGCCTCGCGGTCCAGCCCCTCGATGAGGCCGTCCAGCCTCTCGACGAAGTCCTCGACCCGCGACTGCATGGCGGCCGTGATGGCCGACACCACCAGATGTACGGTCGTCTTCTCGCCGCAGCCCATGCAGGCGCCGTCCCCGCCCACCATGGAGCGGTAGACGTCCTTCTGGAGCAGGAGGGAGGGGAGCACCCCGATCCCCCGGTCGACGTCCACCACGTTGATGTACCGGTCGTCGGTGTCCGGGAGCTCCTCCCACAGCTCCCAGTTCCGGCGCAGCTCCTCCACCGTCTCGTCGTCCTGCTTCACCGTCCGCAGGGCGTCGTCCGGGCAGACCTCGACGCAGATGTTGCAGCCCTTGCAGGCCTCCGGGTCGATGGTGATGGAGAGCAGCCCGCCCGAGCCGTCCTCGCGGGACTCCGGGACGTCCCAGAAGGGAGAGGTCTTCGCCACCGGGAAGTCCTCCAGGACCGAGTGGACCGCCGCGAAGTCCCGGTCGAGCTCGGCCTTCCGCTCCGGGGCCCAGCCCAGCTTGGGCGTCAGGTTCCCGTAGGCCGTCCGCACCGTCTCGCCGAAGTCCTCCAGCGGCGTGGCCTCCACCACGCTCCGGATCTCCCGGGCCAGGTGCTTCGACACCTGGCGCAGGCGGTCCAGGGAGCGGTCGCCGCGGGACGCCACCCGGATGGCGGAGTCCAGGATCTCCTTCGGCGTGTTCACCAGGCCGGGGATGGCGCTGTCAGGACACTGCGTCCAGCACTTGCTGCACCCGGTGCAGTTCACCGGAACGAACTCCGGCACCTCGAGCCGGATGCTCGTCATGTCCTTGATGGCGCTGGACGCCGCCGGGATGGCGCTCAGGGCCGCGAACGGGTCCGCCACCGGATCCTCGCCGCCCTCGTACAGGGAGCAGACCTGGCCGAAGAAGCGGCCGGGGTCGGCCAGGCCGGGCTCGGCCTCCACCCGCATCTCTGGCGGGATCTCCGCCATGGGGAGGTGCTGGCCGGGTCCGTCCTCGCGCTCGTCCTCGGGCACCGGGACCTGCCGGACCTCGTCGTAGCCCCGCCGGATGACCCGGACGTTGTCCTCCACCACCTCGTCGCCCAGGTAGCCGAACTTCCGCTCCATCCGTGCCCGGATGCCCTCGAACAGCTCCTCCTCGTCCAGCCCCTGCTTCTCCAGCAGGGGGGAGACGGCGAAGAAGGCTCCCATGAAGGCGCCGCCCTGCATCCGGTAGCGGAGGCTCGGGTCCGAGGCCTCGTCGGCGGCGATCTGGAAGCCGTCCAGCGTATAGACCCGGATGTCCCGGTCGCGGATCAGCCGACGGGCCCGGTCCGGAAGCTCGGCCCACAGCTCGGCCGGCGGCCGGTCGCTCTGGATCACGAAGGCGCCGCCCTGCTGGAGGCCGTACAGCGGGTCCGACGAGCCGAAGACCTTCGGGTCCGGCGCCAGGACGGCGTCGACGTGCTTCAGCTCGGCGTTGATCCGGACCGGCTCCGGTGAGAGCGTGGCGTAGAAGGTGGTGGGCTGGCCCTTCTTCTCCGAGCCGTATTTCGGGTTGGCCTTGATGTGCAGACCGGCCAGCTCGAAGGCCGTCATCGCCAGGTTCTTGCCCGTGGTCATCGCGCCCCATCCGCCCACGGAGTGGATCCGGAGGGAGACGGAGTCGTGGGGCATGAGGTCCAGGTCGCCGGCGGAGTCCAGCGAGAGCTCCCTCAGGCCCGGATAGTCGTCCAGGAGCTCCTCCTGCTGGACCTGCAGCTTCGGGTACCGGGTGTCCTCGCGGACGAAGTCGACGCCCAGGTAGTACTGGCGCCGACCGTCGCCGTCGGGGAGCATGTTCTCCACCGCTGCCACCAGGTCGCCGGGCTGGAGGTCCCGGCTCCCCATGCCGAAGGCCGCCGAATAGAGCTCCGGGGTCTCCCCCTCGCCGATGGGGGTGATCCCGGGGTGGGGCAGGAGGCTCTCGTCCGCCTCCGCCGGCAGCGGATACCGGGGGTGCGCGGAGTCCCCGTCGGCGCGGCCGTTCTCACGCCCCCTGGAGAGGGCCGTGCGGATCTCGCGGAGCAGCGGCGGGTCGGAGGCCAGGGGCTGGTCCAGGCGCTCCAGCACCGTGACCCCCTCCTTCCCGCGCAGGAGCCGGGTCACCCGGTCCGAGGGGAAGGGGCGGAACATGGTCATGTTGAGTACGCCCACCTTCAGCCCGCGCTCCTCCCGCAGGTGGTCGGCCACGGCCTCGGCGTTGCCCACCACGGTGCCCTGTCCCACGAGCACGTAGTCCGCGTCCTCCAGCCGGTAGCCGGAGGCCCGTCGGTACCGCCGGCCCGTGAGGCGGGCGTACTCCTCCATGGCCCGGTCCGCCAGGTGCGGGACGTGGTCGAAGTAGAACGGTCGCTGGGCGGCCACGCCCTGGGCGTAGGCGTCCTGGTTCTGGACGGACCCGAGAAGGGTCGGATAGTCGAAATCGTAGAGGACCGGAACCCTCCGGCGCTGCTCGCCGAAGACGTGCCGCTGCGCCGGGGTGGGGGAGTCGATGAGATCCGACGGGTCGCCCAGGTACGTCCGGACGAGCTCGGGGCCCGGAAGCCGCAGGGACTCGATGACGTGCGTGCTCAGGAAGCCGTCCTGGGCCATCACGCCCGGGTTCAGTGCCAGCTCCGCGATGCGGTGGGCGATCAGGTTCAGGTCCGCCGCCTCCTGCACGTTCTTCGCGAACAGCTGGAAGAAGCCGGTGTCGTCGATGGCGTGGTAGTCGTCGTGGCCGGCGTGGATGTTCAGCGCCTGCTTGGTCATGGCCCGGCAGGCCATGTTGAGCACGTAGGGAAGGCGCTTGCCGGCGGCGGCGTACAGGGACTCGTGCATGTACGCGATGCCCTGGCTGCCCGAGAAGTTCGCCGCACGGAGGCCGGCCATGCTCATCCCCGCCGTCACGCCGGCCGCGGCATGCTCACCTTCCGGCTCGAAGAAGATGAGCTCGCGCCCGAAGGCGTTCTTCTTTCCGCGGGCGGCGGCGCTGGACCATCCCTCGCCCATGTCCGTTGCCGGGGTGATGGGGTAGGCGCCGGCGGCCTCGCTGGCCTCGGTCTCCACCGAGGAGACGGCCTCGCTGCCGTCCATGGCCACGGTCTCGCCCGGGAAGGGCGGACCCTCGTCGCCGGCGCGGTCGCGGTCGCGGTTCTCGGACGGGGTCATGTCAGCTCACTCCTGTCGCTTCCGTCGCGGCTCGGGTCTCCGGCGGTCGCTCGCTCTCCTGCCGCTCTCCGTCGGAGAACTGGGCTCCCTCCACCCAGGCCAGGGCTCCCGTCGGACAGCTCCCGGTGATCCCGGGCTCCGCCAGCTCGTTCTTCTCGTAGTCGATGACGGCCAGCCCGTCTTCCATGGTGATCAGGTCGTCGGGCGCATCCCGCGCACAGCGGGCGCAGGCGTCGCAGGCCACGGTACAGACGGCGGTGGCCGAGTCCCCCTCGAGCAGGCTCCTGCACTCCACGATCAGCTTCTGCTCGGTGGGCATGATCGTGAACAGGTCCAGCGGGCACGCCTCGACGCAGTCCTCGCAGGCCGTGCACAGCTCGGGGTCGACCACCGGCAGGTCGTTCCGGTTCATCCGGATCGCGTCGAAGTCGCAGGCCACGGCGCAGTCGCCCAGCCCCACGCAGCCCCAGGGGCAGGCCTTGCCGCCGCCGGTGACGGCCACCGCCGCGGCGCAGCTCTCGGCTCCCTCGTAGCCCACCTTCCGGGGGGCCACGTCCGAGCCGCCCTTGCAGAGGAGGCGCGCCACCCGGTCCTGCGCCTCTCCGGCCTCGAGCCCGAGCTCGGCGGCCAGGTGCTCCCGCTCGTCCCCGGACATGTTGGTGCAGTCCGCCGGGTCGACGTCGCCCTCGATCAGCGCCTCGGCGAAGGCACGGCATCCGGGCTCGCCGCAGGCGCCGCAGTCGGTTCCCGGGAGCATCTCCTCCGCCTCGCCGATCCGCGGGTCCTCCCAGACCCAGAAGACGCGGTTCACCACCGCGATGGCGGTTCCCAGCACCAGGCCGATGCCCCCGAGGATGGTCGCGGGGAGGAAGATCGACGTCAGCTCCACGGCGGCCTCCGGGTCCGGCTTCGCGTCTCCGGCGGGCGGATCGTGCGCACGGCGTCAGCCCTCCAGGTCCTCGAGTCCCGACTGGCGGAGCAGCCAGCCGGCCAGGCGGTCGGCCGGATCCTCCCCCTCCTCGTCTCCCGACGCTCCCGGGGGACCCCCGTTCTCGGACGCCGGGGCCGCGTCGGCCGCCAGCGCCCTGAGCTGGCCGATCTCCTCGGCCTGCTGGCTCCGGGTGCACCGGCCCACCGGCCGCAGGTCGTCCCGGTCCGGCAGGCCCTCGACGGTGAGCCGTGCCGCCAGCGTCCCCTCCGCCGCCGGATCGTGGAGGAAGCGGGCGGCCCTCTCCGTTCCCTGCGGCAGGAGGGCGGCGACGGCGGGTCCGTCGTGTTCACGGATGGGAGCGAGGGCGTCGGGATCGTCCGTCTGGACGACCAGGGTACCGGGTGTGATGAGGCGGACCAGCGGAGCCGCCGGAGCCTCGCCCTCCACCACCAGCACGAGCTTCAGGCTCCCGTCCACGACCTCGGCCAGTCCGGCCGGACGCAGGGCCTCGCCGGGCAGCCGGACCACCATGGGAGGGGCGACTCCGCGCTCCTCGCTGTTCCACATGGCCTGGGGGAAGTGGTCCAGGTAGTCGCCGTGGACCTCCTCCCGAAAGCGGTTCGAGCGGGCCAGATCCACCGTCCGTGCCGCTCCGAAGGCCCGGCCGGCCCGTGCCAGGGCGGAGGCGACACGATCACGGAGGTCGTCGTCCGCCCCCAGGTCCAGCCGGAAGAGATCCCGTCCGGCGCGGTGCACGTCCTCCAGCACGCCGTGGGCTCGCTCCACCAGCTCCGTGGCCCCGGGATCCAGTCCGCCGGGCTCCTCCAGGACGCTGGCGAACCGCTCCGGGTCGATCCGCCCCTCGGCCAGCTGGCCGAGGGAGGAGTCCCGGCCCCGGTCTTCGCCCGCCGGAACGCGCTGCTTCTCCAGCAGCCCTCCGACCTCGTCCACCGCGCCGGCCACGGCCGACCGGAAGACGTCCCGATCCTCGGCCACGGCCTCCAGCGCTCGCTCCACCCGGTCGTCAGACGGCATGACGGTCCAGCTCCTCCTCCAGGGTCTGCACTCTCTCCTCCGCCGACCGGCGCGGTACCGATCGAATCCGGTCGTAGACGGGGCGGGACTCGTCCCGGTAGTAGACGCCGAGCCGGATCCGCTCGGCGTCCGTCCCCTCCTTCTCGGCCAGCCTCCGGGCGAAGTCCAGGTCGGACGGGTCGTGCCGGCGCCGGTGCTCGTAGATCTCGGAGAGCCCCCCGCCGGCCTCCACGCCGTCCGGGTGCACCAGGAGCTCGATGCGGTCCGGGTCCCGTACGGCGTCCAGGAACATCTCCGAGGTGTAGTGGGGGCAGCGCTGGAGAATCCGCACGAAGGAGAAGCCCTCGTGGTGGTGGGCGGCCTCCAGCGTGGCGTTGAGGTGCTGGGGCACCCACTCGGCGGTCTGCGCCACGAACGACACGTTGCTCACGCCCAGTGTGGCCGTCAGCGGGTTCATGGGGGGGAGGTACGTGCCGTGGGGCTGGGTGTTGGTGGCGTACCCCTGAGGGGTGGTGGGGGACGTCTGCTTCTTCGTCAGTCCGTAGATGTGGTTGTCGAACATCATCGCGACCATGTCCGCGTTGTACCGGGTCGCGTGGATCCAGTGGCCCGCGCCGATGGAGATGCAGTCGCCGTCCCCCATGACGGCGAAGACGTTC
This sequence comes from Candidatus Caribbeanibacter nitroreducens, assembly GCA_947581645.1. Lineage (GTDB taxonomy): Bacteria > Gemmatimonadota > Gemmatimonadetes > Palauibacterales > Palauibacteraceae > Caribbeanibacter > Caribbeanibacter nitroreducens. The sequence goes on along the minus strand of CANPVF010000127.1, from coordinate 11,816 downwards.
AGGTCCGGGCGGTGGAGCTTCACGCCGGTGGCCACGGGAAGCGCCCGGCCGTGGATGGCGTGGAAGCCGTAGGTGTCGATGTGATGCGGGAAGCGGCCGGAGCAGCCGATGCCCGACACCACCACGGTCTCCTCCGGCGCGATCTGCTCGTTCTTCAGCAGCCTCTCGGTGGCGGCCAGGATCGAGTGATCGCCGCACCCGGGACACCAGCGGGCCTGGGGGCCCTCGTAGTCGTCCATCTCCAGGACACGGTCCTGGTCCTGCGCCCGGCGGAGCAGGGAGCATCCTTGCGTTCTCATCCGTTTCCTCCGGTCGTGGCGGCTCGGCTCTCGTCGAGCAGGCGGTCGCGGATCGCCCCGTGCACCTGCATGGGGCGGAGGGGCTCCGTCAGCACCCTGCTCCAGCTGTCCACGTCGACGAGCGTCGTGGACCGGAGGAGGGTGGCCAGCTGCCCGCGACGCCGGTTCTCCTCGGTGATGTAGGGGGCGTCCGGGTCGTCGCTGTAGTTGATCTCGGCGGTCATGACGCGGTCGAAGCGGCCGAAGATCTCGCCGAGCCCCGGGGGCAGCGGCGAGAGGAAGGTCAGGTGCAGCGAGGAGACCGAGAGGCCCTCCTCCCGTGCGCGGTCCACGGCCTCCTCGATGGCCCCCTTCGTGCTCCCCCAGCCGACCACCAGGAGGTCCCCGGAGTCCTCGCCGTGGACCTCCGGCGGCGTCAGCGTGCTCTGGAGCACGGCCAGCTTGCGGCTCCGCATCTCCGAGGCGTGCTGGTTGAGGTCGTAGTCGTAGGCCACGACGCTCTCCTCGTCGTGGGCGAGTCCGGTGGCGGAGAACTGGCCGCCGGCCTGGCCCGGCACGAAGCGCTGGGACAGGCCCGTGCGCTCGTTCCAGTCGTAGGGAGGCTTGTCCTCCGGCACGGCGCTCTGATCCGGCGGCGATCCCTGCCAGGCGACCTCCGGCTCCGGACGGGGGAAGGGCTGGACGCCGCGGCCCAGGTTCGCGTCCGAGAGGATCATGACCACGGCGCGGAAGGTCTCCGCGATGCGTCGGGCCGTGACCATGGCGTGGAAGCAGTCCTCGATGGTGGCCGGGGCGATCACTACGTGGGGCGCGTCGCCCGGCTGGCCGTAGAGGGACGCCAGGAGGTCCGACTGCTCCACGCGGGTGGGCAGGCCGGTGCTCGGTCCGCCCCGCTGCACGTCCACCAGGACCAGCGGCGTCTCCGTCATGATGGCCAGGCCCAGGAACTCCGTCTTCAGGGCCACGCCCGGCCCGGACGTGAAGGTCACGGCGGGCTTGCCGGAGAACGACGCTCCCAGCGCCACGCCGGCCGCTGCGATCTCGTCCTCGGCCTGGTGCAGGATCCCTCCGTAGTCCTCGAAGATCCTCCCCAGGTAGTGCGAGATGGACGAGGCCGGGGTGATGGGGTACATCGACGCCAGCTCGAAGCCGGCGGCCACCGTCCCCAGCGCCACCGCCTGGTTGCCGTTCATCACCACCTTCTCACCCTCGTCGGCGGTGGGCGGGACCTCGATCCTGAAGGGCAGATTCTCCTCCGCCCAATCGAGTCCGCGGTGTAGGAGCGCGATGTTGCTCTCGGTGATCGCGTCCGCCTTGTGGGCGAACTTCCGGGTGATGGCGTCCTCGATGAGGTCGGTGTCCCGCTCGTACAGGTGGGCCAGGAGCCCCAGGACGAACATGTTCTTGCCCTTGCGGGGGTCCTCCACCACCTCCAGGCACTCCTCCTCCATGGGGACCCGGATGATCCGGTAGTCGGCTTGGGCCAGCTCCTCCATGGCGGCGTCCCACGCCTCGCGGACCTCCTCGTCGTCGTCTTCCGCCCACATCTCCTCGATGAGGATCGTCGCGTCGTCGGCCAGGACGCCCAGACGGTGGCGGGAGAGGAGCACCTGCTCGTTGAAGGCCACCACCAGGTCGCTGTAATCGCCCCAGTTGGTGACCTCCTCCGATCCCAGGCGGATGCGGTTGCCGGAGGCACCGGCGGGCGTCCGGGCCGGAGGCTCGATCTCGGCGGGAATGATCTCCACGGACCAGACGCCGTTGCCCATCCGCGCGGAGACGGTTCCGAAGATCCGTCCGCAGGTCTGGGCGCCCTCGCCGGAGTCGGAGACGACCTCGACCGTGTGGTGGTCGGTGCGGAGCGTCTCACCTTCGGTCGGGACGGAGGTCGAGCGGGCGGACCGGGGGGTGGTCGACTGAGGAGGCATGGCCGTCCCTTGGCTGTGGGATGGGGGCGTTCTCGGCCCGTCACCGCACAACTTCGTGCGCTGTCCGCGGCCGGGCTGTCCGCAGGTTTCCGTACAGCGGCGTGGGGACGGGCCGTGGGCGAGCGTGGGGAAGTTCCCCACACCCGCTCTCGTCTTCTTGGCGGCGTCCGGCGCATGCTCCATTTTGAGCGCCGAGCCGGCCCGCGACCCCCACCCGACGACGATCCCCGGGAGGACGCCCGTCACCGTGAGCGATCCCGAAGCGAATGTCGATCCGGACGACACCCTCCGTCTTCTCCGCGACCTGGTCCGGATCGACTCGGTCAATCCCCGGCTGGTGGAGGGGGCGGCCGGCGAGGCGGAGGTCGCCGCCCACGTGGCCGGCGAGCTCAGGGACGCGGGGCTGGAGGTGGAGACGAGGGAGGCGACCCCCGGTCGGGTCTCCGTCGTCGGCCGCCTCCGCGGGGACCTGGGGGCCGGCCCCTCCTTCATGCTCAACGCCCACACGGACACGGTGGGTGTGGAGGATATGGAGGACCCGTTTTCGGCCGAGCTCCGGGACGGCCGCGTCTACGGCCGCGGCGCCTACGACATGAAGGGAGGGCTGGCGGCCTGCATCGAGGCGGCGAAGGCCCTGGCCCGGGCCGGGGCGCCGTTCCCGGGCGAGCTCGTGGTGGCGGCGGTGGCCGACGAGGAGCACAGCAGCGTGGGCACGGCCGACGTGCTCACCGAGTACAGCGCCGACGCTGCCGTCGTCACCGAGCCCACGGGGCTCGAGCTGTGTACGGCGCACAAGGGGTTCGCCTGGATGGAGGTCCGGACGGAGGGGCGGGCCGCCCACGGCAGCCAGTTCGAGGTCGGTCGCGACGCCAACATGCGCATGGGACGGGTGCTCTCACGGCTGGAGGAGCTGGAGCGCGAGGTCCGGTCCCGCGATCCGCATCCGCTGCTCGGCCCGCCGTCGCTGCATGCCCCGCTGCTGCGGGGAGGCACCGGCATCAGCACCTACGCGGACCGCTGCACGCTCCGCATCGAGCGGCGCACGGTGCCCGGCGAGACCGGGGAGCAGGTGGCCGGCGAGGTGGAGGCGATCCTGGACGACCTGCGCGAGGCCTCCGATTTCGAGGCCAGCCTGGAGACGCTCCTCGTCCGGAGCCCCTTCGAGGTGGACGGCGACGCCGGGGTGGTCCGGGCCCTCGAGGACGCCTCGGAGCGTGTGCTGGGGAGGACCCCGGAGCACGTGGGGGAGAACCCGTGGATGGACTCGGCGCTGCTGGCCGACGCCGGGATCGAGACGGCGGTGCTGGGGCCCCGCGGCGCCGGTGCCCACGCCGAGGAGGAGTGGGTCGAGGTGGAGTCGGTGATCGACCTGGCGCGAATCCTCTCCGTCGCCGCGGCCGACTACCTGGCCGGCGACTGACCGGAGCGGCGCGACCGTGTCCCCTCTCGAGCTCGACCCGCCGGCCGGCGACGTGGTCCGCAACGGGGAGGTGGAGTCCGGATTCTATCCCGGTGAGCTGCGTCGGATCCTGAGCCTCGAGGCCCACGAGACGGCCTACCGGGAGATCGGCTCGTGGCCCGACTACGCCCCGACGCCGCTACACCGGCTCTCCGGGCTGGCGGAGCGGGCGGACCTCGGGGGGCTGTGGTACAAGGACGAGTCCGGGCGCTTCGGGATCGGGAGCTTCAAGAGCCTGGGAGGCGCCTACGGCGTGTTCCGTGTCCTCGAGGCGCGAATCCGGATGGCCCTGGAGAGCGGCGCGGTGAGCCCGACGGGGGGCACCGACCGCTCCCGCCGGGCCACGGGGCGGGACCGGGTCCCGGGGCGTCCCCGGGGGGAGCACCGCCGTCCCTCGCCGGGAAAGGACCTGGCCGTCACGTCCGATCAGCTCCGCTCCGGAGCGTACGGGGAGCTCGTCGCCGCGATCACGGTGACGTGCGCCTCGGCCGGGAACCACGGCCGATCGGTGGCGTGGGGGGCGCAGCAGTTCGGATGCGACTGCGTCGTGTACGTACCGGCCGGGACGGAGGACGCCAGGGTGGAGGCCATCTCGCAGCACGGGGCCCGGGTCGTCCGGGTCGACGGAGGCTACGACGCCGCCCTCGCCCGCGTCTCCGAGGATGCGCGGGACGACGAGGACCGGATCGTGGTCTCCGACACCGCCTACGACGGCCACACCGAGGTGCCCCGGGTGGTGATGCAGGGCTACACGGTCCTGGCCCGCGAGGTGCTGGCCCAGTTGCCCACGGGCGTCCGCCCGACCCACGTCTTCCTCCAGGCCGGGGTGGGGGGCTTCGCCGCCGCCGTCACGGCCCACCTCTGGGAGGCCCTGGGGCCGGACCGGCCGCGGGTGGCCGTGGTGGAGGCCGCCGACGCCGACTGTCTGCGACGGAGCGCGCGGCGGGGACGCCGCGTGGAGCTGGAGGAGACGCCGCGGACGGAGATGGGCGGTCTGGCGTGCCGGGCGCCGTCGCGGCTGGCCTGGCCCGTCCTCCGCAGGGGCGCACACTGGTTCATGGCGGTCGGCGACGGGACGTCCCGGGCCGCCGCCCGCGCCCTGGCCGATCCCGCCGGCGACGACCCGGCGCTGGCCGCCGGGCCCTCGGGCGCCGCGGGGCTCGCCGCCGCGCTCTCGGGGAGCGTCCACCGGCCGTCGCGGGAGATCCTCGAGCTGGAGGGCGACGCCCGCGTGCTGGTGGTGGGGACCGAGGGACCGCCGGGGCGATAGGAGGGAGACCCGGGGCAAAAAAAACGGGGGGACGCGGCCGCGTCCCCCCGTTCGGGTCCCTCCCTCCCGACGTTCGGCGCTAGCGGTAGCCGCCCCGGGCGCTGCTGCGACCGGCGCTGTCGCCGCTGGCGGAGCCTCCGCCGCTTCCGCCGGAGCGGACGACGTTCTGGGCCTTCGGCCCCTTGTCGCCCTGGATGACCTCGAACTCCACCGCCTCGCCCTCGTCCAGGCTCTTGAACCCGTCGCCCTGGATGGCGCTGTGGTGGACGAAGACGTCGTCCCCGCCCTCACGCTCGATGAAGCCGTAGCCCTTCTCGTTCGAGAACCACTTCACGGTACCCGTGGTGCTGCTCATGCTGTTCACCTTCTGCTGGGAAAGATTCTCATGCTCGTCGCGTCACCGCTCGGGGCGGTGTCGGTCACACGTCGGCCGCGGGCGAGGGATCGAGGAGTCCGCGCGTCCGTCCCGGGAGGGACGGTGCGCCGCTGCAGCTCCCGCAGGGCGGAGGGGGAGGTACGCGAGGCGGGGAGGGGAGGGCGCCAAGGACGGGAAGGTCGGGTCTGACTGGGTCGCTGTCGGATCCTGATTCCGCTCGTTCCGACGACTGAACTGTGTGATCGGCGAGCAATATATACCTTGCGGCCGCGTACGCAACGTCCCGGTCCTCCCGGGGCGAACGGACTCTCACCCGACCGCGGATCGGAGACCCATGAGAATCGCCCTGGCCCAGCAGCACGCCGCCCCCGATCGTGACCGGAACCTGGATCGCGCCGTGGAGGCCATACGGGCCGCCGGCCGCCGGGACGCCGACGTGGTGATCTTCCCGGAGCTGGCCGTGGACCGCTTCTTCCCCCGGGAGCCGGGCGGGGACGCGGCCTCGGCGGCGGAGCCGGTGCCCGGCCCCACGACGGACCGGATCGGAGCGGCGGCCCGGGAGTCGGGCGCCGTGGTGGTGTTCAACCTGTACGAGGAGGACGAGCGGGGGCGGCGGTTCGACAGCTCCCCGGTGATCGACGCCGACGGCGAGGTGCTGGGCGTCACCCGCATGGTCCACATCACCGACTTCGAGGGCTTCCACGAGCAGGACTACTACGACCCCGGCGACCGGGGAGCGCCGGTCTACGATACGGAGGCCGGCCGGATCGGCGTGGCCATCTGCTACGATCGCCATTACCCGGAGTACATGCGCGCGCTCGGGGTGGCCGGGGCCGAGGTGGTGGCCATCCCGCAGGCCGGCGTGGTGGGCGAGTGGCCGGAGGGCCTGTACGAGGCCGAGGTCCGCACCGCGGCCTTCCAGAACGGCTATTTCGCCGCCCTCTGCAACCGGGTCGGGGAGGAAGGGGAGATGACCTTCGCCGGAGAGTCGTTCGTCGTCGATCCGGAGGGCCAGGTCGTCGTCCGGGGAGCGGCCGGCGAGGACGACCTGGTGGTGACCGACGTGGATCCCGGGCGGTGCGCGGATTCCACGGCGCGCCGCCTCTTCTGGCGCGACCGCCGCCCCGACCTCTACGGCGACTGGCTCACGTGAGCACGATCCGCCTCCCGGCCACCGGCGAGGAGCTGCGCCGCCCGGTGGCCGGCGCCCCGGAGATGCGTCGGGCCGTCCTCGAGGCCCGCCGGGCGCAGGAGGCGTGGGCGGCGCGGCCGCTCCGGGAGCGGACGGACGCGCTGCTCCGCTTCCACGATCTCCTGCTGGACCGCGGGGAGGAGGCCCTGGACCTCATCCAGATGGAGACGGGCAAGGCCCGGAGGCACGCCTTCGAGGAGCTGGGCGACACCGCCGCCGTCACGCGCTACTACGCCCGGAGCGCCCGGCGTCACCTGCGTACCCGGCGCCGGCGGGCCCTGGCCCCTCTGCTCACCTCCGCCCGGGAGCACCGTCCGCCCCGCGGCGTCGTGGGGCTCATCGCGCCGTGGAACTACCCCCTGACGCTGGCGGTCACCGACGCGGTGCCCGCCCTGGTCGCGGGCAACGCGGTGGTGCTGAAGCCGGACGTGCAGGCCGCCGGCACCGCCCGCTGGGCCGAGGACATGCTGCGCGAGGCCGGCGTGCCGGGGGACGTCTTCCAGGTGGTGCCGGGGCCGGGCGAGGAGCTGGCCCCGCCGCTGATCTCCGGTGCCGACTTCGTCGGGTTCACGGGGAGCACGGAGACCGGACGGGAGGTGGCCCGACGCGCCGGCCAGGAGCTCACGCCCTGCTCCCTGGAGCTCGGCGGCAAGAACCCCATGGTCGTGCTGGCGGACGCCGACCTGGAGCGCACCGTCCACGGGGCCCTGCGTGGCTGCTTCGCCAGCGCCGGTCAGCTCTGCGTCTCCATGGAGCGGATCTACGTGGAGGCCCCGGTCTTCCGCCCCTTCGTGGACCGCCTGGTGTCGGCCACCCGGCGGCTGCGGCTGGGCGTGGGCCCGGACTGGGAGGTGGACGTGGGCTCGCTGGCGTCCGAACAGCAGCTGGAGAAGACCCGGAAGCACGTGGAGGACGCCGTGGAGGGCGGCGCCACGATCCTGGCCGGCGGTCGCCACCGGCCCGACATCGGCCCGTTCGTCCACGAGCCCACCCTGCTCACCGGCGTCCGACCGGGAATGAAGGCCTACGGCGAGGAGACGTTCGGTCCCGTGGCGCGGGTGGAGCCGGTGCGGGACGCGGAGCACGCGGTGGAGCGGGCCAACGAGACCCGATACGGCCTGAACGCCAGCGTGTGGACCGCGGACGTGGAGCGGGGGCGGCGCCTGGCGGCCGAGATCCGGGCCGGAACGGTGAACGTGAACGACGCCTACGCCGCGGCGTGGAGCGTCGCCGACGCCCCCATGGGCGGCACCGGAGCTTCCGGGTTCGGGCGCCGGCACGGCGAGGCGGGGATCCTGAAGTACACGGACCCGCGGACCGTGGCGGTGCAGAGAGGGTTCCCGGTGACCGGGCCCGAGGGCGTCTCCGCGGAGACGTGGGCCCGCCTCTCGACGCTCCTGCTCCGGATTCGCCGCCGGCTGCCGATTCCCGAGTGAGCCCGGCCTCGGCGGGCCCCACCGACCGCTTCTTCCTCACCGGGTTTCCGGGCTTCCTGGGCTCGGACCTCCTGGCCCGACTGCTCCGGGACCGGCCCCGGGCCCGGGCGCACTGCCTCGTCCTGCCCCGGCACGGGGATCTGGCCCGGGAGCAGCTGGGGCGCGCCCCGCTCGCCGCCGCCAGCGACCGCGTCCTCCTCCACGCCGGGGACGTGACCCGTCCGGACCTGGGGCTGGACCCGGAGGTCCGGTCGCAGCTGACGGACCGGGTCGGGGAGGTCTTCCACCTGGCCGCCGTCTACGACCTGGAGGTCGACGCGGACACGGCGACACGGGTCAACCGCGACGGCACGGAGCACGTCCTGGACTTCGCGGGCGACTGCCGGCGGCTCCGGCGCTTCCACCACATGAGCACGTGCTACGTGAGCGGCCGCCGAACGGGGACGGTCCGGGAGGACGAGCTGGACGAGGGGCAGTCCTTCCACAACCCCTACGAGCGGTCGAAGATGGAGGCGGAGGCGCTGGTGCGGGAGCGGATGGAGGGCGGCCTCCCGGCCACGGTCCACCGTCCGTCCATCGTGGTGGGCGACAGCGACACCGGCTACACGCAGAAGTACGACGGACCGTACCACGTGCTGCGGTGGATCCTCCGGCAGCCGCGCCGGGCCGTCGTGCCGGTGCCCCCGGGGGCGGACCGGACCACCGTGAACCAGGTGCCGCGCGACTACGTGACCCGCGCCGTCACCCGCCTGAGCCGGTCACCGCAGGCGGCCGGCGCCACGGTGCACCTGGCCGACCCGGCTCCACCCACGGTGAGCCGGGTGGTCGACGGGCTGGCCCGTGCCGCCGGCCGGCGGCCCGTGTCGATTCCCGTGCCGCCCTCCCTGCTGCGCGGCGCCCTGGAGATGATACCCGGTCTGCGCCGCTTCACGGGCATCCCGCCGGCGCTGGCGGACTACTTCGACCACCCGGCGAGCTATGCCACCGACCGCGCACGGGCGCTCCTGTCGGGGAGCGGTATCGAGCCCCCGCGCTTCGACGACTACGTGGGGCCCATGGTAGCCTTCGTGCGCGACAACCCCGAGCCGCCGGCGGGGCCCCTGGCGTAGCCCGGCGCTCCGCCGGCGGGGGGAGGAGAAGCGAGGCCGCTGCTCAGCCCACCAGCTCGGCCTCCAGGTGGACCTCCAGGTTTCCGGCCACGGCACGGGAGACGGGGCACTCGTCCTTGGCCGCCCCGGCCACCGAGCGGAAGGTGTCCTCGTCGATGCCCGGAACCCGACCGCGCGTGCTGAGACGCACCTCGGTGATGGTCGGGGCGCCGTCGACCTCGCCGATGGTGCACTCGGCGTCGGTGCTGATCTCCTCCGGGTCGTAGCCCTCCTCGCCCAGGGCGAGCGCCAGGGCCATGCTGAAGCAGGAGGCGTGGGCGGCGGCGATCAGCTCCTCGGGGTTCGTCCCGTGCTCCTCGCCGAAGCGCGTCCCGAAGGAGTACTCGCCGGCGAAGGCCCCGGAGTCGGCGCTGAACTCGCCGTTCCCCTCGGCCAGGCTCCCCGTCCACGTGGCGGTGGCGTTGCTCGTGCGCATGGTCGTCCTCCGCTGGATGTTCGTGATTCTATGGCACTGTGCAGATCGGTCGTCGTTCGGCTCGTCCAGTCCATGCAGGGAGCAGGATTCACGCCGATCGGCGCGTGTCGATCGACCCCCGGCGACGGCTTGCCGGCCCACGCCCGAAAGCGCAGTTTGGCGCCGTTCGACACGGGTTCCCGCCGCTGCCGGATCCCCGCCGGCAGCAGACGCGACCGAAGCACGCGAGACGGCCGCCGGCACCATCCGAGAGGACATCAGAAACCAGTGATGATCGAGATCCTGGCCGCCCTCACGCTGGCGGCCCCCGGAGATTCCATGGTATTCGAGGGCGCCGAGGGAGAGCTCCGCGTCCGACCGCCCAGGGTGGCGGCGCCGGAGATCACGGTGGACGGCACCCTGGACGAGGACGTCTGGTCGAGCGCCGCCGTGCTCTCGGACTTCACCCAGTATCAGCCCACCGAGGGGATCCCGGCCAGCGAGCCCACGGAGGTGCTCGTCTTCTACGGCGACGAGGCCCTGTACTTCGGGATCCGGGCCCACGACAGTCGCCCGGAGGAGATCCGCTCGTCGGTGGCGGAGCGGGACGAGTCGATCTTCGGCGACGACTGGGTGCGCCTGATGCTCGACACGTACAACCGCCAGCAGCAGGCCTACATCTTCTACGTGAACCCGCGGGGCATCCAGACGGACGGCCTGTGGATCGAGGGTCTGAACCAGGGACGGGGCGGGCCGAGCGTGCCCGTGGACTTCAACCCGGACTTCATCTGGCAGTCCGACGGCCGGGTCACCGACGCGGGCTGGGTGGTGGAGGTGCGGATTCCCTACGTGAGCCTCCGGTTCCCGGAGTCGGACGTGCAGAACTGGGGCATCAACGTGGCCCGGGAGGTCCGGCGCCTCGGGTACAAGCAGTCCTGGGCGCCGCTGACCGAGTCCATCAGCAGCACGCTGGAGCAGGAGGGGACGCTGGTCGGGCTGCGGGACGTGGAGCCCCGGCGCCTGCGCGAGGTCACGCCGGTGGTCACCGGCAAGTGGACCGGCGACCGCGTCGACGGCTCCTTCCGGCGCGCGGACCCGGAGCCGCAGGTGGGCCTCAACGCCCGCTACGGCCTCACCCAGAACATGGTGCTCGGGGCCACCATCAACCCGGACTTCTCGCAGGTGGAGGCCGACGCCGGGCAGATCCGCGTCAACGAGCGGTTCGCGCTGTTCTTCCCCGAGAAGCGCCCGTTCTTCCTGGAGGGCACCGAGGTCTTCAACACGCCGAACCGGCTGGTCCACACCCGCCAGGTGGTGGATCCCATCGCCGGAGCGAAGGTGACGGGTCGTCTCGGCTCCGTGGACGTGGGGTACCTCGGAGCCGTGGACGAGAGCCCGGTGAGCTTCGGCGACGCCGAGCACGAGGCGGCCTTCAACCTCGTCCGGGCCAGCAAGGACCTGGGCAGCGGCTCCAACGTGGGCCTCCTGTACACGGATCGCTCCTCGCTGGGCGGCGCGGAGTACAACCGCGTGGCCGCCGGGGACGCCCGGATCCGGTTCGGCGGGCGCTACAGCCTCACCGGCCAGGTGGCCGGGGCGTGGACGGGCCAGCGGGACGGGCCGGACCCGGGCTTCGCACCGCTGGTGTCGGCCAGCATGGAGCGGACCGGCCGGGAGTTCAACTGGCAGTTCGAGTTCGAGGACGTCCACCCGGACTTTCGGGCGGAGAGCGGCCTCATACGGAGGATCGGCGACGCGAAGATCTTCGGGCAGGGGGAGGTCAACTTCTTCACCGCGCCGGGGTCCTTCCTGCAGAGCGTGGGACTCCAGCTCCGGTCGAGCGGGTTCTTCGCCCACAGGGAGCTCTGGGACCTGGAGTCGCCCTTCGAGGCGGAAGTGGAGTTCCAGCCCAGCGTGAGCTTCCGGGGCGGACACCGCGCCTCGCTGCTCTTCCGGGACGGCTACTTCCGCTTCCGGCCGGAATCCTACGACGACTACAGCGTCGAGGGGTCGGGCGGCTCGCTCCAGCCCTTCCGGGTGCCGTCCTCCCTGAACCACATGCTGGCCGGCATGATCACGGGAAGCGTCCGCTTCTCGGAGGCCGTGCAGGTCCGGGGGAGGAGCTTCGTGCGCCAGATCCCGATCTACTCGGAGGCCGCGCTGGGCAGGGAGTTCCAGGTGAGGCCCAGCCTGAACCTGCAGGCCACGGACCAGTTCTCCCTGGACTTCTCCTACGCCCTGTCGCGGATCTGGCGGGAGCGGAACGAGACGCTGTTCTCGAAGGCGGACATCC